>DATNLZ010000044.1:0-10089 GCA_035602605.1 Candidatus Dormiibacterota bacterium
CAACTCTACTCGCGACCGCTTGGGTCATTCTGACCTGGCAACCTGGGCGCCGCCAGTGGACATATATGAAACCGAGAACGAATTGGTCCTGAAGGTTGACCTGCCGGATCTCGAAGAGAAGGACATCGACGTACGCGTCGAGAACAATTTGTTGACCATCCGTGGAGAGCGAAAGTTCGAGAAGGACATCGGCGAGGACAATTACCTCCGAGTTGAACGCGCCTATGGTCCGTTCACGCGGAGTTTCTCCCTGCCGAACACGGTCCACTCCGAGAGCGTTCGGGCGGAGTATCGCAATGGGGTCTTGTCCCTGTATCTGGCGAAGCGTGAGGAGTCCAAGCCGAAGCAGATAAAGATCAGCGTCTCAGCAAACGGCAAGTAATCCACATCTCATATGCGGAGGTCGGTCGGCGCTCCGCCGCCGTACTGACAACCAAGGAGGTTGCCATGTTTGGACGCAGAGAACCCTCGGGAGAAGAGATCGCTCACCGGGCGCATGAGTTGTATCTTCAACGCGGCGGCGAACACGGAAAAGATGTCGAGGACTGGGTTAGAGCCGAAAAAGAGCTGAGCGACGAACCTGTCGCGGGACCAGCGAAAACGAGGGCCACTCAAGCCGGTCGTAACGCGTCTATCTAATTGACGCCCCGCCTATGAGTAAACATGTTGTCTCGCAAGTGGCACGAGCGAGACAACAGACCCCACGGCTTGACGGCCCGGCTTGAGCAGCCGAGAACGGACAGATCTTTCGTTTGGAGGGGGCGGGCCAGTCCGTCCCTTCACGTGTTCATAAAATGCGCGCCTAAACACGGAGAACGCTCGTTCCACCGACCATCTATTTGCTGGTGAAGACGCGTGTGGCTGTCAAAAACCCACTTCATCCAGTGGTTCCCCATTGACGGAACTCGAAGCAGAATCGAGGTTGCCAATGGTCGCGGAAATCATGGAGTGGGTGTCCATTACGGCGTTGCTCATGGTGGTTTCATGGCGCCCCTTCGCGAGTTACCAAAAATACCTCTGGACTTGGTGGTTTGTGCGGGCGCCGTCATGGGGGTCCTGGCTTTAATTTCATCAAACACAGAATCGGGA
Source organism: Candidatus Dormiibacterota bacterium (assembly GCA_035602605.1). GTDB lineage: Bacteria > Acidobacteriota > Terriglobia > Acidiferrales > UBA7541 > DASQHY01. The sequence continues at coordinate 1,090 of DATNLZ010000044.1, forward strand.
CTCACTACGGCGTCGATAACAGAAAGGCCTGGCCCTACGGGCAAGTCAGTGTAAGGCTGTGAGCGTAGTGGTCCTGGGCGCCACTGTAAGGGCAAGCGAGACGCCAATGGCAGACACAAACAATACGGGAACCAGGCTGATCGAAGAAGTCGCTCTTTTTCCGGAATCCGTGCGATTCGAAAGCGAGCCCTGGACCTCTTTCGACATGGCTGGTGAAATTATTCGAGAATTGCGGAAGGCCTCTGAAAACAAAAAGGTCTATGCGCCTCCAACGAAAAACGACATGAGAAAGGCGGCTTGAAGGACGACCAGCTACAAAGACCGAGTGGAGTGCAAACATCCAATCGCCGACGCCAGTTTGGCCGAACAATGCGTGGGATACACCACTCGGAGCTCACATCTGGATCTCTCACTCTCCCGATCTGCGGCACTGGGGAAATCACAAGCTCATGCTGGGAGCCCGCCGTGGCGCCTGGTGGGATGCGAACAAGATTGGGATGTCACCTCCGCCGATTGAAACCTCAAGAGGCTGGCTGATGATCTATCATCTCGTGCGAAGGACGCCTTCGAGCTCCATCTATCGGCTGGGTCTGGCCCTCTTCGATCTTCAACAACCAGAAAAATGCCTGGTTCGAGGGGATTCCTGGATGTTTGCGCCCGAAGCGAAGTACGAACGTCATGGAGATGTCCAAGACGTCGTGTGTCCCTGCGGCTATACGGTGGCATCGGATGGGGACACTATCAATCTTTACTACGGTACTGCCGATTCGAGTATTGCATTGGCGCACGACAGTATTCGCAGTCTTCTGGCCTGGCTGGACGCCAATGGCCATTCCGAATATGCTCACGACCGTCGGCTATGCAAGTAATCATTTAATTCGGCCGGCGGCACATTCCGCGCTATGAACTGGCGAATTGATTTGGTGCACATGGCCGGATACGGAGAATCATCATGTCGATTAATTGTCCATACTGTAGGAGTCAAAGAATCCATCGATCAGTCCAAGGGCGTCCTTGAATCTGGTCTTCTGGCCATGATTTTCGTGCGACCGTTTCGCTGCGAGAAATGCGATTACCGATTTTTTCGCTGGTCCATCACCGAAAAGTCTGGGCCGGCAAGGCCGCCTGACGAGTTAGCAATGGGGATAGCCAGGGACTGAAGACGTGGACGATGTCCGTTTCAGGCAGTCCAAAGCCGGCTGTTTAAGATGGTTTAGGGGGAAAAGTTCTTGTCGCTTGTGCTTGAAGAAAAGATCGATAAGGTCCGCAACCTCATCAACCTGGGCAAGAAACGCGGCTATCTGCTCTCTGATGAGGTGAACGACATTCTCCCGGCAGATGCGCAGTCGTCCGAAGAGATTGACAATTTTGTCTCCATTTTGGAGGGCCACGGAATCGACATCTATGAGGATGCGGCGGCGGCGAAGGCTGCGCGCGCAACACACGAAGGTGCTGAGCCAACCGAAGTCGAGGCTAAGAAGGAGGCTACGGATAGCGAGGAGGTCGAGCTCAACCTGGCGCCAGGCCTTCTAGACAAGAACAACGACCCCGTCCGTATGTACATGCGCGAGATGGGCACCGTGCCGTTGTTGAAGCGCCAAGCCGAGGTGGCCATCGCCAAGCGCATCGAGCGCGGGCACCTATTGGTCTTCAAGACAGTCTCTCGCTCGCCGATTGTGCTCAAGGAACTGCTGGCCACTGGCGAAGACCTTCACAAGGGTACGCGGTCGATTGAGGAAATTGTTCGGTTCGACAAAGAAATAACTGAAGAAATAATTGAGAGCAAGACGCGAAATACACTGCGGATCATCGAAAAAATCGAGAAGCTCTACGAGGTGGGACTCAAGCAGGCGGCCCGGCTCAAACACATGCCGAGATCAAACAAGCCTGTACATCTGCGGACGCGGCACCAACTGGCCCGGACACGTATTGCAATGTCGCTGCTGGTCCGCGGGATCGATTTCACTCCAGTAGAAAAAAAGCGTCTGATCGACACGATGCGGCACACAGTCGAACGTCTGCATTCGCTGGAGCGCGACGCCGGCCGGCTTGAACGCCGTGCCGACGCCGCTCGCGGCAATTTGGCCGCGGAAGCGCGCAAGGGACTGCGCTCGCGCCGCTTGCAGCTAAAGGAGATCGAAGAATCGAGCGGTGTTGGGTTGACTGGTCTGAAGCGCGCTCTCACGCTGATCCTGCGCGGCGAGGCTGACGCCGAACAAGCAAAGAAAGAGCTGACCGGCGCAAACCTTCGATTGGTTGTGTCCATCGCTAAGAAGTACACCAACCGCGGCCTTGAGTTTTTAGATTTGATCCAGGAAGGCAACATTGGCCTCATGAAGGCCGTGGACAGGTTCGAGTGGCGCCGCGGCTACAAGTTCTCGACTTATGGCACGTGGTGGATTCGCCAGGCTGTCACCCGCGCCATTGCCGACCAGGCGCGCACGATCCGCGTCCCAGTACATATGATCGAGGCGATCAACAAGATGACCCGCATGACCCAGCAACTGGTGCAGGAGCTTGGCCACGAGCCCACCTCAGAAGAGATCGCCAAGCGTATGGATATCCCTGTCGACAAGGTGCGCAGCACAAAGAAGGTCGCGCAGCAGCCCATCTCAATCGAGACGCCCATCGGACAGGAGGGAGATTCGCACCTGGGCGATTTCATAGAGGACAAGGCTGTCGTGTCACCCTCAGACGCGGTTATCAACCTTGACCTTAAAGAACAGACGGCATCACTGCTGAGGACGCTTACTCCGCGCGAGGAAAAAATCATCAAGATGCGCTTTGGTCTGGACGATCGTGGCGAGCACACGCTCGAGGAAGTGGGCCAGTCGTTTGCTGTGACACGCGAGCGCATCCGGCAGATCGAGGCGAAGGCGTTGCGCAAACTGCGTCATCCGTCGCGCTCGCACAAGCTCCGAGTTTTTCTCAAACGCGGCTAGTGAGAATGACTCTAGCCCCCGGGAATCTTTATTGCAGTTCCGCCGACAGTGTTCTCAATAACTCTCTCTGTTCTGTACTATCTGACGGACAAACACCTCTGATGCTGGGTGGCACGTTTTTCGTCGCCTTCCATCGAAAGTACGACAGCAGGGGAAGTTGCTCTCCGTTCATCAGCCTTGCGTGCTGCAAGAAATCTGGGTTGTTGAACTCTGAGGCTCTTGACCGTCTACGATTTTATCTACACCGCTGTAGACGAGAAACCAGGAGTGCGCTTTAAGTGCTTGAAAAGGTTGGTCGGGGCGAGAGGATTTGAACCTCCGACCCCCTGGTCCCGAACCAGATGCCATGCCTTATTGAAATCTATGGATTCTTGTTGATTCTAAGTGATTGGTATTGAATCGTTTGCGGCACGCTTGTTGAAGTTGATTGAAAGTTGTGGAAGTTGAGTGCTTTCGCAGCTACAAAATCATCTACAGAAGAATGGATTCACCTGATCTGGGCGGAAACTATCTTCAGCGCTGTCGGTCGCCAAGACCTCGCAAAATCTTCCGCGTGGCGCGCCCGGCTCTACGCGCGCGGTTGCGGCGTGGATCTTCCAACGTTGCCAGCGATTCTCGGGCACACGAACATTCAGATGACGATGCGGTATGTCCACCCGGCTGAATACCACCTTGAAAGAATGGTGGCGTGATGCCGATGAAGTTTTGCCTAGCACAGCGGTCTGGCTCCAATTTCTTTTCCTAATTCCGCCTAGCGACGTATCTCAACGGGCGTCCCAACCCGGACTAGCGGCCAGATTTCCTCAATCTCCGAGTTGGTCACACCGATGCACCCATCCGTCCAGTCCACCTGGCGTTGCAGACTGCCGACCCAGGCATATTTGCTGTCAAGACCGTGGATTTCGATATTGCCTCCAGGTTTGACACCTAGCTTGCGTGCGCGCTCCTGGTCGGCATAATTCGGGTAGGAGATGTGAAGAGCGAGATGGAACCGACTGTGCGAATTCTTCGAGTCAACTACGTACTCCCCCTCCGGCACTTTATGGTCGCCTTCCCGTTCCTTCGCTCCCACCGGTTCACGGCTGAGCGCCACGTTGTACGTTTTCAGAACCTTGCCATCGCGCATCAAGGTCATGGTTCGCGCCGACTTCTCAACCACCACCCTATCCGTCAGCGTTTTGTGAGGTGCGTCCTCTGTTTTCTTTGCTCCACACCCCGACGAAATGAAGAATAGAGGCACCACTAGCAGGGGAAGGAGCCGCGTGGCCCTACGAATCCGCCGAAAACCTTTCGTCATTCGTCGTGGCCAGCCTGTCATGCACAAGGTATCGGGCGGAGTAGGCACCGCCAGTTGCGGCTAATACACCAACTACAACTACGCCGATAATTCCAAACGCCTCGTGCCAAGAAGTAGGAAACTCGCGTTCGGCAAAGACGAATATCAATCCCGCCACCCCCACTGGTCCAACCGCGTATGGCCACAGAGAAAGGCCCCGCTTCCCCGCCAAAGAGGCTGTGAGCAATGCTGCCAACGCCGGAAGCACGATTGTGTTTGCAATCACATCGGCCACTGGAGGCATCTGGACTTCTGCGTGGCGAAAATGTGAAAGTGCTGGCCAGAGATAAAATTGCAGCCCGACTTGGCAAAGACAGTAGTTGACAAGGGCCAAGAGCCCATCTGCGAAACGCACAGGGTCTCCTCCCTACGGGTTGACCTGCAAAGAATTGTTTTCCGATTCGATATTGAGTAGCTGTTGTAGTTGCTGGAACTGACCGACCCCGCTCGGACTGTTCTTATTCACATTGATGCACCCAAGACTCAGCGTCCCCAAGTGGAGTGCGAAGCCTCTCCGTTTCCAAATCTCCCACCCTGGGACGATGGGCCGTGGCTCTAGTCGGAACCAGTTCTGGTGCCCACGTCGGTTGTCGGGGTTTATCTTATATTTCCCAGGAGGAATCGGGCCATTGTAGTAGATCCCGCTGCATTTCGGCTGGTCCGCACACATTCCAAGTCCAGACTGCACGTCGTTAGGACCTACCTGCACTTGCCATGTGGGTCCGACTGGTGGCGGCGTATTTCTCGACACATATCAGGGTATGCTGTGAAATGCTATACGTGCACTGTGCCAAGCAGAGGGGATCTGTGAAGCCAGTTGGGCTGTTGTAAACGTATCTGTAAAAATTGGCCCCACCTTCAAAGTGGATCGGGTCTTCTCCAATGAACCTGCCAGTCGTCGGATCGTAGTATCTGGCGCGGTAGTAATACAGGCCGCTTTCGCTGTCAGATTCGCGGGCTGTGTACCGGAACTGGTTTAATCTCTCTCAGAAGTGCGAGCGAGCGCTAACATCGGCTCTGATAGTACCTTCGGAGTGCTCAAGTGCCAAGATCTAAGCCGTTTCATGCGTTCGCGCCGTTTTTTGGGCGCAGCGAATCATCACCGAACTTTTGGTGTACTGGAAAGGGGTTGTTGTGAGTGGTTATGCCAGCGGATAGCAGCTATCCGCTGGCATAAATCGCGTGCGTCTTCTGGAATGGCAGTGGTCCAACAGCAAGCAGATGCTTGACGGTGTTGAGCAGTGAACTGATCGGATGACGCGCAGCAGCCGCACGAAGATCGTCTGCGGTGACATATTGAAATGTATGGATTCTTGTTGATTCTAAGTGATTGGCATTGAATCGTTTGGGGCACGCTTGTTGAAGTTGATTGAAAGCAGGGGGAAGTTGAGTGCTTTGGCAGCTACAAAATCATCTACACCTTGAATAGCAGCTCGAATTGAATTTTGGCGAACGAGCACGCGGCTTCGAGCGCCTCCCCTTCGAATCGAATGTGATCAGGGAGGGCGGGGGATGGTCGGAGAATTTCTCAGGCGGGTGCTGACGCTTCAGTCTTTAGAACATTCTTTGACAGTAACCATCGCAAGGGATTAGCTTGGTTAGCAAGAATGGATTCCCGGTTTCAGAAGGAAATAAAATGAGCCGCAATCGCTTGGTTGCATTCGTTATTGCCTGTTTGCTAAGCCCAGCCAGCGCATATGCGCAGGCTATCATTTCAACTGTTGCGGGCGGGGGACCCGACCGTATGCCGGCGACTGCCGCCAACCTAGGAACTCCCCGCGGTGTCGCAATCGATCCGGCTGGCAACTATTTCATTGCCGCGAGTAATCGAGTCTTCCGAGTAGATACAACCGGGCTCTTGACCATTTTCGCAGGTAATGGGTTATCGAGTTCCCTTGGGGACGGAGGCCAAGCGACCGCCGCCGGCCTCGCTGTGCCTAGTAGTGTTGCGTTGGATAGTTCTGGCACCATATTTTTCGCGGACATTTTCAATCATCGGATTCGTCGGGTAGATGTGGCGACCGGAATCATCACCACCGTGGCGGGTAACGGGGGGAACGATTTCAGTGGGGACGGGGGAGCGGCTACCAGCGCCAGCTTGAATTATCCTCGTAGTGTGGCAGTGGATGCATCCAACAACCTATACATCGCAGATACCACTAATTCCCGGATTCGCCGAGTGGATGCGGCGACTGGAATCATAACCACAGTGGCGGGCAATGGGACTCCCGATTTCAGTGGGGACGGGGTCCCAGCAACCGCCGCCAGCTTGAATTATCCCACTGGTGTGGTGGTGGATACGGCCAGGAACCTGTACATCGCCGATTTCAGGAATCACCGGATTCGCCGAGTGGATGCGGCGACTGGAATCATCACCACCGTGGCGGGTAATGGGGCGCAGAGTTTCAGCGGGGACGGGGGACCTGCGACGAGTGCCAGCTTGAACGGGCCTCAAGGTGTGGCGGTAGACGGGTCCGGCAACCTCTACATCGCGGATACCGATAATTACCGGATTCGTCGGGTAGATATGGCGACCCGAATCATCACCACCGTGGCGGGCGGTGGTATCGATGGAGATCGATGTGGAGACGGGGGACCTGCTACTGACGCCAAGTTGTATTTGCCCACGGTGGTAGGGCTGGATACTTCTGGCAACTTATCCATTGCAGATACCGATGCTAATCGGATCTGCCGCGTGGAAGCCACAACAGGAATCATCACCGCGGTGGCGGGCAATGGGACTCCCGGTTTTAGTGGGGACGGGGGACCAGCGACCAACGCAAGCTTGAGTCTGGCGATCCCGAGTCTAGTATCCGGTGTGGCGCTGAATGCGTCCGGCAACCTGTTCATCGCGGATCCCGGCAATCATCGGGTTCGGCGGCTGGATGCGGCGACGGGAATCATCACCACGGTGGCGGGAAATGGGGAGGGGAGTTTCAGTGGGGACGGGGGACCAGCGACCGGTGCCGGCTTGGCTGGACCTAGTGGTGTGTCCGTGGATGCGTCCGGCAACCTGTTCATTGCGGATAGTTTCGATCACCGGATTCGCCGCGTGGATGCGGCGACTGGAGTCATCACCACGGTGGCGGGAAACGGGACCCCCGGTTTCAGTGGGGACGGAGGAGCAGCGACAGCCGCCAGCTTCTATGAACCCAGTGGTGTGGCAGTGGATGCGTCCGGCAACCTGTACATCGCGGATATCTATAATTCTCGGATTCGTCGGGTGGATGCGGCGACTGGAATCATCACCACCGTGGCGGGCAATGGGTTCTTCTTTTTCAGCGGAGATGGCGGACCAGCTACCAGCGCCAGCTTGGACCGGCCCCGAGGTGTGGCGGTAGACGGGTCTGGCAACCTGTACATCGCAGATACCAATAATTACCGGATTCGCCGCGTGGATGCGGCGACTGGAATCATCACCACGGTGGCGGGCGGAGGCACGGGTGGAGACGGCGGACCAGCTACCAGCGCCAGCATTGCTGCCGCTGGGGTGGCGGTGGATTCATCCGGCAACCTATTCATAAGTGGTGACAATATTCGCCGCGTGGATGCGGCAACTGGAATCATCACCACGGTAGCGGGCAGTGGGACCTACGGTTTCAGTGGGGACGGGGGACCAGCTACCAGCGCCAGCTTAAGTGGTAATACTAGTGTGGCATTGGACGCGTCCGGCAACAAACTGTACATCGGCGATTTGGCTAATTTCCGGATCCGCCTCGTTCAGTAACTCGCGCTCGGCTCCGCTGAACTGGGCGGTCAATACCTACACACAGGTCGTGAAGTCGGTCGTGGCTTCTGCCGTTAACGAGGAAGGTGAGCAACTCTTCCCTCGCAAATGGCACCATGAATTCGTCGACATGCCAGTGGTGGACAAGAGCAAACAAAACACACCCCACTTCACCAACGAAGTAGTGACCGGGATTCTCGGGTTCTCCAAAGGGTACAAGCAGATGTTTTGTGCCCTGCTTGGTGGAACGGGGCTCCGCGCTGGAGAAGCAATGGGGCTTGAAATCGACAAGCACATCTCAGAGGACTTCAGAACGCTCAACCGTGTCTGAATCGCGCGGGCGCTGAATTGACTCTACTAGAACCTGTGCAAGCGCTTGAAAAAGCGTGAGCCGAAAACGAAACACCCAAATCCGGAGGCAGCGCCCAATGACTTGCCTCACAATTCACTTGGCACGGATTGATCGAGTAGCGCCTAATACCGACAGTGTTCAGAATTGAGCAGTTTAGCGGCTGGGTGTTATCGCATTCTGTCCGGATGAGAAAAAAAGAACTCACGCCCAAACAGTTATCCTCCGTCCCGTGTCCTACGTGTGGTGTCGCTGCCGGGAAGCGTTGTGTGCTGCATTCAGGTGCTCCGCGCTCAGAACCACACGTAGACCGGAAGTTTTCCGCTACTGCGGACATCGAGAGAAAGTGAATTCACCCTGGTCATAGATGTTGATAAATCTCCGTCGAACGAAGATCGAGTAAAGATAGGAGCTGTTCCTGTCACAAGCGCTGTTCCCGACATCAGTAATCAGTAAACGCTGCGCGACTTTCAGCGAGTAGTCAACCGCGTTTTAGAGAACAACGAGATTATCGAGTACACCCGTGGTGCAGTGCAGATTCTGAGCCGCACGAAACTCGAAGAGTGCGCCTGCGAGTGTTACGGAGTTATCCAACAGTATAATCGCGAGATTGGACTGAAATAGTCTACCGATAGTGTTTGATACC
>DATNLZ010000045.1:0-37180 GCA_035602605.1 Candidatus Dormiibacterota bacterium
CACTGCCAGCCAGCGCCACGACAATCCGGCGACATAGAGAATAGCCAGGGCCATCAGGAAAATCTCCAGTGAAGTGCCCAGGTCCGGTTGCAAGACGACCAAACACATCACCAGCAGCACCGGAAGGATCGCTGGGGCAATGGTTTGCTTGAAATCTTCGAGAGAAAATTCCATTTGCGCGCGCGCGCGATGGCGCATCTCCAGAAACCATGCGAGATAGAGGATCACCGCAAGTTTGGCCAATTCCGATGGCTGGATGCCTACTGGTCCCATGCGGATCCATCGATGGGTGGCGTGAGACTTGTCGAGAAAAAATACGCCGACGAGCAGCAAGAGTACGACACTGAGTGCGGTGAAGACAACTCCGGGCTGCCGGAGTTTGCGATAGTCGGTGTTCATCAGCCAGAACATTGCTGCGATGCCTAGGACAAGCCATGCCAGTTGCCGCACGATAAAATAGGATGCGTGTCCAAATTGTTCGCGGGCTGTTACCGCCGAGGCGCTGAAAACCATTACGGCCCCGATGAAGCACAGCCCTAAGGTCACGCCAAATAGCCAGTGATCAGTTTCCAGTCGTCGGGGCATGATTATTTGTCCCTACCGGGATATCCGGAGCTGCTTGCTGCATGATCTCCCGCACAAGTTTTTTGAATACGCGGCCGCGGTGCTCGTAGTTATCAAATTGGTCGAAGCTGGCGCAGGCCGGCGCAAGTAACACGGTATCGCCGGGACGGGCACGGTCGGTGGCCAGGTGTACGGCACGGTCCAGAGTCCCTACCCGTTCGATTGGCACCGCGCCTTCAATTTGGCGCGCGATCTTGTCAGCAGCAGCACCAATAAGAAAGACCGCTACGGCCTTATCTTTCAGGGGCGAGCGCAGAGGAGCATAGTCGCTGCCTTTATCTTTCCCGCCCAAAATGACCAGCAACCGGCCGGGAAACGCATCAATCGCCTTGAGGGTCGCGTCAACATTGGTGGCCTTGGAATCGTTGTAGTAGCTGACGCCGCATACTTCGCCAGCAAATTCCAGACGATGTTCGACCCCTGGGAAACTCCGGACGCCGGCTGCAATCGCTTCCTGCGGCGCGCCCGCTAGATGTGCAGCAGCAACCGCCGCGAGAACATTTTCAACGTTGTGAGCGCCGCGCAACAGGATGTCACTTCGGCGAAGAACAGTTATGTCCGCGCCGTCGCGACGGAAAACCAAATCCTCCCCGCGCAGGTAGGCGCCACTGGACACACGCCGTATTCGGCTGAACCAGAAAATCTGAGGCAGCGCGGGCGCGTAGGATGGTGTCCGAGGGTCATCGGCATTCAACACCGCTGCGTCCCGCTCGGTTTGATTCTCGAAAATTCGCGCCTTCATTCTTCCATAAGCTTCGAGCGAGCCGTGACGATCCAGATGGTCAGGCGTCAGATTCAACAAGACGCTTACATCTGGCCGGAACTGGCGGATCAATTCGAGTTGAAAACTGCTCAATTCAATAACCGTCACGCTCGAATCGGTGGTTTCTTCAACGCGGGAGATGAGCGGCGTACCAATATTGCCGGCAAGAATCGTAGCAAATTTAGCTTGCTCAAGAATATGGGCGGTGAGGGCCGTGGTGGTGGTCTTCCCATTCGAACCTGTGATTCCCACGAGCCTTCCGCTCAGGAACCGGCTAGCGAGTTCGACCTCGCTCCAAATTGCGACGCCCTTGTTCTGTGCCGCAGCCAGCGCGGGAAGATTCGCCGGCACACCTGGGCTGGGAATAATTAGATCCTGTTCGATAAATGTTTCCTGATGATGCCCCCCTAATTCCAATCGTACGCCCAGGGCACCCAGCTTGGCGGCTATCTCGCAGATCTCCGATTCCGACCGTGTATCGGTCGCCGTTACCGTAGCTCCGCGTTTTGCGCAGAACAGTGCCGTAGCCAGTCCGGTACGCGCTAGCCCGACCACCAGAACGCGTTTTCCCTCGAGTTGGATCCCTGATCTCATTTTTATCGCAGTTTCAGAGTGGTAAGCGCAAACAAAGCAAAAACCAGTGCAGCGATCCAGAACCGCACAATGATTTTGGACTCGCTCCAGCCTGCCAGCTCAAAATGATGATGCAGCGGCGACATTCGAAAAATGCGTTTCCCTGTTAACCGGTATGACGCTACTTGCAAAATCACCGAGAGCGCCTCGATCACGAACACTCCGCCCACAAAAAACAGCAGAACCTCTTGCTTGATAATTACCGCGACTACGCCAAGCGCTCCGCCCAGTGCCAGCGAGCCCACATCTCCCATGAAAACGTCTGCGGGATGCGCGTTATACCAAAGAAAACCGAGCGCAGCGCCCATAAGCGCTCCACAAAAAACCGTCAGCTCGCCGACGCGCGGAATGTATTGGATCTCGAGATAGGTCGCGAAACGATAGTTGCTGCTAATGTAAGTAATCACTGTCAGCGCGCCCGCGGCAATCACCGTGCAGCCGATCGCCAAGCCATCGAGGCCATCTGTGAGATTTACCGCATTCGATGCGCCGGTGATCACCAGTGCTACGAATGCCAGAAACGGCACGAAGGCCAGCGGCCACAGGTAGCGGTGCGTCAATAATGTATGGATGACCAGATCCGGTTGGAACCGTTTGAAAAAGGGCATTACCAGTTGTGTTGAGTACGCCCGAAATGTAGCCAACAGCAAAAGTGCCGTAGCCACACCTACGCTAATCAGTACTTGCAAAAATAATTTCCGGCGGCCACTCATGCCGCGGTTGTGCTTTTTGCTCACCTTGCTGTAGTCGTCTACAAATCCGATGGCCGCAAATCCCAGCATCGAAAACAAAGTCAGCAGCACGAACGCATTTGTTAGATTGGCCCAAAGCAGTGTAGGCACCACAGTGGCCAGCACAATCAGCAGACCGCCCATCGTCGGAGTGCCGGCCTTCGCCAAGTGGCGTTCGGGTCCCTCCTCGCGAATAAATTGTCCAATCTGCAGTTCTTGCAGTTTACGCACGACCCATGGTCCCATAGCCAACGACAAAAATAGCGCCGTCAAGCTGGCATAGGCGGTTCGCACAGTGATGTAGCGAAACAGGTTCAGCGGGCTGAAATATTTACGCAGCACCTCGTAGAACAGGTAATAGAGCATCTACTGCGCTCCCTCGCCTGTCCCCGTAAACCCAGTCCCGCTAGGCCCGCTCCCGCTGCGCGTGCCGGTCATTGAAGCTGAAGCATTGGGGGTACGCTCGGCAAGCAGCGCTTCGACGATGCGCTCCATCTTTGTGCCGCGCGATCCCTTTACAAGCACGAGATCCCGCGCCTTCACCAACCCAAGAACAAATTTCGCTGCTTCTTCAGATGAGGAAAAAAACCGCGTGCGCGCCTGAGGGTGCCCGGCATGCACAGCGCCGTAGACAATCTCCGCCGCGTCGCCTTGTACGCCAATGATCCAATCGATGTTTCCAGCCTCCGCAGCTCTCTGCCCGCACTCACGATGTAGTTCCGCCGAACTAACTCCGAGCTCCAGCATCTCTCCGGCAGTGAGAATGCGCCGATCGAAACCCGGCGTTGCTCCGAGCAGCTGAATCGCCGCCGCCAGCGCCACCGGACTCGAGTTGTAGCAGTCATTGATCAACGCCAAACCATCATCGAATCGCAGTACTTCTCCGCGCATGTTCGCCGGCCGAAGAGTGGGAAACACGCGCTTGGCATCAGCAGCATTGATTCCCCACACGCTCGCTGCCGCCATGGCAGCCAGCGCGTTGGAAATCGCATGACGTCCAGCCAACGGCAATTGCAGATAAGCGCTTTCACTGGGCGAAGTGAATCGAAATGCCGAGCCCAAGGCGCCATGATCTTCGACCGCCTCAGCGCGGAAGTTCGCACCCGGAGCGAAACCAAACGTCAGCACAGGCCCCCGCGCAATTTTCGCAAACGCGGTCACGCGCGCATCGTCGGCGTTCAACACCGCTACAGGCGCTTCTCCCGCGAGCCCTTCAATCAGCTCACGTTTCGCCGCCGCAATCTCATCGAGCGACTTAAAAAACTCCAGATGCACCGGGGCTACGCGCGTCACCACTCCCACATTGGGCTCAGCGATCTTGGCCAACCGGGAAAGCTCACCAGCACGCGACATCCCCATCTCCAGCACAGCCGCCTTCTGGGTTTCCTCGAGTCGCATCAGCATCAGCGGCAACCCATATTCATTGTTTAAGTTACCCTCGGATTTCAGTACGCGGAACCTCGCGGCCAGAAGAGCCGCAAGGATCTCTTTAGTGGTGGTTTTCCCGATCGACCCCGTGACCCCAGCCAGAGGCCAGCCCCACGCGCGTCGCACCGCCCTCGCCAACTGACCGAGCGCCGCGGTTGTGTCGGCGACACCAAAAAGTTTTCCCCGCACCGCGTCCGTGTACGACTCAAGCCGGTCGCCGTCGACCACCGCTGCGAGCGCGCCTCGCTCCATGGCCGAGCCCACGAAAACGTGTCCGTCATGACGCGGCCCGTGTATCGCAAAGAACAATTGTCCGGCGCCAATGGTTCGAGAATCAATCGAGACACCGGCCAGCCGGGCCACGGCGTTGAGCCCACTGGGTGGCGCAACCCCCAAAGCTTCAGCAACTTCTGCGAGCGTCCAGCGCATCCTTGCCTCAATTTCGTAGGCGTCCCCGGGCCTTCCAGGTTCTGCTTGAGGAGTAACTCCCCAAGTTTGTGCGGGCCTGCGCGATGATTTATTGCGCGTCGCGTGCCAGACTATGTGCCAAACCCGCGTTCCCGCAACACCCGACGCGCTGCTTCCCGTTCATCAAACGCAAGGCTGCGGTCGCCTAAAATCTGGTATGTCTCGTGACCTTTTCCGCAAAGCAGCACGATGTCGCCGCTTTTGGCATAGTCGAACGCGACGCCAATCGCTTTTTCGCGGTCAGGCTCAATCACATACTTACCTTCGACTTTCTGCAGACCCACCACAATGTCACTGATGATTCTAAGCGGATCTTCATTGCGTGGGTTGTCGCTCGATAACACCACCAGATCGCTATGCTTACCCGCTACTTCCCCCATGACCGGGCGCTTCGTTCGATCTTTTCCGCCGCCGCATCCAAACATCGTGATGATTCGACCTTTTGGATTCAACTCGCGAGCCGTGCGAATTAAATTCTCCAGCGCGTCATCGGTGTGCGCATAATCAACGATTACGGAGAACGGCTGGCCCATATCAATCCGTTGGAACCTTCCGGAAACGCTCTCTAAGTTGCGGATTCCTTTCTCTATGGCATCGCGTGGTAGGCTGAGCGCCACGGCGGCGCCCACCGCAGCCAAAATGTTATACACATTGATCCGCCCGACCAGCGGCGACTCAATCTCGATTTTTCCGATCGGCGTGTGGGCCGTGAATTTCAAACCAGAAAACGAAAGCATAAATTTGGGTGTGGTGATGTCGGCGTTGCTTTCCAGTCCATAACTTAGCGTCGCCTTGGCCATGCCTGCCAGAAGCTTCCCGTAAGGATCATCGGTATTAATCACGCCTACTTCAGGCGCGCCACTCCCAGTGCCCTCGAACAGCCGACGCTTCGCAGCAAAATAGTCATCGAACGTCTTGTGATAATCCATATGCTCGCGCGTAAGGTTCGTGAAAACCGCGGCATCGAAATGGCAACCCCATAAGCGATCCATCGCCAGTGCATGTGAACTTGCCTCGAGCACCGCAAATTTCCCGCCCGCGTCGCGAATCTCGGCGAGAAAACCTTGCAAATCGAGGGATTCCGGCGTCGTGTTCGCCGAAGGATATTCCCCGCGTGGCGTGTGATACGCAATCGTACCGAACAAACCTGTTCCCTGCCCGGTGGCCTTCAAAATTGAATCCATCAAGTGTGTGGTCGTCGTTTTGCCATTGGTACCGGTAACGGCGACCATTCTTAGCGCGCGTCCCGGATGCCCATAAAAGTTTGCTGCAGCAAGGGCCAGGCTTTTTCGCCCGTCCCGAGCCTGTACCCAAACGATTTGATCCGGAACCTCGGCGTTTCGCGGCTCCTCACTGGCAATAGCCACAACTCCTTGAGCGACTGCATCCTTCACATATTGGTTTCCGTCAGACTTCGCTCCGCGCAACGCAAAAAATAATGTACCTGGCTCGACTTTGCTGGTATGACAAGCCAAATGTGAAATTTCAACGCTGCTGTCGGCAACTGGGTAGCTGAGGTCGATACCTGCGAGTGCGTCTTGAAGTTTCATGCGTTGTCTACCAAGTATAGAGCTTCCCGGCCCTTGCCCCAAAGTTGTGCAGAGATCTTCCACGCCACGTTTCACCATCGAGAGTGCTCTTGTTTTCGATGGGATCGCCCCGCTACCATACGTCCAAACTGAACAGTCACACGACTGCCCTGCCGAATCATCGTCCCCGAGCTGGGTATCTGCTCTACGGCTACACCCGTACCAATCAGCGTTGGCCTCAGCGAGAGCCGCAGGCATTCTTCGGTAACCTCGCGCACAGTTTTTCCCAGCAAGTTAGGCGCCTTCATTTCGTGATGGTCGGTCAATGCTACAGTTTGCATGACCGGTAATGGGGTCGCAATCTGCGCCGCTGGTACTGCATTCATCGAGGCAGCGGCAGAGGTTCCTTCCGCGGGCGTGAAATCGGTTATATCCGGCAACGAACCGCTTAATTCTTTGCCGCGCGATGCGCGTAGAACCTTCTGGCGAATGGGAACGTCCCGCAACACCCCGAGATAATTGAGCGTCTGTTCAGCGACGCGCTTGAAGACAGGGGCGGCAACTTGTCCTCCCTCGTGCAGCCCCACGGGAGAATCGAGCGACACAAGTATCGCAACTGCCGGAGTATTTAGCGGCGCAAATCCCACGAACGACGCAATCAGTTGCGTCGGCGAATATCGCCCTGTGGCCGGGTCAATCTTTTGCGCCGAGCCTGTTTTTCCAGCCGCCGTCCACCCATCGAGGCGCGCCAGCTTCCCGGTGCCCGTCAGGACCACTCCTTCCATCATTAGCCGCAGGGTCGCCGATGTTCTCGCGCTTAGCACGCGTCGCGGTTGGTTGGTGGGGAGCCCACTGTCCACGGAAAGTGCCTGACTGTTGCGCCGCAACTCTTTCACGACGTGTGGTCTGTTCATTAAGCCGCCGTTGGCAATCGCCGAAACCGCGTTAATCAATTGCACGGGCGTGACGCCAATCTCCTGGCCCATGGATATCGCACCGACGGAAATGGGTGTCCAATTTTCAACGCGCCGTAAAAGCCCGCGACTCTCTCCGGGCAAATCGACATGCGTTGGCGAGCCGAATCCTAGTGCGTGGATGTATTCATATAGTTTTGGGGCGCCCAGTCTCAGCCCAATCTTGATGGCCCCGACATCGCTGGATTTGGCCAACACATCAGAAATGGTAAGCAGCCCAAAGGGCTTATGATCGCGGATACGATGCCCAGCGATGTAAATTGCCCCATTTTGGCAATCGACAACCTCGCCGGGGGTGGTGATGCCTTCTTCGAGTGCCGCAGCCAAAGTTACCAGCTTGAACGTCGACCCCGGCTCGTAAAGGGCAGCAACAGCCCGGTTCATCATATGCTCTGGAGGACTGTCTTTCGCCGCGTTAGGATTAAAGCGGGGCCAGTTGGCCACTGCCAGCAATTCGCCGTTCGCTGGATTCTGGACCATGATTGTTCCGGCGATCGCGTGCGTCTCGGTGATTGCTGCCGCCAGCGCTTTATCCGCAATGTACTGAATTTTTTCATCGAGTGTCAGAACCACACTAGAGCTGGTATCGTGGCCATTCTCGCGGCTATTGAACCAACGATGCCGCGCATCCGTCAGGACCATCATGCGCCCGGAGTTTCTTCGGATTCGATTGTTTAGCGCATATTCGATCCCCCCCTGCCCGTTCTCGTCGATATCCACGTACCCGAG
Source organism: Candidatus Dormiibacterota bacterium (assembly GCA_035602605.1). Taxonomy (GTDB): domain Bacteria; phylum Acidobacteriota; class Terriglobia; order Acidiferrales; family UBA7541; genus DASQHY01. The sequence continues at coordinate 7,880 of DATNLZ010000045.1, forward strand.
AACGTGCGCTGCGAGATCTCGTTTGGGATAGAATCTGCGATTCTCTTTTTGGAAGTAGATGCCCTTCAGATTGAGCGCAGCTATTCGCTCTACCTTCTCCGGAGAAAGCTTGCGCTCGAGCCATACAAACGATCTTGAAGATGCCAGGCGTTGTTCCATTACATTTTCGGGAACCCCCAACACGCGCGAAACCAGTCGCGCCGCCAGGGCTTGGTCGGCGATCTCCGAAGGGATCGCGAAACATGAGTCCACCTCTATGCTCATGGCCATCGGATGCATATTGCGATCGTAGATCGGGGCGCGCTTCGGGCTGGTGGGAACAATTTTTTGCTGTTGATGTTGCGCGCGGGCTAGATAGTCGCCGTAACGGAACAGCTGCAGGTAAGCAAGACGTCCTAGAGCTGCCGCCATCCACAGGGCCGCAATCAAAGCGATGATGAGCAAGCGAAGACGAAGGCGGCGGGAGTCCATAGAGAGCCGGTTTTTCGAGTATAGTTCCGTCCGGTGCGCTCCTCTTGTTCCGTACTTACGAAGAAGTGATTCGAGGCGAGGTAATCGGGCTAAATCACGCGGGTCAGATCGCGCGCACTGCCCAACCTCGTCACTGGTTCCCCGTAGCCGATCGCGTTGTGCGCGCCTGTGCCAACTCCACATCGATCGGACCATTCAAGTTTTCAATTTGGCCGAGCGCTGGTGCGGTGAGCCCAAGCTGCCGCCGAGCAATTACGTCGATGCGCATCGGGTCGCGCAAGCCCGCGACCTCCAGTCTAAGTTTCTGATTCAGTCCCTGTGTCTCAGACCTTTTTGACTTCAGCGTCTCCAATTGATAGCTCAATTGAATGTACTGAAAATGCTGCCAGGTATAAAGCAGCGCCCCACCTGCTAGAAATGCGCCGAGCGCTACCAGCCGTGCGCATTCTCGCAGTCTGCTGGGCTCGAGTGGGCGGACTAGCCTGGAGTTATCGATTCGCTTGCGCGTGTAAAACTCGGTGTTTGCTCGCGTTTTTCTCCGGGTCATTTCATGAGCTCACTTTCTCGGCGGCCCGCAATTTCGCGCTCCGAGCGCGTACGTTTTGCTGAATTTCCGCCTCTGCCGGCTGGATCACTTTTTTTGTCAGCACCTTCAGTACTCCGGCCTTTTGCCAATCAAGAAGGGTGTGTTTCACCAGCCGGTCTTCCAGTGAGTGATAGCTCAGCACCACCCAGCGTCCTCCAGAAGAAATTGTGGCGGGGGTCCGCGAAAGAAACTGCCCGAGTTCCTCCATCTCTCGATTCACCGCAATCCGCAGCGCCAGAAACGTTTTTGTCGCGGGATGCAGTCTCTGCCTTCCCCTGTGCCTGCGGGCCCCTGCCACAACCGTTGCCAGGTGTGCGGTGTCGCGTATCGGCCGCGCACGCATGATGCTCCTGGCGATTCTGCGTGAATCATGCTCTTCAGCTTGGCGATAGAGCAGATTGGCCAGTTCTTTCTCCGGCCACTGGTTCACAATTTCGTCCGCCGTTGCTTGGTTCTCGGTGTTCATGCGCATGTCCAGCGGTCCCGCTTCGCGGAACGAAAAGCCACGCCCGCCCGCGTCGAGCTGCATGCTCGATACGCCCAGATCGGCCAGCACGCCATCGGCTTGTGGTAAACCGAGCGTCTTTGTCACTTCATCGATCTTGGAGAACTCCGCGTGCACCAGCGTCACCCTCGCTTCGAACTCTTTCAGCCGCTCGCGCGCCAGCCGCAATGCCTGCGCGTCACGGTCCAGTCCGATGAGTCGCCCCGTCGTTAGCCGCCGCGCAATCTCCGCCGCGTGCCCCCCTGCTCCAACCGTCGCATCGATATAGGTCCCATCGGGTTTAATCTCCAACCAGTGCAGCACTTCCTCGAGCAGTACCGGTGTATGCGGAACATTCACACCCTGTTTCCCTAAATTCCCAGGCTTTCCAGATCCTTTTCATCATCTTCGGTCAGCGGATTGTTTTTCAAATTCTCCAGGTAGCGGCCCTGGTTCCAGACTTCCAGGTGAGTTAGGTTCCCTAGCACGGCAACCTCACCTTTCATTTGCGCCGCTTCCCGCAGCACCGTTGGCAGTAGAACCCTTCCCTGTCCATCGAGTTCGATCACCTGCCCGAAATAGTTGGTTCTCGCTAAAAACTTCTTCTTGGCCCGATTGTGCGAGGAAATTTTCGCCAGCTTCTCTTCAACTTCATTCCAGATATGCATTGGGTAGATAATCGCCGACTCGCCTGTGGTGCTGGTGATGTAGAATTGACCGCCATGTTGCTTGAGCTCCTCCAGATAGGTCGCAGGAATCTTGAGCCTGCCCTTGTCGTCGACCCGCGCTGGGTAGTTGCCGCGAAGCATTCTGGACCTGAAAAACCCCTACTACGTGTCGCCCGGCTCACCACAATATGACACTTTCAACCACTTATCCCCACTTTGTGCCACGATATTACCGTCACTTTTTGACTTGTCAAGCGAAATACGCGATCATTAAAAACTTTTTACTGTGCAAAAGTGTACAGCCGGTATCGAACCCTCTTGGCGATCCGCAATCGAGCCACAAGTAATGGTGTACCTGCATCGGGCTCGCTCGACGCATAGTCCAGCGTTTACTAAACAGAGATCACTGCTTCAGTCGTGTGCTAAGGTGCGACAAGGCAGGGTCCAAGCAACGGAACTATCTGAAGGGTGTACTGATGCGTCCTGTTCTCACTGCGCGTCCGCGTCTCGCTCCAGGATGCCGCCTAACTCAAGCACCCGGCCAAAAAACGATGCTGACCACGCCCGAACGCCCTCTGCCCCTTCTGGGCCCGAGCCTGCAAATCATCGAGCGCTGCGACGGTAAACACACGGTTGCCGAAATCATCGCTGCGATGCAGAAACTCTATGCCCGTGCAAAGCCCGAAAAGGTCGAGGAGGACGTTCTCGACTACCTGGAGAGGCTAAACGAAAAGCGCGCTATCGACTTTGCATGAAGTGCAAACAGAAGGTGCTCTTCGACCAGGCTTATCTTCCGGTCTGGCCGATTTCTTGTTCCCGTCCGCGCTCGATTGGCAGCAACACCAGCAGTACGAAAACAGCCGCTGCAGCGACGCACAAGATTCCGCCAACGCCGACCGTAGTCGGTGCCCCAAAGCGCTTTGCGATCGCGCCGGCCAGAAGCGCCCCAACTGGGTACATGCCCATAAACATCATCGCGTAAATGGCCATCACCCGTCCGCGGAGCGCATCGGGCACCCGATGCTGAATGACTGTGTTGGACGCCGCCATTTGCACTGTCACGCTAAAGCCGGCAATCAGTAGAAGGACACAGGACAGCCAGAAGATGCGCGATTGAGAAAATGCCGCCAGTGAAACGCCACAGATAGCGGCGGCTACTGCAATCCAGCGCGCGAGTCCGGTGTAAACCTGCCGGCCCGCAAAGTACAAAGCCCCCGTTAGAGCGCCGATGCCGGAAGCGCTCAGCAATATTCCGAAACCGCGAGAACCGCCTTGCAAAATAGTATTTGCAAATATTGGCAGCAGGACCGTGTAAGGGAGAGCCACCAAGCTGACCAGGCCTATCAGCAATAACACGGAGCGGACCGGTGGATCGCCCACAGCATAGTTAAAGCCTTCGAGCAAATTCTTCAAGGACGCGTCTTGTTGCTTGGCACTCGCATGAGGCGGGATGCGCATGGCAACCAAAGCTGCGATCACGGCTAGAAAACTCATCCCATTGAGGAAGAAGCACCAGCCTTCGCCGATAGCCGCAATTGCGAACCCGGCAATCGCCGGCCCAACGACGCGACCACCGTGAAATATCGACGAATTTAGAGCAATCGCATTCATCAAATCGTCCTTGGCAACCATATCGTTCAGGAAAGCTTGACGAATGGGAATATCGAAAGCATTTACCACTCCAACTAGGAACGCAATGAGAATCAAATGCCATACTTGGACCAATCCTGACAACGTCAGTCCGGCGAGCACAAAGGCAAGCACCATGGCTGAGGCTTGCGTCCAGATAAGCGTCGTGTGCCGGTTACGCGTATCGGCAACAACCCCACCCAGCGGCGCAAGAAAAAAAATGGGAATCTGGTTGGCAAATCCGAACAAACCGAGCACAACTGGGGAGCCCTTCAATCGGTATACCAGCCACAACTGCGCCGCCGATTGCATCCAGGTGCCAATCAGCGAAGCGAGTTGCCCGAAGAAAAAGAGCCGGAAATTTCGATGCTGGAGCGCACGCCAGCGGGTTGACAATCGAATTCTCTCCAGGCGAACTGGGCGAAATCTATGCCTCGGTCGATTTGCTCAAACACGAAAGCAGTGATGCAGGCCCAGCAAGATTGCGACACCTACAAAAACAACCAACGCCATTCCGGTGCTCGGCTCGCGATTGACTTCCGGAATCAAGTCTGACGCAGCAACGTAAATCGTAACCCCGGCGGAAAGCGGCAACGCATAGCCCAATTGACCGCGGAGAACATTCGTTAGGAGCACACCCGCCAGGGTTGCCGTGCCGAGCGCCACTGAAGCGAGCAGCGCAACGCGCCTGCTTTGTCCGCTCGCAAGCATCAGCGACGCCACTGTGAATCCTTCGGGGAGCTTATGGAGAATAATCGCGACGAAGATGACTCCGCCGAGCCAGCTAGAAACCAGAAAACCCGCGGCGATAGCCACGCCGTCAAAAAATGTGTGAATCGTCAAACCAAGCAACGCAGTGAAACCCGCGTGACCGTGGCTTAACGCATCATGGTGGGTCTCTTCGCCGAAATGAAAATGGGGGGCAAATGTGTGCTCGAACAAATGAACGAGGAAATATCCAGCCAGGACAAAAAGAAATGCTGGCTCACCTGTAAGGCGCAACGATTCGGGCAGTATCTCGACAAAAGCGGTGGCCAGCATGAATCCGGCGCCCAGCGCGAGAAAATATTTCAAGTACACCTTCGACCAGTTTCCACGAACCAAAATATAACCGCCGAGGACATTTGCTGCGGCGGCTGTCAGTCCGAGTGCTACTGCAACGAAAGTTCGCGTGTTGATGGAGTCGTTCATCGCAAATTCTTAGCCGCTATGACGGAACAAGATCACATCGCCTTCTTGCACAACGTAATCCTTTCCTTCCAGGCGGACGGCCGCTCGTTCACGGGCTGCCGCTAGGCTTCCGGCACTTAGCAGATCGTCCCAGCGCACAACCTCGGCCCTTATAAAACCTTTTTCGATGTCGGAATGAATCTCGCCAGCCGCCTGCACCGCTGTTGTGCCTTCGCGAATCGTCCAAGCGCGAACTTCAGGTTCGCCCGCAGTAAAAAACGAAGTCAGGCCAAGCAGTTTGTACGTCGCGTGAATCAAGCGGTCGAGCCCTGATTCTTTGAATCCATAAGAAGAAATAAGCTCGGCCGCCTCTTTCTCATCCAAGTCGACCAGCTCCGCTTCCAGCCGCCCGCAAATCGGGACGACTGCGGTACCCGGCTTTGTCGCCAGCGATTGCAATTTGTGCCGCGTAATCGCAGTCTCAATGTCCGCGGCTTCATTGTCTCCAAGGTTTAGAACGTACAGCATCGGCCGCAGCGTGAGGAACATGAAACCGGTCATTACCTTTTTCTCTTCCGGTTTGAATTCGAGTTCGCGCAGCGGAGTTTCCGCTTCGATTGCGATGCGGCACCGATGGAGCAGAGCAAGTTCCATTTCAGACGACGGATCTTTCTTCTTTTTGAGATCTTTCTCGACGCGCTCGATGCGTCGGGAAATCTGGTCGAGATCTGCAAGCATCAGCTCGAGATCAAGGTTGATGACATCCCGCAAAGGGTCAACGCTCCCGCTGGCATGCGGCACGGCGGGATTTTCAAAAATCCGCACGACGTGAGCCAGCGCATCCACTTCCCGCAACGGGGCAAGTACCGTAGCGTCACGCGCGCGGTCCTTCTGCATCCCGCTGACGTCCACGTATTGCACGGTTGCATACGTTAGTTTTTTCGGGTGATAAAGCTCGGCAAGCTGGTCGAGCCGCGGCTCGCGGACTTTTGCGACACCAACATGAGTAGCCGTTTGCGACGTTTTGGTTTCAACGTTGGCCTTGGTCAGAATCTTGAGCAATGTGGTCTTGCCAACTTGCGGTAGACCGATAATTCCCGTCTGCATAATCTGGCCATACTAACACACGCACGCCATGAGCCTTGCGCGAGCATCGCTTGAGTTCTTCGCCATTTAGCAGCAGCGCGTACTGCAGTTGCGGATCTATTTAGAGAGTGTTTTCGCGAACAAGCCACACGAGAGTGGCAATACCGGCGGCGAGCACGCTGATTTCGATGATTACTGAACGCCGATGCAGGCTCTGGAACTCTGTGCGCAACGGGCTCTCAAGTGGTGTGGCGTCAATTGAGCCCATAGTGTTGCGCAACATGGCCATCTTGCTGCTTACACCTAGTTGCGAGGCAAGCGTGAGCAGTATCATTACAATTACTGTTAGGGCTACCGGTGTTGCCAGCGCACCGAGCGATTTGAAACGAATTATGCGAGCTCCCAGAAACAGAAATCCCGCAGCTATGCCCATCCAGTGCATCCGAGCCAGCACCAGCCCCACCATCGCTCCGGCTTGGTCACGGCTAGCAGCAGAAAATGCAGCGGGCGCCACGATAAAGCTCAAAAAAACGATGCTTCCAAGCCAGACGCTCAGGGAGAGAAACTCGAGTGTTCGAAGGAAAGTTGGCATTTGAGATTTAACAACAAGGGTATCGCGCGCAGCCGACGTGCATGAACAGAAAAATGGTGGGCGATAAAGGACTTGAACCTTTGACCTCTCCCGTGTGAGGGGAGCGCTCTAACCAGCTGAGCTAATCGCCCACGGTTTTGAATTCTGGCAGAAGCGCAGTAGTTTTTCAACCGAGGGGGCGACATTGGGACCGGCCGGCTAGGGCAAGCCTGCTCGCTCCGGCGAGCCATATACCCCGCGCGCAACCTTGGAGGGTGCGAAGGAAAGGGAAAAAGTGCCGAGGGACTCCTCGGGACGCGACCTACGCTTCGCGCATGAAAGGCAAGAGCGTCGATTGGATTGCGCGCGGTGGTATGACAGAATCAGCGAACTGTGAAATTCTCCCCAGCTCAGCTGGCGCAGTTTCGACACGGGCTACTGGTCTGGTTTGATAAGCGCAAAAGAGATCTGCCGTGGCGTCGCCTGCGAAATGCTTACGCCACTTGGATCTCGGAAATCATGCTGCAGCAAACGCGTGTTGCGGTAGCTGTGCCGTATTTCGAGCGATTCATCGGGCGGTTTCCGACAGTGCAGGAACTCGCGAATGCTCCGGCTGAGGAGGTGCTCCGCTTGTGGGCAGGCCTTGGCTATTACCGCCGCGCTCGAAATCTTCAGCGAGCTGCGCAAGAGATCGTTGCCCAGCACGGTGGCGAATTTCCGCGTCAGCATGCCTCGGCCTTATCACTCCCAGGTGTCGGCCCGTACACCGCGGCAGCCGTACTGAGCATCGCGTACAGTCAGCCGATGGCCGTGCTTGACGGCAATGTCGCACGCGTTCTCGCGCGGCTAGACGCAATGCGCGGCGATTTGCGCACCCCCGGGCACTGGAGAGCGCTGCAGCAGCGCGCTGATGCGCTGGTAGCGGACCAAACGCCCGGAGCCTGGAATCAAGCAATGATGGAGCTTGGAGCGACGGTCTGCACGCCGCGCTTGCCGAGCTGCGAGCAATGCCCGCTTGCAAAATGGTGTATGGCTCGCAAGCTCAATATCACTGACAAAGTTCCTTTGAAGCGCACGAAGCCGGCTCCTTTGAAAATTAAAATTGCGGCTGCCGTGCTTCTTGATTTGCGGGGCCGGACCTTATTGGTGAAGAGCGGATTGGCAACGAACGGGTTGGTACGCGCTGGATCGAAAATTGCCGGTATGAATAAAGGCACGCCAGATCGTGAAATTTCGGCCCTGTTCTCGAACATGTGGCGTTTCCCTTCCGTACCCGTCCGGCGGAATGGCCGAGCGGAGCTGGCGCGGCATCTTCGCGAAGTTTTCGAACTCGATGTAAATGCGGCGCAATTTGAGCGCCTCCCCGATTCACGCCACGCAGTCACGTTCCGGCAAATTACTCTCACCTCATTTCTCTTGCGCATTGGCGATCTGCCAAGTTTGTCAGATTCGATGCGGCCGCATCTGACGCAACTGTCGGGCTTTCCCATTTCAAATGCCACCCGGAAGATTGCGCGAAGTGCACAGAGACTCATCGCCTGCGGCACTTCTTGCAAGGCTAGTGGGAAGGAGGAGTGGGAAGGAGAAATCGAAGACAAATACCTGACTTCGAAACGTCCTGAAAGCCACGAACGTGGTAGAGAGGGGCACGTGCGTTTCGCGCACAACAGCAAAATCGTGCCCCTTCGCTCGGAATGGCTGAGTCGTCGCAAAGTGCGGTAAGAGGACGCGGGAAGCGCTGTGCCGTGGATGTGATAGACTTGATGGTTTGACGATTCTGCAAAATGCCTCCTGAACACACCAAAGTCGGTTTTGTCAGCCTGGGCTGCCCCAAGAACCTTGTGGATAGCGAAGTGATGATGGGGATTCTGGCACGCAGTGGCTACCAGATGACGGCGAACGCGGCTGATGCGGAAGTTCTTGTCGTGAACACGTGCAGCTTCATCGAGTCTGCTCAAAAAGAATCCGTTGACACGATTCTCGAAATGGCGGAATACAAAACGTTCGGTTCTGCTCGGAAGCTAATTGTGGCTGGATGCCTGGTGGAGCGCTATCGCGCGCAAATCCTGGAGCAAATTCCAGAGGTGGATGCGGTTGTCGGCACTGGGGAAGTGGAGCGAATCCTGCAAGCCGTGCAGGGCGAGTTGCGCATACTGCCGAGCGAGCCGCCGGCATTTTTGTACCATGACTTCACGCCGCGGTTTGTTACCACTCCGCGACACGCAGCCTACATCAAGATTGCCGAGGGTTGTGATCATCCCTGCAGCTTTTGCATCATCCCGCAACTTCGCGGAAAGTTTCGGAGCCGCCGGTTTGAATCTGTGGTGCGCGAGGCGGAACAACTGGCAAGTGCCGGTGTTCGCGAGGTCACGCTGATCGGCCAGGACACAACTTCCTACGGCGAAGATCTGGGTTTGCGCGATGGTCTTGCGCTTTTGCTGGAGCGGATGGCGCGGATCGAAGATTTGCTGTGGGTGCGTTTTCTCTATTGTTATCCGAATCGAGTGACCCCCCGGCTGCTGGAGACGATTGCCGCGCACCCGCGCCTCGCAAACTATATGGACATGCCCCTGCAGCATGCCAGCCGAAACGTATTATCGCGGATGAAGCGCGGCTCGAGCGGCGATGCTTTCCTGAAGTTCCTAGAGAGGATTCGCTCTACGATTCCGGGCATCTTCCTGCGCACATCTTTCATTGTGGGTTTTCCAGGTGAAACCGAAGCAGATTTCGAAGAACTCTGCGATTTTGTCCGCGCAGCGAAATTTGATTGGATGGGCGTATTTGAATATTCGGACGTTGATAACGCGGCAAGTTTCGCGCTCGAAGATAAAGTAAACGGAGACGAGATCGCTGCACGGCGCAATCGCCTGATGGCCATTCAAAAGAAAATCTCGCAGCACAAACTTCGCGGGCATGTCGGTAAGGTTTTGCTGGCGCTTGTGGAAGGGCCATCGAAGGATAACGAACTGGTATGGGAAGCCCGCCTGGAAGGAATGGCGCCTGAGATTGATGGCAAGCTGTTTCTTACTGATACTGAAACTGCGTCAGGCGCAACTGCGAAATGCGGCGACATAGTCCGCGTGGAAATCGAGAAGGCCAGTGCTTACGATCTTATCGGCCGGGTCGTTGAGATCTGTGCGACGAATTCCCGTGTCGAGACTGATTCTCCCCGTTCGGCTGCCTGGATTGAGCCATCTTTGCCTACGGCTTCGCCCGTCCAACGCATTTCCACCGGTGCACCTCTACGGATTCTTACTTAGCGCTGCCTGTTTTCTTCGTGTGCCCCTAGAGGGAGAGGATTTCTCAACACGCGAGACGCAACATACGTTTTGTGGATGATAGCGTCAAAGCATCCCTTTGTTCGCTCGAAGCGAAAGCTCGTTAGCGCGTTATTCCCGCGAATCAGTATTCTTGCAAATCGTGGTCTAATTTCATGTGGTATTTTTCCAGGCCTTCGCGGATGCGAGCAAACGCTTGATCTACAGTGTCCGCGAATTGCAACATGCCGTATTCTTCTTGGTCAATCGTGCCCCAGCGAACCATGGCGCGCCAGTTAAGAACTTCATCCCAGTACCGCCGGCCGTAAATCAAGATCAAATTGTTGCGTGGGAGCTTGCCGGTCTGCAGCAGGGTGAGCATTTCGCACAACTCATCCATGGTACCGAAACCACCGGGGAAAACGATCAGGGCTTTGGCCAGTTGAGCGAACCACAGCTTCCGCATAAAGAAGTAATGAAAATTGAAACTGAGCTCGGGGCTGATATATGCGTTGGCAAACTGCTCGTGCGGCAGTTCGATGGAGAGTCCAATCGATTTGCCGCCAGCATCGTCGGCTCCGCGATTGGCCGCTTCCATGATGCCAGGGCCACCACCGGAACAAACAACAAAGCGGTGAGGATGAGTACCCAGGGTCATCGCCCAGGAAGTGAGGCGCCGTGAAAGCTCGCGAGCCTCTTCGTAATACCGGGACATCTCGAGACGCGAACGAGCATCGCGCAAGCCCGCGCGGTGACGTAATTTCTGTTGCGGCGAAAAGCGGCCAATGTTCAGTTTTTTCAAAGATTGCAGCCGGTCTTGCGCGTGCTCACGCGAATGAATCCGCGCGGATCCAAACATCACGATGGTGTCGCCGATGCCTTCCTTGCGGAGTTGAACGAGGGGTTGCAGGTACTCACTGAGAATGCGCAATGGCCGGGCAGTATTGCTTTCCATGAAAACTGGATCGCGGTAACCGACTATGGGTGCATGCTGAGGTTTGCGCCGAACACGGCTCATGAAAGCTCCTGGATGAAGACTCAATGCGAAAAGGACATTCTAGACGCGGCGGTTCGGCAAATACCACAAGTCGATTGGGACGCGTTGCCATCTATGCATCGCGCCCCAAATTCAAGGAGAAGCCCAATCGCTTTCGTGCGCTTGAACGAAAGCCGCGCACAACGCAAAATAGGCTCATGATTCATCGCTGCCCTATTTGTAACCGGACCACCGAATCGGAGAAGGATCCCGACTTTCCTTTTTGCAGCGACCGCTGCCGACTGCTCGATCTGGGAAACTGGGCGAGCGAGCGCTACGTCATTTCGGAGCAGGCTGTCGAAGAACCGGCATCCGAGAAATCTGAATTTAACACCGATGAACCCGAATCCTGACTCACCCGCCAATGCTCGGTCAGGTCGCAAACCGCGCATCGCCTTGTTACTGGCTACCGGCTTTGGGCTCGGCTACATTGCAAAGGGCCCAGGCACCTGGGGTTCCCTGCTGGGCGTCGGGGTCACTCTGTACGCCACACAACTTTGGGTGTTGTTGCTCGCGATTATCCGCCACTCCGACACCGTGGCCATGCTTCCCAGGGGTCCTACGATCGTCGCCTTCTTGCTCTCGCCTTTGCTGCTCGCAAACATTGTTGTCGCTGTCCTAGGAGTTTTTGTCGCGGGCCGCGTCGCCCGGTTCCTGAATGTACATGACCCGCAAATCGTTGTGATTGACGAGATTTCAGGACAGTCGCTTACATTTCTTCTAAACGCAGTATTCATTGCACTGCAAACCAATGGACGCGCAAGCCAGTTAACCACTTTTTGGGGACTCGAACGGGCGCTGAACTGGAAATATTTGGTGGCGGGCTTTATACTTTTTCGGGCGTTCGATATTTGGAAGCCGTTTCCGGCGCGGCAAGCAGAGTCCTTAAACGGTGGATGGGGTATTATGGTGGATGACTGGATAGCAGCCATCTACGCTGCGATGGCTCTGTGGTTGTTCAGGTTGCTGGGCCTCTAATGCCTCTAGGACTGACTCCGAGCGCCAACGGCATACCACGCATCGAGCGTGTTGTACCTTCCGCCGTTATACCCGGCGGCGAAGTTGAAATTCACGGGAGCGGGTTTCAATCACGCACTAACGCGCGACCTCGCGTGCGCTTCGGCGAAGTCGAGGGCGCTCTGCTGGTGTCCGCTGATAACTTTCTGATTGCCCGCGTGCCCGATGGCGCGTTGCAGGGTTTGCTTCGTGTTGCCACCGTGCGTTCTGAGAGCACACCCTTCCCTATTTCTCTGGGTACGCAGATTGCGGACAATCTTCATCCTGTGGCCAACCCTGCGGTCGATGCGGAAGGAAATATCTACGTAACGTTTAGCGGCCAGCGCGGGGAGAAGGTTCCGGTTTCGCTTTACAAAATTACCGCAAATTATACGGTCAAGCCGTACGTCACGGAGCTAACAAATCCCACCGGACTTGCCGTGGATCATTCGGGAGTATTGTACGTTTCTTGCCGCCACGATGGGACTGTATACCGAGTCACTCCGGACGGACGCTCGCAGCTGTGGGTGGAAGGGATGGGCGTGGCCACCGGGCTGGCGTTTGATCACGCCGGGAATCTGTATGTGGGCGATCGCAGCGGAACCATTTTCAAGATCGGGCCAGACCGAGAAATCTTTGTATTTGCCACGCTTGAACCTTCCATAGCCGCGTACCATTTGGCGTTTCACCCGTCGGGGGATCTCTTCGTTACTGGCCCCACTACTTCGAGTTTTGACCGGGTCTATCGGATCACCCAGGGCGGCGATGTCACGACGTATTTTCGTGGGCTCGGCAGGCCACAGGGAATCGCGTTTGATCGCTCCGGCAATCTGTTTGTTGCTGCTTCGATTAATGGGCGGCGCGGAGTGGTTCGGATCTCGCCGGAGGGTCGAGCGGAACTAACGTTGAGTGGCTCGGGGCTGGTGGGTCTCGCACTGCTTCCAACCAGTCGCGCGGTGCTTGCGACCACCAATGCGCTCTTCACGTTAGACTGGGACGTCGTGGGTCTCCCGCTCACTGGATCACCGCAACAATGAAGGCCGAGATTATTGCTGTTGGTTCGGAGCTGCTGACTCCGGACCGGCTCGATACAAATTCTTTATTCCTCACCGAGAAGCTCAACCGCCTGGGCATCGAGATCGTTCGCAAAACGATCGTAGGCGACGTTGGGCCGCAAGTTCACGACGCATTCCACGACGCTCTGGAGCGCGTAGACTTAGTCATTTCCATCGGGGGGTTGGGGCCTACCGAAGACGATCTAACGCGTGAAACGGTCGCTGAGCTTCTTGGTAGAAATCTTATTCGCAACGACGCCATTCTTCACGAGATTGAAGCGCGTTTCCGTAAGATTGGCCGCAACATGCCCGAAGTGAATGTGCGCCAGGCAATGGTACCCGAGGGTGCCACGGTGCTTGCTAATCCAAAAGGCACCGCGCCCGGGCTTTGGCTCGAAACCAACGGTTCCATCGTCATTCTGCTTCCCGGCCCCCCCGGCGAGCTAACGGCGATGTTCACTCAGGAAGTCGAACCGCGGCTTGCGCGCGTTAAAAACCCGCTACGATTGTTTCACCGAGAGCTGCGCGTTGTCGGCATGGGCGAATCCGATCTTGAGCAGCGCATCTTGCCCATCTATCAACGATACAAGAAGGAAGTTCACACCACCATTCTCGCCTCGCCAGGCGAAATTCAGGTCCACTTGCGTGCCTGGTCCGCGGATCCGGCGGCCACGGAGAAGCTTTTGCGCGAAATTGTTGAGGGTTTCCAGCTCGCCCTGGGCGAAAACATTTTCTCGCTGGAGGGTGAAACGCTGGATGAAGTAGTGGCAAGGGCGCTTCAGTTAAGCCATGCCAACGTCGCTGTCGCAGAAAGCTGTACCGGGGGGTTGATCGCCGAACGGCTAACAAGCGTTGCAGGCAGCTCGAGTTATTTTCTTGGGGGAGTGGTGTGCTACAGCAACGAGTTGAAGGCCGCGTGGGCAGATGTTTCTCCGCAGCTTATCGCAGCGAAAGGCGCCGTCAGCGCCGAGGTTGCAATCGCATTGGCCGAAGGCATTCGACGCCGCGTTGGCAGTGAACTCGGAGTCGGTGTAACCGGAGTTGCCGGTCCAGCGGGCGGCTCCGAAGAAAAACCCGTGGGCACAGTACATATCGCGCTGGCCCACGGCAACGGTACGCGTGATCGCGCTCTGCGGCTAACCGGCGACCGGGAACGTATTCGCTGGCAAGCGTCACAGTTTGCGTTGGATATGCTTCGACGCCATTTTCTCTACACCGGGCAAAACTCGAAGGCGGCAAAGGGCTAGCGGGCGTTGCGCATCTTCGTGGCAATGGATCTTACCGAAGACGTGCGTTGCCATGTCGCCGAGCTAATTGCTGAGCTTTCCGACGCCGCGCCGGGTGCTCGCTGGATACGACCTGAGGCGATGCACATCACGCTGAAATTCATCGGCCATATCGAAGTCGATAGGGTTGAACAAATAGAAAAAAGCCTTTCGACCGTACGCTCACAGGGTTTCGTCGAGATGAATTTTCGAGGCGTCGGCTGTTTTCCCAACGTGCGACGTCCTCGGGTGCTTTGGGCGGGCATTCAATCGTCACCGAATCTAGCTGTGCTTGCTGCGGAGATTGAAAGGCGCCTCGAACCCTTAGGAATTCCGCGTGGCGAACGCATATTTCGTCCTCATTTGACTCTGGCTCGTTTCAAGGAGACGACAATCCACAAGTCCTTCGGGAACATTCTCACCGGTCTGGCATCACGCGAATTCGGTTCAATGTCTACCGGCGAATTTCACCTCTATCAGAGTCAACTAAAGCGTGACCGCGCCGAGTACACACGTCTGGCTACTTTTGGCTTCGGTTCCCTGTGAAATCGCTTACGTGTAAAATCGAGCGTTTATGACCTATCCTGATCTAATCACCGGTTCTTTGCTCTGCCTGCTGGCTTATCTGCTGGGGACAATTCCATTTGGGCTGTTGATCACCAAGTTTCGTGGAGGCGGCGATATCCGATCAGCAGGCAGCGGCAACATTGGAGCCGCGAACGTTACCCGGGTTATCGGGGTTGGCGCCGGGGTAGTGACGCTTTTGCTGGACGTTGCGAAAGGATATTTCGCAGTGTGGCTTGTAGCACACTATTCAAACGAGAATGTTGAGTGGATGGCGATTGCCGCACTCGCAGCTATTGCGGGTCACATTTTCCCCCTATGGCTTGGCTTTCGCGGCGGCAAAGGAGTGGCCACCGCGGCGGGCGCTTTCTTGCTCATTTGCCCCACGGCCGTTGTCGTCGCGGGACTGGTGTTTCTGCTCGTGTTCCTATTCTGGCGCTACGTTTCGCTGGCGTCGATTTCGGCGGCAGCCTCGCTGCCTCTGTTGGTGTACCTGCTCTATGCGCCGGGCCTCGCGCCACCGCACCTCGTCTCGATCGGGGTCGCGTTCGCCGCTGTGGTGATCATTTTTCGTCACCGCAAGAATATCGAGCGGCTCATCAACGGCACGGAAACCCGCCTAGGATTTCGGCACGATTCATGACCCATGAAGAGGATCGCGATTCTCGGCGGCGGAAGCTGGGGCACGGCGCTTGCGCTGGTTCTCTCGCGCAGCCGTGCGCGCCATACGTTCACGCTTTGGGTACATGATCATGGGCTCTGTGAACGATTGCGGCAGACTCGCCGGAACGACGCGTATCTACCCGGCTTCGAACTTCCCGCGGAAATTGGAATCACTCACGATATGCGAACAGCATGCACTGGTGCTGACATCATTCTTGGCGTCGTTCCGGCAGCCCACGCACGCACCGTGTATTCCGAGATGCTTCCTTACAGTACTAGCACTATGGTATTCGTAAGCGCCACCAAGGGCCTAGAGCCCGGCTCGCACGCGCGCATGAGCGAAGTCATCGCTCAGGTCGTGACACAACGCTTCCTTCCACGCGTTGCCGCCCTTTCCGGCCCTTCGTTTGCCAATGAGGTCGCCCGAGGAGATCCTACGGCGGTAGTCATTGCGTCATCGGACCCGGACTTGGCAGCGGCTATACGGGAAGAATTCTCCGGACCAACGTTCCGCCTTTACAGTAATAACGACCTTGTGGGCGTGGAGCTCGGCGGGGCCCTGAAAAACGTAATCGCGCTGGCCGCCGGCATATGTCACGGGCTTGGCTTGGGAGCCAACGCCCTGGCTGCACTTATCACCCGAGGGCTCGCCGAAATCACCCGCCTCGCTGTTGCTGCAGGCGGACGATTGGAAACCCTCCCCGGGCTGGCCGGTATGGGCGATCTGGTCCTGACCTGCACAGGCGAGCTAAGCCGCAACCGCGCTGTAGGCATTGAGTTGGGTAAAGGTCGAAGCCTTGCGGAGATACTCGCAAACATGCGGATGGTAGCTGAGGGCGTAAGTACCACCGCTGCCGCGCTGGAGTTAGCGCACGCAGCTGGAGTTGAAATGCCTATCACTGAGCAAGTGAATGCTGTGCTTCGCGGGGGTCGAGCACCTGGCGACGCGATTCGCGAGATGATGGAGCGGCCACTCCGCCAGGAATGAATCCTTCATACCTGCCTCCAGCGCTTTGTTCTAACGCCGCAACGAGCACCGCCCTTCGCGACTTAAGGAGAGCAGGGCCGCAGTGCGGCGGGCTTGCCATTGGCGTATCGGCTAACGCCACTGTTCTCTGTTCTTCCACATTTGTAGAACGTTTCCTAGAATTGAAGTCTGATCTGTGTGGCTTGATCCCCTCAAACGCGCGCTTGCTGGACGTCTCCGCATTCTGTGGATGGTGTTGGGCGCCCTTTTGCTCGTCAGCGTTCTTCCCATTGCGCTTTACCATCGCCAAGTTCTCCAACTGAGCCAGTCAAAACTTGTTTCCACCGAGAGAGTTCAACAGAGCGAATTAACCCGCTCCCTGGCACAAGAAATCCAGCTTTTTGAATCCAATCTAACCGAACAATTGCTGGCGCAGCGGCAGATTATGGCCCTTGCCGACTTGATTCAAGACGTAGGCGATTCCACGCGAGAGCCAAAAGTTACGCGCCTGCTTGAAAACTTCGTCGCCAGCAACCCGAGTATTCTTTATTTGACCGCAGTGGGCCGGTCGGCCAAAGGCACCACGGCTTCACAGGGTAATTTTCACCCCGAGCAGGATCCTTTCGTAGGGAAAGCGCTGCAACGGGCGTTCGCTATTTGCGGCCAGCCGAAAAAGTTCCGCAGTTTTAGCAGCGACCCTCTAGCGCTCGCGCCGGATAACCGTCCGGCCTTCGTGATTGCCGTGCCCCTTACAGTGGACGACCAATTTACCGGCATGCTCGCAGCAGTCGTATCGCTTGACTCCATTCTGCGCCGCCTGCAGGAGACAAGCGTTCACGGACGCTCGGTGTTCATCGTAGATCACAATGGCCACGTCGTGGCACATCAGGACACGCGAAACTTCCCTCCCGGCAGCGATGTGAATTCCCCCATCATTAAAGACATCAGTTTACTTCCACAGATGCTGCGCACCACCGAAACGAAAAGATTCATAGTAAAGGACAACAATCGCGCCATTGAAATGATTGGGACTTATAGCACCTTGCCCGAGGTCAACTGGGCGGTGATCGCGCAGCGGAGTCTCGACGAAGCACGTGAAGACGCGGGCGTCAAGGAACTCAATACCCAAGCGCTCACCTTCGTTCTCGTCGCCACTCTGTGCGCTCTGATCCTAGGCTACTTTTTTGCCGTAGGCATCAGCACTCCGATTCGTGGCCTGGCGGAATCCACGCGGGCCATCAGCCGCGGTGAATACCACCAGCGCGCAAGTGTGCACGGCGCTGCTGAAATCAGCGACCTTGCCGAAACCTTCAACAAAATGGCCGGCGACATCGAAGAGAACATCGAGCGCCTGAAAGAAGCTGCGGAAGAAAATCGCGAGCTCTTCCTGGGATCCATCCGCATGCTCGCCGCGGCAATTGACGAGAAGGATCCGTACACGCGCGGCCATTCCGGCCGAGTCGCAAAATATTCGCAACTCATTGGCCAGGAGCTGGGCTTCTCGCCGGAGGACCTGGACCGCATGCGTATCGCGGCACTGCTGCATGACGTCGGCAAAATTGGCGTGGATGACCGGGTCCTTAAAAAACCGGGTGCGTTGACCCCCGAGGAATTCGATATCATGAAGCAACACACCATTAAGGGCGCCAATATTATGCGTCCGGTCGCACAACTGAAAGAAATGCTTCCTGGCATCGAACTACATCACGAGCATTTGGACGGTCGAGGCTATCCGTACGGCCTGAAGGGTCCACAAATTCCGATCATGGCCCGCATCATCGCGGTGGCTGACACTCTCGATGCTATGACAACCAATCGCCCGTATCAATCGGCGATGGAGATCGCTTACGCTATCGGAAAAATCCGGGCGTTGGTAGGAACAAAGTTCGATCCTGACGTTGTCGATGCGCTTGAGCGAACCGTGAATTCAGGCAAGCTGCATTTAACGGCCGTCGAAGTTCCCGTCTGATTGGTCATTTCCAATATAGCGAGCGAAGCCCCCACCGTCAGACCAACCTCTATTCGAACCACGCAGGCCCGAGAAAATAAAAACGCATACGGTCAGTTGTGGCCGACGCCACGGCTTCGCGCATGACCTGAAGAGAAATGCGGCGGGTTCCGGCGTTCGGAAAGACAACGAAAGCTCGGATACCAATGCCTTCACTGTTGCAACCGGCCCGGCCAGGAGTCTTCTGCTAGAATAAACCGGTAGCGTTTGTCGCGACGTTGGTCAAGGGACATGCATTCAATTACGTTCATTCGATGATTACACTTTTTGGAAAACCCGAACCCACGCTTCTTGAAAAACTCAAGGAATCGGTAGGGAAGACGCGCTCCGAGCTGTCCGCACGTGTCGAAGAAATCTTTCGGGGCGAGCGGCAAATTGACCCCGCTCTATTCGCCAAGCTGGAGACCGCTCTTCTCTCGGCTGATCTGGGTGTGCGCACTACGCGGGAGATCCTCGAGGCGGTGAAGGAAAAAGTCGAGCGTCACGCGCTTTCCGACCCCACGCAGTTAAAGCAAGAGATTAAGAGCCAGCTTATCAATATTTTGAGCACCGCCTCGGGCATGTCTACAGACGGCCGCTCGGCTTCCCGCAATGGTGCAGAAAAACCGGCTGCCGAGGCGGCCGCTCCACGAGTTATTTTTGTGGTTGGAGTCAACGGCACCGGAAAAACCACGAGCATCGGGAAGCTTGCGAACCTGCTCCGGCAGGAAGGGCGTACTGTAATTCTTTGCGCCGCAGACACTTTTCGCGCCGCGGCCGTCGAGCAACTCGACGTCTGGGCGCGTCGTAACGGCATTGAGGTTATTAAGCAGAAGCCGGGAGCTGATCCGGCAGCCGTCGTTTACGACGCCCTATCTGCAGGCCGCGCACGCTCGATTGATGCCGTCATTGTGGACACGGCGGGGCGTCTGCACACAAAATCCAATTTGATGGCCGAACTCGAAAAAATGAAACGCACTGCGGCGAAACTTGTTTCCGGGGCCCCTCACGATGTACTTCTGGTGATGGACGCGACCACCGGACAAAATGGACTCAGCCAGGCTCGTCAGTTTACAAACTCCGTCGGCGTTACTGGCATTATTCTCACTAAGCTCGAGGGGACAGCCAAGGGGGGCATCGTCGTGGCCATTGCGCGCGAACTCGGACTGCCGATTCGCTTCATAGGAACCGGGGAGCAAATCGGGGATCTGGTGCCTTTTGACGCGGCCACGTTTGTCAATTCTCTGTTTGACTGATCTTCGCACGACTTCATGCTCAATCAAGATACTCAATACCTGAAGCGCGTTCTGGAATTGGCGCGCAAAGGCATTGGCTTGGTTAGTCCGAACCCCATGGTCGGTGCCGTTCTTGTGAAAGATAATAAGATTATCGGCGAGGGATTTCATCAATACCAATGGCGCGACCACGCAGAAATCGTTGCATTGAAAAGTACCGGGCAAACGGCTGCGAACGCGGCGGGGGCAACGCTATACGTTAATCTTGAACCATGTTGCATCACCGGGCGTACCGGACCGTGCACCGAGGCGCTTGTGCGCGCGAAAATCAGTCGAGTCGTTGCTCCCATGGCGGACCCCAACCCTGCGGTGGCTGGGCGCGGCTTTGCGCAGCTTCGGGCTGCCGGGGTTGCCGTGGAAACGGGAGCGTGTGAAGCCGAAGCGAAGCGATTGAATGAAGCCTTTGCGTGTTGGATCAAGTATAGGCGCCCATTGGTTACGCTCAAATCGGCGATGACCCTAAATGGGCAGCTTGCCCACAATCGGTCGCATAGGTCGGCCAACGGAGAACGCGCATGGATCACTTCTGAGGAATCGCGAGCGGAAGTTCACCGCATGCGTCATGCCTCCGACGCCCTTTTGACCGGCATCGGCACGGTATTGGCCGACGATCCGCTCCTGACCGATCGCAGCGGCTTGCTGCGCCGCAGAAAACTCCTGCGCGTGATTCTCGATTCTCGCTTGCGGATACCCCTCAAATGCAAGGTGATAAAAACTGCCGACGATGATTTGCTGGTCGTGACAACGCAGCCAGTCACGGGTTCGCGGGCGCGCGCGCTCCAAAAAGCAGGCGTTGAAGTCATCAATGTTCGCACTCGCGGCGGACGCCCCGATTTCAAAAGAGTTCTCGATGAATTAGGTAGGCGCGATATTCTTAGCGTGCTTCTCGAAGCTGGAAGCGAATTGAACGGCGCTGCGCTTTCCGCCGGCCTGGTCGACCGAATGCTCTTGTTCTATGCGCCACAACTTGCCGGAAACGCGCAGGCTCCCTTCGCGCGCTTCTCGCGAAGAAAACCGGTGACGTTGCCAACATTGCAGAATCTCACCGTGCAACGCTTCGGCCCGGATGTCGCCGTGGGAGGAACTCTTCGCGATGTTTACGGGAATCATTGAGCAAATTGGCATTATCAAATCGCTCGAGCACACCTCGCAAGGCGGCCGCGTAACCATTACTGCGAAGGGGGTTATTGCTTCTGGGCTGGCCATCTCGGGCAGCATTGCGGTCAGCGGGTGTTGCCTTACCGTTGTGGAGCGTGATGCTGAATCGTTTAGCGCCGACCTCAGCGGCGAAACTCTGCGTTGTACCTCCTTCGCTGAGCTTCGCGCCGGATCAACGGTAAATCTTGAACGTCCGCTCACTGCTGGGAAGGAATTGGGAGGGCATTTTGTGCAGGGTCACGTGGACGGCATTGGGCGGGTTGTTCATCTCAAGCCTGAAGGAGAAACTTGGTGGCTGGCTGTGCGTGTCCCCGATGAGCTCGCTCGGTACATCGCGATGAAAGGTTCCATCGCGATCGACGGCATCAGCCTCACGATCGCTGGGTGGCGCGAGGGCGTCGCGGAATTGGCCATCATTCCCTATACCTTTGCGCATACCAACCTGCGCCATCGCACCTCCGGCGATGCCGTAAATCTTGAATGCGATATTCTATCGAAATATATCGAGCGCTTATTGCAACAGGAGCGCGCACCGGTCAAGAGTCGTCTGTCTCTGGAGCGCTTGGCACGCGAAGGTTTTTAAGGGGGGCCAAGACAATCCATGGCTAGGTTATGCAGATGACGATTTCTTCTTCTGCGCAACTCCGCGGTAATACAGGGCGAGTCCGATAAGGATCGCAAATAAAGTCCCGGCAATGAGCTTGGTCTCAAACAGCAGCTTATTGGTGGAATCGCCAGGCGGAACCAACGACAATACGATGCCCCCGGTCACTACCAAAAAGCCCAGACCGCCGGCGATCCAGACGCCAGGCTTTCCACCTGGAATCAAGACGGCCTGGCCATCGGCAGCGCGGTCTTTGCGTGCCGCGAGCTTGATCGCGGCTGCATACATGTAAAGGAATGGAATAAAATAGAGAATAATTGCCGCGTCAACCAAGACTTGATATGCGCCACTTTCCGTTTCCTTGAATTGACTCAGCAACAAAACGATTGCGGATAGGCCGCCTTGCACTAGGATTGAAATGTATGGCGTCTTCCAGCGCGGATGAATTTTCCCGAAGGCTGCCGGAAGATATCTGTCGATGCCAACTACAAACGGGACGCGTGCAATACCCGCCACCGTACTCCCCACGCCGCCGGCATTGCCTACCGACACTAGTATCGCCGCGAATACTCCAACCATTCCGATACGTAACGCCGTTGAACCGACGGTAATTGCTTGAAACACCCCACTCTGCGGATTCACCTGTGCGGCCGGGATCAGGGCCAAGACGGCGAGGGTACCAGCAATATAGATAATGGCAATCAGCGCTCCGGAAGCCAAGATGGCTCTGGGGAGTGTGCGCTTTGGATTCTTGATTTCTCCGCTCATCGCCGAGGCGAGTTCGAGTCCGGTAAAGGCAAACGCAATTTGTGACCAGAAATTCACGGTGTCCCAATTCCAATGAGGCAGAATGTTGGCCCACGTAAAATGCGTCACCGGTCCATGCTTGTGCCACAGCGTCAACCCAAGAGCAGTCAAAATAAGCAACGGAATATACGTCGCCACGCCTCCGGCATTCTGCAGCCATTTGCCAACATTGAGTCCTATGATGTTCAGACCTACTGCTACCAAGAGCAAGACCAAAGAACCAAGCAAAAGGAAAGCTCTGTTTTGCGCCAAGTGCGCTGCCCTCGCTCCGCCGATGTATGCGCTCATCGATGTACTGGCCAGAAGCAGCCCAGGAAAATAAAAAATTGTGTAGATCCAGTAGGTCCATCCGGCGACGAAACCGTGGAAGTCGCCGAAGGCTTCCTTGGACCAAACGTACAGGCCGCCTTCCTCGGGAAATCGGGTTGATAGTTCAACGATAACCAACGCGGTAGGAACAAAAAATCCCACTGCTGCGAGAATCCAGAGGCTTATGGAAGAGGTTCCGTTGTGGGCGGCCGCGGCAATCCAGCGCGGACCCAATACGGTGGCAATATTGAACAGCAGCACATCCCAGAAACCCATCACGCGGCGAAGCTGCTGGCGCGGGTCGCCCGCCGGAGGGGCGAATGTGTTCACGTGGTCACATCCAGCGCTGGGATGAGCTCATCCTGAAGGCGAAAATTACGGAGGAAGGGTTCTGTGGAAGACTCAAACTCCGCCCACGTTCCGAAAAATCCGACCCGGCCATCTTGCAGAAAAACGATTCGGTCTGCGAGTTTCTTGGCGAGATGCGTGTCGTGCGTCACTACCACCGAGGTTTTGTGAAATTTTTCCTTGAGTTTCAGAATCAGGTCGCCGGTGTGCGCCGCCATCAGGGGGTCTACCATTGTCGTGGGTTCGTCGTAAAGAATTGCCTCGGGATCCTGCGCAAGCGCCCGGGCAATAGCCACAGCACGCTTGGTACCGGTAGCAATCTCCGCCGGCAATTTGTCCAGAACTTCTGTAACTTCCAGCATCTCGGCGAGATCATTTACGCGAGCTTCAATCTGTTCGGCAGTCAATTCCTCGCGCGCCTCCAAGGGGAAAGAAATATTTTCGGCAACCGTTCGGGAATCAAACAAAGCGCCCGACTGGAACACCATGGTCACTTTGCGCCGAACCTCTGCCAGCTGCTCCTCTTGCCAATCGGTAATGTCCTCACCCGCGACAATGACTCGCCCGGCATCGGGCTTAAGAAATCCGAGAATGTGCTTTAAGGAAACCGATTTGCCCACGCCGCTGCGGCCCATAATCACCAGTGTTTTCCCCTGGGTCACAAAAAAACTAACGTCATCGAGTACGCGGCGCTCGTCGAACGCTTTGGATACATTCTGAAATTCGATGTAATGCTCGGTCAGGTTTGCTGCGTTTTGCTCGGTCACACCTATTTCGTTTTTCATACCGCTTGGACCTTTGCAATAGTCATAGCGTTCCTATTCTTGAATAGCCGCCCGTCGGAATCAAACACAATCGATTCGGTCTTCAGGACACATTTCACGCGCACGATCTCCGGCTCCGTGATTGTCTTGCCGACCCCACGGTCGGGAGCTGCCGCTAGCGTGAAGGTGGATACAGGCGGGGGTGATACGCGAGACCATGCGATTCTCCGCGGCTAGATTCGCTTCTCGTCCCGCCTATAGCGTCTCCACTGGCGCTTTGCCCGGACGTTGAATTCCCAGCTCGCGCAATTTCTCCTGCAGACTTTGCCGGTGTAAACCAACCAGTCCGGCGGTGCGGGAAACGTTCCAACGATTTTCTTCGAGTTTGCGGGTCAGATAGGCCACTTCAAATTTGCGCTTCGCTTCTCGAAAATCAGGCTCAGACAAACCGATGTCCGCACCTTTAGAGGCTGGGCTGAAGGAGGGTCGGTGTCCGCTAACGATGTCTTCAGGCAAATCCGCCATTGCTATCTCTTCGCCGCTCGCCAGCACCATGCTGCGTTCCAGGACATTCTTGAGCTCCCTGATATTTCCCGGCCAAGCATACCGTTCCAGCGTGGCCATCGCTTCGTGCGTGAGCCGCGCCTTCCGATTGTGGCGCACCGCCAGTTGTCGCAAAAACGTATCCGCGAGCAACGGGATATCTTCCTTATGCGCGCGGAGCGACGGCATCTCAATCTCAACCACGCGCAACCGGTAATATAAGTCTTCACGAAATCGGCCCGTGGAGATTTCTGCTGGCAGATTTCGATGCGTGGCGCTTATCACGCGCACGTCTATGGCAATTGCTTGTGTTCCACCGAGTCGCTCTACGGTACGATTTTCCAGCGCGCGCAGAACTTTTGCCTGGGTGACCGCATTCATATCCCCAATTTCGTCAAGAAAAAGGGTCCCGGTCGAAGCCAGCTCGAATTTGCCTTTCTTCAACTGCGCAGCGCCCGTAAATGCCCCTTTTTCATATCCAAACAGCTCCGACTCGATCAAGTTTTCTGGCAGCGCCGCGCAGTTGACGGCAACCATTGGTCGCTCAGCACGTGTCGAGCGATTGTGAATCTCCTGCGCAAGTAGATCCTTACCCGTGCCGCTTTCTCCAAGAATCAGTACGGTGGTGTCGGTGGGCGATACCCGATCAGCCAGCTCAAACACGCGACGCATTGCCGCGCTTTTACCAAGCATTTGCCCAAACTGTCCTTCGGTGACCAGGCGATGTCGAAGCCGCTCGTTCTCCTGCTCTAACTCGACCAGCTTCACCAGATTCGCGACACGCTTGCGTAGTTCATCGATGTCGAAACCTTTCACCAGATAATCGGCTGCGCCCTGGTTTAATGCGTCAACTGCGGTACGCGCGGTATCGAGCGCCGATACCATCAGGACTGGCTGCTCATGTCCCTGCTCGCGCATCCATCGCAGCAAGCTTAGGCCATCCTCGTCCGGCATGACGACATCGAGTAAGATCACATCGGGACGTTCACGTACGACCGCGTCACGCGCCGCAGCAACGGTATCGGCCTCGGCGATTCGGTATTTATGCTCGAGGGCGCGCCGCAATCCGTATCGCGCCGTGGTCTCGTCGTCCACAATCAGCACAGTTTTCATCGGCATGCACCCTTTTTCCTTTACCCCAGCGGTGTCCTTTTCAAGATTGGATGGTGCTCCGCGATGGGCAGCGCCACAGCAAACTGCGTTCCCCGTCCGTTGCTCACGGGGCTGCGCCAAGTAATCTCGCCGCCCATCTCGGATACTCGGCGGGCAACGATGGCCAGCCCCAGCCCCGTCCCTTGCGACTTGGTCGTAAAGAAAGGCTCAAAGATTTTCTTTTGCAAGTCCACCGGGATACCCGGACCATCATCTTCAATCAAAATTTGTAAAAAGCGATTCTGCCGCGCAAACCACACCCGAACTCGTCCACCCGCACCCAGCGCCTCAATCGCATTCACGAACAAATTTGTGAGCACGTCGCTGAGCGCTTCTTCGTTCCCTCGCACCTCGCAATCCGCTCCGGCGACATCCAATTCCAGGGTTACGCTTCTGCGCTCGGCTTCGCGTCCTATCAGGTCGGCCACCTGTTCGGTTACCGCCCGCACCGCCACGGTTTGATTTGCATCCCCGGACCGCAACGCAGGCTTGCTGAAACGCAACAGCTGTCCTAACTTGCCAGCGAGGCGATCAATCTCTGCCACAATCAGGTTGCAATCCTTTCTCAAATCACTTGGGAGAGCGGTATTCTCAAGCTGCACTTGGAGGATCGTCTTCATTGAGCTAAGCGGATTTTTCAAATTGTGCGAGATGCTGGAGGCCATTTGTCCAACCAGCGCCATGCGTTCTCGCTCGGACAACTCCCGTTCCAACGCGACCTTTTGTTCGATCAGGCGGCACAAATCGAGTACCGCCGGTAACTGTTCGGCGAGAAATTCCAGCGCGCCGCGGGTTTCCCCGGAAAGCATGGTGCCGTGTGGAGTGACTTCGAGGATGCCAATTTTGCGGCCACCTTCCTTTAAGAGAAATGTTTGCGCCGGGAATGATGCTGCCGAGCGTGGAGTCTCGTTCGCGGTCGGTGGCCCCTTCGAGGGATTCGGTTCGTCGTTCAGATGCAAGCGCACCCCTGCCAGTCCAAATTCTTCTTGGAGCCGCCCTTCGGTGCGTAGGATGAGTCGCGCAAGACCCCCATTCCTCGCTTCCTGCTGTATCTGTCCCAAAAGTCTCTGCAACCGGTCGACTTCCATTTGGAAAAGGTCGCGGAGTAACTTGGACACGCGTCGCTGCAATGGTTCGAAAAAGATCACCAGGGTGAAGAGAAGGATCGCCGCGGTGGCTTCGGGCGGTAGCAGAGGTTCGAGCCAGACACTGACTCGTCGCACCGCTCCCAGATACAAGAGTGCAAGAAAGGCAGACGAAACCGCGTACACTAGATTGTGCTGCCGGCCGATTTGCAGGAAGTTGTAACGCAGCACAAAGTATGACAGCAGGGCACTGGGTAACAGCGATGCCAGCATGAGCACGGTGCCAAACGCGACGGCCTGGGGCTCAGGCCAGGGTGCTGCGACGGCATAGGCGTAAACAACAAAAGGTGCCGCAATCCCGAAAAAAATTTGGATCGCTCGGTGAAAGCTTCGTTCGATGGCAATTTCGGTCTGCCGCGCAAACCGGCCCTCAAAATAAACTCCGACAAGCATCGCGCCAGCGAGCCATGCGCCGTACAAACCTCCTAAGCTGTGGCCCGGCCACAATAGTGCTGACTGCGCCTGTCGAAAAAGCTGGGGAATGATCAGGACTGCAAAATAGGGTACCGGGATATACGCAGCTACAACCATCCACCTCAGCCACGCCCGTGCCCCCTGGCCTTCCACCGCGCGCAAATAGACAGCGTGAATGTGAACGATCAACGGTGGCAGAAAACACAAACCGGATGCAATCAGGGTCAGCGACACCGAGAGCAAGGCAGGGGACGGCTCCTGGTAATAGATCTGGGCGTTCAAGGCGAGCAGCGAGCCGGAATAGAAAAGGAACAGTGCCAGGGCAAGAAAGAAAAGCACGCGCTCCAGGTTCCTACGCCGGCGATAGCCGAGAATGAGTACGATCCAAAACAGCTGCAGGAGCGTACCTGCCGTAAAACCGAATAGTCGCAGGTAGAAGAGGCTGGACATTGTTGCGGAATTCAATCGAATTCTATAGTCATCTACTATCGCAGGACAATAACCAAGTGCAATATAATCCCGACAGTTCAAATATCACATTTGTTTACAACGACTTAGTAGGAGGTCGGGGAGCCGTGGAGTTTACAGAGAACGTGGTGGAATTGCCGTAAAAATCCTTGACTTGGTGTCTCCGCGTGCTATATTAGCACTCGCGTACGAGGAGTGCTAACGCACCGTGCGCGCCTCAGAAACTCAATTCCTGATTCGTTATGGAGGATAAGTCAAGATGGCCGTCAATATCACTCCCCTACACGACCGCGTTCTAATCAAGCGGATCGAGGAGAAAGAATCCGTAAAGGGTGGGATCATCATCCCTGATACGGCTAAAGAAAAACCGCAGGAAGGCGAGGTCATCGCCGTCGGTTCCGGCAAGCGCGAAAAAGGCGAACTGGTTCCGCTCGATGTAAAGGCTGGCGACCGCATCCTGTTCGGCAAGTATAGTGGTACGGAAATCAAAATCGAAGACAACGAATACCTGATTCTCCGTGAGGACGAAATTCTTGCGAAATTCAGCGGTGCCGCGAAGGCCGCTGGCGGTAGAAGGTAAATTTTCCCCGCGCCGCTCTGGCGGCCGGGCTGCATTGTGGGAAAGACGAAATTCAACGTGACCGAGGAGGATGAAGTCGTATGGCAAAACAAATAGTGACGGGTGAAAATTCCCGCCAAGCGATTCTGCGTGGTGTAAACGTCCTCGCCGACGCCGTTAAGATCACGCTCGGCCCCAAGGGCCGCAACGCGGTAATCGAGAAGAAATTCGGCGCGCCGGTAATTACCAAAGACGGCGTGACCGTAGCGAAAGAAATTGAGCTACGAGACCCACTCGAGAACATGGGAGCACAGATGGTGCGCGAGGTGGCTTCGAAGACCTCGGATGTGGCCGGCGACGGCACCACCACCGCAACCGTGCTTGCTCAAGCGATCTTTCGTGAAGGCGTCAAAACCGTGGCGGCCGGAGCCAGTCCTATGGCCCTCAAGCGCGGTATTGAAAAGGCCGTCGAAGTTTGCATCGCCGAGATCAAGAAGCTCTCACGCGACGTGAAGGGTGACATGATCGCACAAGTCGGCACCATCAGCGCCAATAACGACAAACAGATTGGCGACATTATTGCCGCCGCCATGAAAAAGGTTGGCAAAGATGGAGTCATCACTGTCGAGGAATCGCGCACGATGGAGACCGCGCTCGACGTGGTCGAAGGAATGCAGTTCGATCGTGGCTACCTTTCCCCCTATTTCGTCACTGATCCTGAGCGGATGGAATGCGTTCTAGAAGATGTCCGCATCCTTATCCACGAGAAAAAGATCAGCTCAATGAAGGACCTGCTTCCTTTGCTCGAACAAATCGCCAAGGGCGGCAAGCCTCTTTTGATCATTGCCGAAGAGGTTGAAGGCGAGGCACTCGCAACCCTCGTCGTCAATAAACTCCGTGGCACGCTGCAGTGCGCGGCCGTCAAGGCCCCCGGCTTCGGCGACCGCCGCAAGGCTATGCTGGAAGATATTGCCACTCTCACCGGTGGCAAGGCCATCACCGAGGATTTGGGCATCAAGCTCGAAAACGTAAAACTCGAAGACCTTGGCCGCGCTAAGAAAGTTACGATTGATAAGGACAACACAACGATCGTAGAAGGAGGCGGCAAGGTTAGCGAAATTGAAGGCCGCGTCAAGCAGATTCGCGCACAAATCGAGGAAACCACTTCGGATTACGACAAGGAAAAGCTGCAAGAGCGGCTCGCCAAGCTGGTTGGAGGCGTGGCGGTGATCAAAGTGGGCGCGGCAACCGAGACCGAGTTGAAGGAGAAGAAGGCTCGC
>DATNLZ010000066.1:0-4824 GCA_035602605.1 Candidatus Dormiibacterota bacterium
TCAATGCATTATGAAAAAGGCGCCCGCTTCAGAAGGTCGAAGCTGGATGTGGGGCGGCCTCCGCACTGCTACGGCGGCTAGGAGAGTAACTGCAGTGTTGTGTGTGGCGGGAAAGAGTGCAAGAGGTTATAGGCAAATCGGCTGGTGAATGGCACTTTACCTTGAGGGGAAAGACAAGCGTTGGCACGAATGACCTTTCCCCCAAGGA
This sequence comes from Candidatus Dormiibacterota bacterium, assembly GCA_035602605.1. Classification (GTDB taxonomy): domain Bacteria; phylum Acidobacteriota; class Terriglobia; order Acidiferrales; family UBA7541; genus DASQHY01. The sequence goes on from DATNLZ010000066.1 coordinate 209, forward strand.
GGCAACTGCAATGAGTCGCGACATCAAGTATATCGGCATGGATGTGCACAAGGAAGCGATTGTGATCGCCGTCCTGAATGGCGGTGGGAAGCTGGTCATGGAAACCATCCTGGAAACCAAAGCCAGCAGCATTCTGCAGTTTATCCACGGTCTACGAGGCGAGCTCCATGTGACCTGGGAAGAAGGCACCTGGGCGGCCTGGCTGTACGATCTGCTGCAGCCGCAGGTGCAGGAAGTTCTGGTCTGCAATCCGCGCCGGAATGCTCTCTTAAAAGGAGGGCAGCAAAAGCGACAAGGTGGATGCGCGCAAGCTGGCCGAGTTGCTGCGTACCGGAATGCTGCGACCGGTCTACCACGGGGAAAATGGACTCCGGACGCTGCGCGAGTTGGCGCGCAGTTATCAGACCATCAGCAAGGATTTGACCCGGGTGATGAATCGGCTTAAGGCACTGTATCGAGGCTGGGGCATTCCCTGTGCCGGCACCCAGGTCTATGCCCCGCGCTATCGGGAGCAATGGTTGAACAAGATTCCGCAAGCCGGCGTGCGCCGCCGAGCGGAGTTGCTCTATCAACAGCTGGACGGATTGCAGGCCTTGCGGCGAAACCTGCGCCCCGAGTTTTTGGCGGAGAGCCGGAAACACAAAGCGGCGAAACTGCTGCGCCAGATTCCCTGCATCGGTCCGATTCGGGCCGCCCGTTTGATCGCGCTAATGCAGACCCCGCACCGGTTCCGCAGCAAGCGGCAACTTTGGACCTATAGTGGCTTGGGCATTGAGACCCACGACAGTGCGCAATTCCGCTTTGTCCGCGGACAACTGCAACGCTCTCGGAAACCCCAGCAACTCCGTGGTCTGAATCGCAATCACAACCATGAGATGAAAGAGATCTTCAAGAGTACGGCCACCCGGGCCAGCTGTGGTACGGGACCATTCCACGACTTCTACGCAGCCTTGCTGGGCAAGGGCATGAAGCCTGAGATGGCTCGTCTGACGCTGGCGCGCAAGATCGCGGCCATTACTTTGACACTTTGGAAGGGAGGAAAACGTTTCGACGCAGAACAACTGAAAGCGCAAGCCGCTTGAGCATCGAACAGAACCCAGGTGATCTCCCAGGTTTTCATGCCTCGGTGGTGGCCCAATCGGTTCGTGCGATGCTCGGGTTCGAGGGAGAGTATCGATACACTCATTAGGCGCTCCGTGTGCTGCAGTTTCGCACCGAGTCTCCGGGTCAATCCTATGCCCCCTCGGATAACCCAAAAAAGCTGTAGGCCTCGAGTCTCACATAGGATCATGGTTGGCACATTTTTAGCCAACGCTTAGCTTGCGTAGCTTCGGGAGCCGAATGGCGTCGAGCGCCCCTGTTTCATGAAACCGTCGAGTTGGGACAAGCAACTGGGTTTGGCATTGCCGTTAGAACGCGCGGCCGGCCAAAGCAACCAAACCAATAACCCTTCGAAGGATGGGATGGGGCTGGATGTAAGTCACCACACCCGCACCTTCCCGAGGGGCGGGGAGAAGCTTTTTTTCTTGACATCCTTTTTCATAGGATGAGTGTAATGGCGATATTTCAACAACTATCAGGACGTGCGGGATGTGGTCACTTTATGTCGAAGGTCACGCGATTCGAGGTCAACTTGCAAGTTGAGGAATATGCCGGGGTGAGGTCAGGCACGTCGTCCGCATAGGAAAAAGTGAGACGATAGCGCCCTTTCAACGTTCCTTTAGGCTTTTCTTTGTCGGTCAGAAACGATAGGTCAAGAGGAGCCGTCGTCACAAAGCTTTCTCGCGGATAGAGTAATACATAGTCCTCAAGCGCAGCCTTTACCGCTTGTGGCGTGGAGAGTTCGATTGGCTTAGCCCCGCTACTTCCGACTCCTCTACCGAGCCCACCGCCTCCTACCTCCTCCCAATGACCACGTTCCCACCGTTCATACGTCAGCGTGGAACCTACCTTATCTCGACGGAGTGCTATTGGCTGATCGCTATTGTTCTGTACCGCTACTGTCGCCGAAAAGGATTCTCCCACCGAATACCGAGTCTTTCCGATGGTCGCTTGGAAACGAATGTGTTCGCACGCACCCTGGATCGCCCAAGCATCGTCGGTTGGTGTGCGACGGCGGTCTTGGCCGAAAGCAGCTACAACCAGCAGGATCGGTAGCGATCCGCAAACAAGATACTTCCGATGGCTCAGAATGGACAGCCTCACCAGGCGATTTTACCCGTTCGCTCCCATCGTTGGCGTAAACAGGCGATAGCACAAGCTTGCGCGGTTTGTTCGCCGGGAACCGGGTCAATGAGCGTTATGGGGTTTTTCACCAACCACGCGCCCGAATGCCTTATCCGCGTTGATCATTCCTTCTCCAGATTAGGAACATTGTCACCAACGCTGCGATAAAAAGGACTACGACTACGGGGCGTGGTGGCTGAAGGTACTCCCCAATGACGTATACGACCGCTGCAACCAGTCCGATTTGAGCCCCTTTTTTTCGAGTCACTTGAAAAGAATACCGACGGGATCAGGCATTTGCATTAGCCAATTGGGGTCGTTAGCGTAATGGAGATTTTTCGCCAACAATCACATCGTTTTCCGAGTTGCCGACCTTCCAGGAAGTTGCGTAGGCTGCTCGGATCTCGTGCGTCGCGGCCGCCGTGACGACTTTGCTGAGCCATTAAAATTGCCACAGACGGGCCTTCAGCTAGCGACCACTGCGCGTGCGCCTACCGAGGTATGATCTCGGTCAACGTCCACTCAATTCGATCCACTTCCTCACGAATCACCCGGATCGCTTGCTGATTGCTCGGAAATGGCACGGGTTTGATAGCTTCTACCGCGTGACGAATCTTGTAGTTGCGATCCCGAATCAAGTTGATTCTCGCGGAGGTCTCCATGCGGTATTGGTAAATCCTTCTAGCCAGTTTCATAGTCATCCAGGCGAATGCTAGCCCGAACAACATCTCGATTGGAAGACGGTCGGTTGCTCCATCGAAATCGAGGAACGCGACTCGATACACGGCTTCGCCCAGACCCAGTGAAGCGAATATCACTCCCACCCCAATCAATCCAAGCCTCAAGCGGTCATTTGGTCGAAGTGCCACAGACGATTGCTCCCTGCCATAGTTTTGCGTGAATGCCATTGCTCCCCCTATGTGGTGTGAGATGGGCTGAAGTTTTAAATTTTATGCCGAGTCGTCTCTTGTGAACAACGTGTGGGCCGGGACTTCCATTAGACTCCGCCTCGCCTCAGAAACTTCACTAGAGACGTGGTCCGCTTCGTCACGACTTCCATCAATCTTGGGGATAGTTGACGAAACCAGGCGTTTACACTCAGAACCCCGGTCAATGAGTGATATGGGGATTTTTCGCCAACAACCGATTGGGGTCTTGTTTTTTCCCCGATCGTGGCGGCTTTTGGGTGTTGGGTTCCGAGCCCCACTTGGGTGCCATTGCTTTCACTCTTGTCCACGAGCTAAGCTCACTTCCACCCGAGAAAGACAATTTCCATATTCGATGTTGGTGAGGCATCTCATGCCCAGCGTTGCTCCAGCCCCACGCGTCGCCTTCCTAGTCGAAGCCTTATCAGGGCTTCAAAGACTCCAGCGCGAGATGGCCCGTTTGTCGCAAGGGGACGAGAATTGCGAGAGCAAAAAGCGCGCTCTTCAGACTGCTATTCAAGAACTGCGGAAAATGATTTCTGTCAAGGCGTAATGAGTGCGGGAAGGTCTCATCGGCACGTCGCTCCTGCGTCCGCCTAGTCTTGCGCCGTACCCCTCGCCGTCACTCAGAACCCAGGTCAATGAGTGATATGGGGATTTTTCGCCAACTACCGATTGGGGCCTTGTTTGAGCCGCGTGCTACGATTCCACCGTGTTCAATCTCGGCAATCCGAAAACAGGTGGCGACTGGATCGTCCATATTGCGGGGGCGATTGTTGCAATATTCCTTGTCTGGTGGATGCTGCGACTCTATGTGCTGTAGTGCCCGCCGCCATGCTCGTGATAACGAAGTCAGTCGATACACCGGCGCCTCCTTGGGAGGGGTTGACTCTGGGCTGGATGGGATGCGAAACCCAGCCTCAAGGTTGGGGGACTATGATTTTGTTCCTGCGCCGATAAGTTGTCAAGTTGAACGCGAGTGCTCCACGCGCGGACGCATTGGTCCGCCCTGCTCTATATAAATTGTCATCCTGAGCGAAGCCGAAGGGACCCTGATCCCTCAACCACCCCCGCGAGTCCCGCAGACCCGGGGCGCGAGCCCGCTCACCCCGTCTCCCGGCAAAAAAGCGCGAAAGGATTAGAGAGCTGTCACTCCCCGGCTTAGTTCACCACCTGCTTCACCGCCTTCGACGTGCTGGCCGCGAAGTTCGTGTCACCGCCATATACCGCCTTGATCGCGTTCGTACCCACTGGCAGTGCCGAAGTTGTGAAGCTGGCCGAGCCCCCGACCAACGTTCCCGTTCCCAACACCCTTGCACCTTTCATAAACGCGACGGATTCCCCATTCGGCGGTGTTCCAGCACCGGACGTGACCATCGCGGTAAATGTCACCGCTTGTCCAGAAGCGGACGGGTTCGGCGAAGACGATAGCGTGGTTGCGGTCGCCGCGAGCGGATAAATTTT
>DATNLZ010000080.1:0-2684 GCA_035602605.1 Candidatus Dormiibacterota bacterium
TTCGGCGGAGCACCGAAATTCCCGAGGCCGGTCGCGCTGTGTTTTTTGCTTCGCTATTACGCTCGCACCGGTCAGCGCGACGCCCTTGACATGACACTCAACACGCTTCGCGCGATGGAGCGCGGCGGCATCCACGACCAGATCGGCGGGGGTTTTCACCGCTACTCCACGGGTACGACCTGGCTCGTCCCTCATTTTGAGAAGATGCTCTACGACCAGGCGCAACTTGCCATCGTTTACACCGAGGCCTACCAGATCACTCATGACCGCTTCTATGCCGACACCACGCGGAACATTCTCGATTTTGCGCTCCGTGAGATGCAGCAGCTTCGCCACGGCTTCGCCTCCGCAGAGGATGCCGATAGCCGAATCGCTGCTGGAAAGTCCGAAACAAGTGAGGGCGTCTTTTACATCTGGACCGCGAAAGAAATCGAGAGCGTCCTAGGCAAGCAGGATGCCGCGGTCTTCGAATATGCGTATGGAGTCGAATCAGGCGGAAACGTTCCCGCGCAACAAGACATTCGCGGCGAACTGAACGGTAAGAACGTTCTGTATGAAGCGCACTCGACGGACGATACGGCAAAGAAATTCAGTCTACCCGTTCAACAAACCGCCGAGAAGCTCACCGCTGGACGGAAGGCCCTGTTCGGAGCTCGCTCTCACCGCCCGCAGCCGCCTCTCGACGATAAGATTGTTACAGCCTGGAACGGTATGATGATCTCCGCTCTGGCGCGGGCTAGCCAGGCTCTCGATGAGCCTAGCTATCTGGAAAGCGCGCAAGCCACGGCAAAATTTCTCGATACGCATCTCTATGATTCGAGGTCGGGCAAACTTTGGCGGAGCTATCGCGCAGGCGGTCCCAGTGTGGACGGCTTTCTTGACGACTACACCGATCTCATCAGTGGACTTCTGGACCTGTACCAGGCAGGCTTCGACGTTCAATGGGTGAAATGGGCCGTCTCACTGCAAGAGAAACAAGACCTGCTTTTCGGAGATACCAGCGACGGCGGCTACTTCGACGCGGGAAACTCTGACCCTTCGGTGCTTAGCCGTACACGCGAATCGTACGACGGCGCCGAGCCTTCACCCAATTCGACCGCCGCCATGAATCTCCTTCGCCTGGCACAATTCACGGACCGTGCTGAGTGGCGCGACAAAGCCTATAAAACGCTATCCGCGTTCACCGCTCGGCTTCAGTCAGAACCTGACGCGGTACCAGCCCTTGTTTCCGCCCTCGATTTTCGTTTGGCACAGACGAAACAAATCCTCATTGCCGGTGATCCCACGTCCCAGGACACTCGTGAATTGTTGCGGCAAGTCAACACGCGGTTCCTTCCAAACAAAATTCTTCTTCTCGCCGATGGCGGAACCGGGCAACAGCAACTGGCAATTTGGTTGCCGTTTATCGCGGGAGCCCATCGCATCAAGGAGCGAGCGACGGCGTATGTTTGCGAAAACTATGTTTGCAAGCTGCCGACTACCGATCCACAAATGATGGCACGTTTCCTTGAGAACAAAAATTAGTACCTCCTGTTTGCTTGTCCGATCCAAGTAGAATCATCAAAATCGCTAAACGGTTTTCTGCTGCAATTTGCACATGAAGTAAGAAAGAGTGCATCTATTTCATTTCTAAGAAGAATAAATAAACATAATTTAGACCACCGTGCCGTCGATTATGCCGCCGGAAATACAATTTACAAGCTCCTTACAATTCCCTTGTTGACCAACAATGAAGGACCCACTAGTTCCCGTTTATTGTCCGTCGTAAGAAGCCGCCGTTCAATGTACGGGCCAGCCAAATCTTCCGTGCTGGCGTGGTTATTGAAGATGGCGGTTTTCATGTCTCTGCGGGGCGAACAGAAGCAAGGTCTTCGTCGACGGGAGGATTCGGCCGTGAAACTACGATTTCTGGGTGTGCTTATTTTGCTGCTATTCCTAGGCAGGATTTCGACGGCGCAGTCCGCCGCGGATGCGCCGGCTGCACAAAATCAAGTTACTTCTGATTCCACCCGACACTTCGAAGGCGTCCCGATTGTCACCGGGGGCATCGCGCTCAATGCCAGCTTTGAGCCGCACGAAAACAATATGAACCCGGTGGTAGCGCCCATCTTTCTTATCCCGCTCGGACGCCGCGCGTTGATCGAGAGTGAGGTTGAGGTGGAATCCGACCTTACTTACGCGCACGGTGAGTACCGGCCCGTGACTCTAACTAAGTCTGTTGAGTATGCTCAGTTGGATTTCTTCGCGAGCAAGTACCTCACGATCGTAGCAGGACGCTACGCCACGCCCTTCAACATCTACAAGGAGCGCTTCGATGCGCGCTGGATCCGCAATCTATCGACAGCGCCTCTGATTTTCCCACTTGGGGACAGCTCCAGCAACGGGGGCCAGCTGCGGGGCGCCATACCTCTCAGTTCCTCCGCGCAGTTCAGTTACGCCGCCTATTTTTCGGCGCAGACGACAAACGTGTCTGCATCTTCCGCTCGCCAGAGCGGCCTCCGTACCGCGCTTTTTTTCCCAGGGGCGAGGATAGAAGCGGGCTTCTCCTTCAACCGCTTGCTTGGCGAGAATCGCTTCAACAGGTTCGGGACTGACTTTACGTGGAACGTGCGGGGATTGCCGCTGGATATCCGGTCGGAAGCGCTGTTCTCAAAAGTCGTGGGCAACGGCTACTGGATTGAAGG
>DATNLZ010000083.1:0-2562 GCA_035602605.1 Candidatus Dormiibacterota bacterium
CTCGGGGAAGCCCTCACAGCCGTCTCCGCGCGAGGACGAACCGCGCTTTACGATGCCGTCAGCGAGGGTCTCCATCATTTGCAGTACGGGCATTTGGAGAAGAAGGCGCTCATCATCATCAGCGACGGCGGAGACAATGCCAGCCATCTCAAATATTCGCAGGTGCAAGCAAAGGCTCGCCAATCGCAGTCCTTGATCTATTCCATTGCCTTGGTCGGTTCGGGTGACGAGGAAGAAAACCCGGGTCTTCTCCAGCGGCTTTGCAAAGATACCGGAGGAATCGCTTACTTCCCGCGCAAAGGTGAATCCGTCGCAAGTGTATCGACAGAAATCGCTCGGGATCTTCGCGAGCAGTACACGCTTGGTTATGCGCCGCAGAACATGAAGCGTGCTGATACTTTTCGAAAAATCGAAGTGAAAGTCACTGCGCCAGGCCATGGCAGGTTACGCGTGCGAACTCGGCAGGGCTACTCGCCGGCGGCGGAGAAACAACCCGCAGCGCAGTCGGGGACGGGGACGAAATGAGTCCGCTCTATCCGCCAACGACCATAGTCTCGTCAACGCGAATGTACATCCTCCGTGGTACTTGCTACTTTTTTCTCGCCTTCGGCATTCTCGCCATGGGCTACGCCGGCTTCGTCTTCGCGGATTCGCACGCCTACCAGGCCATCGAATTGAAGAAATTCAAGCAAGCGGGCCTCCTCTCGGAACCGCACATTTTGGCGGAAGGCGATGTGATCGGCGAAATTCAAGTGCCCCGCCTGGGGCTCAACGCCATCGTGGTCCAAGGCGACTCCCCCGCTAACTTGAGGCGGGCTGTAGGTCACCTTTCAAAATCGGCTCTGCCCGGCGAATGGGGCAATGTCGCCTTGGCCGGTCACCGGGACACTTTTTTCCGTACCCTGCGCGATATTCGCCTGGGCGACGAAATCAAATTCAAGACTCGAGAGCGCAGCTTCGAGTACCTCGTGGAATCCATTGAAGTCGTTTCCCCCACGGACATTCGCGTCCTGAAATCATCGACGGGTCACGACCTGACTTTGCTCACCTGTTTTCCGTTTCACTATGTGGGTCCCGCGCCGAACCGCTTCGTCGTCCGTGCCCGTGAGGTCGACCGGATGTTGCACGAGCAGCTTGCTAAGAACTGAAGTCCTGGCCAAGCAACCAAGTGTCATGCCCTCGCAACTTCGGGGCGAACACCTCGCAAAGAGGCCATCGCGTGCAAGATGGCCTTCCCTGTACTCAACCGCAACACCGCAAAACAGACCAGTAAGTGTGCTCAAGTGAACAGACATTCGGGTTCAGACCTTCTAGTATGAATCGTCCGGGAAACCAACGAAACGATCTCCAGGTGCGGCACAAGCGCTGTAAACACGGGTTTCTTGTGAGATTGGAACAGCGATGCTTTGGACAATTCTTGTCGTGTTGTGTGTCCTTTGGGTCCTCGGAGTGGTCACATCCTACACGCTCGGGGGATTCATCCACATCCTTCTGCTCGTGGCTTTGGCCGTCTTCGTAATTAACTTGATTCAGGGCCGGAGGCGGATGATTTAGTTGCGAAAGTGAAGAATATGAAACCGACTGTCTGGGTTGGAATTCTCTTAATTGTTCTGGGCGGGCTGGCCCTCGCCTATCAGGGATTCACCTATACTCATCAAGAAAAGGTAATTGATCTCGGCCCCATCCACGCCACCGCAGAAAAACAAGAGCGAGTTTCGATTCCACCGATACTCGGCGGGCTGGCGTTAGTCGGAGGAATTGCCCTGGTCGTCGTTGGAGGTAGGAAAAGTTCTTAGCTCGAAACTGCACTGCGCCCGCCTGAGAGTCGGGCAACGCATAGCCCTCTCGTGACTTAAACGTGTTGAAAGTCCTTCAGCCAAAAATCTTTCTTGAAGCAAAACGTCCGCAGAAGAAATTTTGACCTTGGAGGTCAGCGATGAAGAGATTTATGGTTACCGCAGCATGTCTTACGCTCGTAGCAGGTGCAGTGTATGCCGGGAAGGTGAACAAGGAGCAAGAACGCCTCGAAAACTGTGGCGTTGTCATGCAAGAAGTACTCAACGTCCCAGATAACATTCCCCATGAGCTTCTGGAAAAGGCCGAGTGCGTCATCGTGATTCCGTCCGTTCGCAAACTTGCATTTGGTGTAGGCGCAAGCTACGGGCGCGGCGCGATGGTTTGCCGGACGGGCGAGAAGTTCCGTGGACCTTGGGGAGCCCCAGCCATGTACGCGTTGGAAGGCGGCAGTATCGGCTTCCAAATCGGTGGCGAAGCGACGGACTTGATCCTGCTAGTCATGAATGACCGCGGCATGGAGTCGATCCTAAGCAGTAAGGTCAAGTTGGGCGCCGATGCTTCTGTTGCCGCAGGCCCAAAGGGTCGTGATGCTTCCGCAGATACCGACGCTTGGATGCGAGCTGAGATCCTTAGCTACTCGCGTTCTCGCGGTTTGTTTGCCGGTATTTCTCTCGAAGGCTCTACGCTTCGTCCCGACGATGAGGCAAGCGAGCAGGTCTATGGCCACGCCATCAAGGCAAAGGATATCGTGAGAGGCGAACATAC
>DATNLZ010000095.1:0-3714 GCA_035602605.1 Candidatus Dormiibacterota bacterium
CTGGCGTCAGTTAACAGCTTCGGGACCATCCCCAAATATCCATTTCTTGTCCCCACAATGTCCCCAGCCATTACCTTCTTACGCTGGTCACCACGTGATGCCATACATCGCGCAGAACCAATCCAAGTATCCAGTCGGATCGTTAGCGAGACGAATTATTTGGGCATACTTGCCATTTCCTATAACCCCGTTTGCGTTTGCACTGGCGTTTTTTCAGGGTAACTTCAGGGTAACTTCCGTGTAGCCGACCATACGCCTGGAACCTCGGCGGTCCCTTCTTGCAGTCCGTTTCTAGACTGGTCCGCTTAGCCGACCATCTGAGATGATTGGCTCGGTCAAAAACCGCCACGCTTATCATCAACCGGGTTTAGAGCAGGACGAGGCGGCGTCATAGAAGTCTGGAACGTCCACGTTGACTTGCGTCTAAGCACAGCCTAACATGCGTCGCCAAGAGCGGGTTCCAACCATGATCGGCCAGATCATTTCGCACTACTACGTTCTGGAAAAGCTGGGCGGCGGCGGCATGGGCGTGGTCTACAAAGCCGAAGACACAAAGCTTGGCCGCTTCGTGGCGCTGAAGTTCCTGCCTCAAGAGTTGGCGCAAGACCGTCAAGGGCTCGAGCGATTTCAGCGCGAAGCCCGTGCTGCCTCGGCTTTGAATCACCCCAACATCTGCACGATTTACGAAGTTGGCAAAGACGACGGCCAACACTTTATCGCTATGGAGTTTTTGGAGGGCAAAACACTCAAGCACTGCATTGCCGGCAAGTCGCTCGAGATAGATCAACTGATAGAACTGGCCGTCCAGATCGCGGATGCATTGGACGCTGCCCACGCAGGGGGCATCATTCACAGGGACATCAAGCCCGCGAATATCTTCGTCACCAAGCGTGGCCACGCCAAAATCTTGGACTTCGGACTCGCGAAGTTGGCACACGAGCGAAGTCCTGCAACGGAAGGCACAAGGATGTCGGCATTGCCGACCGTCGGAACTGCCGAAGAACACCTAACCGGCCCGGGAGTGGCGCTGGGTACCGTGGCCTACATGTCTCCCGAGCAGGCGTTGGGGAAAGAACTCGATGCGCGCACCGATATCTTCTCATTTGGAGTCGTGCTGTACGAAGCCACTACGGGCAAACTGCCCTTCACGGGGACTACTTCCGTGGCGGTTTTTGATTCCATTTTGCACAAAGCTCCCATCTCGCCCATCCGCCTAAATCCAGAATCGCCAGAAGAGTTGGAGCGCATCATTAACAAGTCACTCGAAAAGGATTCTGAGCTGCGATACCAAAGTGCCGCCGAACTGCGCGCTGACCTGAAGCGTTTGAAACGTGATACCGACTCGGGCCGCTCGGCAGCCATGAGCGCAGCAGCCGTGCCGGCCTCCAGCGCCGCAAGGGCAGTGATCGGAGCGGGGGCTTCACGGGCGGAGGTGCCGAAATCCGCGTTCCTGGGCGGCGTTGCGCGCCACTGGAAATTCATCCTGCCCGCAGCGGGGCTCGTTGTATTGGCTGCTGGCTTGATGCCTTTCTACTTCCGGCGCGCGCAAGCTTTGACGGAACGCGATTCCGTTGTACTCACGGATTTCATCAACACCACTGGGGACCAGATCTTTGACCGCACTCTGAAGCAAGCGCTGGAGGTGGACCTCGGCCAGTCGCCCTTCCTGAATGTCGTGTCAGAACAGAAAGTACGGGCGACGATGAAACTCATGGGCCGCCCGCCAGACGATCGGCTCACAACCGAAATAGCTCGGGACCTCGCGCAGCGCACGGGTTCCAAGGCGGTGCTCGCTGGGGACATTGCGCAGTTGGGCAGTCAATATGTAATCACCCTAAATGCCATAAACACGCTCAACGGCGATACCATCGCGCAGGATCAGCAACAGGCGGAGAGCAAGGAAAAAGTATTGGCCGCGCTTGGCAGGGCTGCGTCGCACATGCGGGGCAAGCTGGGTGAATCGCTGGCCTCCATCCAGAAGCTCGACAAACCACCGGAAGAGGCCACTACATCATCACTGGCAGCGCTGAAAGCGTTCTCGGAGGGAGAAGAGACACGAGACAAAAGCGGTGACCAGGGAGCTGTACCGTTTTACCAGCGTGCCGTCGAGCTCGATCCGAACTTTGCCCTGGCCTATGCCCGACTCGGCACCATCTATGGCAACAACCGCGAGCGCGGCCAGGAAATTGAATACAAAACCAAGGCCTACGGTCTCCGCGACCGCGTGACCGAGCGTGAACGGTTTTACATCACAGCCCACTACTACGATGCGCTGGGCGATTTGCCGAAAGCCATCGAAACCTACGAACTCTGGCTGAAGTCCTACCCCAGAGACGCCGTACCTCAACTCAATATTGGCGTGGAGCATGGCGTTCTCGGCGAGTTTGACAAGGCCCTGGAGGCTTCGCGTAAGGCACTTGAGCTGGACCCCATGTCCCAACTCAACTACGCTGATACAGCCGCATATTTCATCGCAAACAACCGATTGGATGAGGCCAAGCAAATCCTGCGCCGCGCTTTCGACGGAGGCATGGACTCTGTGTTCCTCCGCATCATTCAGAACAATGTGGCCTTTCTAGAAGGCGACATGCTGACCGTTCAGCGGAATGTCGAATGGGCAAAAGGCAGGGCAGGCAGCGGCGGTTTGTTTGCCGTTCGCGCCTCAATGGCCGCGTATTACGGCAAGTTGCGCGAGTCTCTGGAATTCTTTCAGCAGGCGGTGGACGAAGCCAAAAGCCGACACAGCCCAAAGCGTGCGGCCAACTACCTTGCCCAGGAGGCAAATGCCCATGCGATCCTCGGCAACCTGAAAGGAGCCAAGGCCCTGGCGCAAGCGGCCCTGGCATTGGACGGGAGTGCTGATACACAGAATGTTGTCGCCTCCGTCTTCGCTCGCGCCGGCGACACTGCGAGCGTGCAAAAGACGATCGACCTGCTTAACAAAGAATTCGCTCTGGACACGATCATCCAAAACCAGCGTATACCAATGTTACGCGCGATGATCGAGCGTGATCCAGACAAGGCGGTGGAGGATCTAGAACCCACTCGCCCGACCGAACTGGGCGGGTCTGGGCTCGGCTCGGTCTACGAGCGCGGCTTGATTTACCTCCGCTGGGGCCGCGGCACCGAAGCAGCCACAGAGTTCCAGAAGATTCTGGCACACCGCACGATTGCATCCCTAAGTCTGGTCCATCCGCTGTCACAGCTTGGCTTGGCTCGCGCCTATATGCTGCAGGGCGATACGGCAAAAGCCCGCACCGCTTATCAGGACTTCCTCGCGTTGTGGAAAGACGCCGACCCCGGCATCCCCGTCCTGCAGCAAGCCAGGGCCGAATACGCTAAGCTGAAGTAACCTGGGCCTGCCAAGTAGAACAGCAACTAAAGGAGACAAACCCTTCAAAGTTGCGTGTTATTGGAGGTTCGCCTCGGTCAAACCGCGATTGTGGGCGGTTGACGGGCAACCCTTCCGTAATCCAGTAAGGGAAAGTTTGTCGACCAGACTGGATGTGCCGGCATGGAATATTTATAGCCTCAGCAAGCCACGGAACGCCCTGGCAGCATAGTAAGATTCCGCACCGTTGTGATACACGAAAACAGTGCCGTAGCGGCGATCACAAAAGAGGGCACCGCCTAGTTTTCTGATAGCAGAAGGTGTTTTCACCCAGCTCGATGTTTTCGTATCGAAATTTCCAAGTTTTTGCAGCTCTCGATATT
>DATNLZ010000049.1:0-3460 GCA_035602605.1 Candidatus Dormiibacterota bacterium
GCCACCCTCTATGATGGCGTCGGCTCTGTCAAGAGACACGTAGACTGTGCGCGCCGCGAGGGCTCGTTTTTTTTCTTACCTGAAAGAATCTTTTCTCTTTCCTGCATTTCGACCAAGGCTCGCTTCGTGAATCCAGCGGTGGAATCTGGTTCCACCAACCATCTATTCGGTCTCCCCCCGAAGGGGGACCATGATTCTTTCTTCAGACGCCGCGATCGCTCGCGGGAGCAAGGCGCCCAATCAGCCTAGCGATGGACTTGCGTCCACCAGGGTGGCACCCGGGCTGCCTTGCCTGCGAACCAGCTGTGCGTAAGCTGCTCCACTACGCAGCATCCAGTACATACGCACAGCCAATTTTCGCGCGATGGCTACCTTGGCCACCGCGTGTCCTCTGCGAAACTTCAACCGCTGATAGTCCTGCCGCAGTTCAGGATCTTGCCGCACGGCATGATGCACCGTTTCGATTAGCAGCCAGCGCACCATGGTGTTGCCCTGCTTGCTGATGGCTCCGAGTCGCCGGCGCTGTCCGCTGGATTCCTCACTCGGATTCAGTCCCAGATAACTGGCGATCTTCCTGCTGCGAGAAAAGCGAGTTACCGGACCGATCGCCAGCACGAACGCCAATGAAGTGACCGGACCGATGCCCGGATGAGTCATCAGCAGAACGGCATCGTCGCGGCGTTGCGCTTCTTCCAAAACTGCGCGATCCAACTCCGCGATCGCAGGATCAAGTGCGTCGAGCAGTTTCAGAAGTTCCTCCCGCCGCCGGCGGGTCCACGGACCGAGTGCCAGACCCGCGAGTTCTGCGCGGCCCTTCTTGGTGAACAGTTTTTTCTTTCGGCACAAGCCCTGGCTCATCGCCAGGAAGTGCAGCTGGTTCCCCAACATCGTACGCAAGCACACCAGCTTGTGGCGATGCCAGAGCAACTGGCGGAGGTCGCGTTCGGCGGACGTGGGAACCCAGATTTTCGGAAAGCGCTTCGCGAGCAAAAGATCGAGAATGAGCCGGGCGTCGCGCTCGTCGGTCTTCTGCTTGCGCACTTCACTGGCGCGGATCTTCGCGGAGTCCCCAATCCAAAGCTCATGACCGAGCTCCGCAAGCAAGCGCTCGAACCAGTGAATCGGTCCTGTGGCTTCGATCCCCACGCGCACCGGTTCCTGCGAACTCTGCAAACTCCGGTAGAAAGCGTGAGCTTCGCCGCTCTCGTGGTCCAAACGGCGCTCGACAAGCACCTCGCCGGTCTCTTCTCTGGCCATGGCAATCTGCTGATAGCGTGTATGAAAATCACAACCTATAATGATCATCGCTCGGCTCCTTTCTTCCGAGCCCTGGTCGGTTAACGCAACCAAGTCTACTCGGGAGTAGGAGCCGACGCCGTCATCTAATCAGCCGTTGGGCTTGGCGCGAAACAAAACCGCATCCTGAAAACCACAGGGATGCGGCACCTGGCGTCTTGCGCTACCATCATCCCTCGTGGAGTTGCCGCAGGAGGTGCACATGCCAGCGCGGAGCGACGCTCTGAAAGACCGCCTTTCCCGGTTTCGCGAAATCGAAATCAGTGTGACGGGCAGGAGTTCAGGGCGCACGATTTCCATCCCGGTGTGGTTCGTATTAGAAGAGGAGAAGCTTTACCTGCTACCGGTGCAGGGTTCGGATACGCAGTGGTACAAGAACGTGTTGAAGAACCCGTCGATTCGCATCGATGCGCGCGGTGCGGAGGCAAAACTTCAAGCCGTTCCGATCACGGATGCCAAAGGGGTCTCGTCCGTGGTCGAGAAATTCCGCGAGAAGTACGGGGCCAAGGATGTTAAGAAGTACTATACAAAGTTCGACGTTGCTGTTCTCGCTCAGATGCCTTGACTGGGGCGAGACTAGAGCCAAGCCCTGAGGAAGGTTCAAAAAATCCCACACGCAATAGCGGCGTGTGGGGTACCCGAGCTAACTCGTCTTATCGAAGCGCATCTGTTAAGGATACGCCACCCTCCAGGCAGCGTGCTTTTGACACTTATTTTGGGTAAGCTAAAACCATGCAATACATCACCATTGGTCTGCCCGAGGAACTCACTGAGGCACTAGCTTCCTCTGGGGGTGATCTTTCCCGCGCCGCTCTCGAAGCCCTGGCCACGGAGGCCTATCGGGAGCATAAGATTTCCCATGCGCAGTTGCGGCAGTTGCTCGGATTCGAAACGCGTATGGAGGTAGACGCTTTTCTAAAGGAGCGCGGCGTCGAGCTCGAATATACGTATGAAGACCTTCAGCGCGATCTTGAAACTCTCACCCGCCACGGCGCATAGATGCGGCCGGTTGTTGCAGACACCGGTCCGCTCAACTATCTAATTTTGATTGAAGCCGTTGATTTACTTCCACGTATCTTTTCTGAGGTTTCCATTCCGTCCGGCGTTAGAGATGAACTCTCCCATCCAAAAGCTCCAATTGCAGTACGCTCCTGGATTGCCGACCCGCCGGCGTGGCTGAATATCGTCAGCGTTGGTTCTCTCCCTTTGATTGGCCCGTCCGTTTTGGATCAAGGAGAAAACCAGGCAATCGCTCTCGCCTTTCAGCAACAAGCTGACATCGTGATCGATGATCGCGATGGTGTTCTGCAGGCGCGAAAAATGAACCTCGAAGCAATCGGAACACTTGCAGTCCTTGTCAGGGCTTCGCAACGGGAGTGGATACAACTCCCGGAGATGTTTCGCCGCCTCCGCGCGACATCTTTCCGTTCCCCCATCCACCTCATGGCGCGCATGCTCGAAGAGGATGCTCTTCGCAAGAAATGACTCGGTCCACTGTGATGATGAAATTCGGGAAAACCGCAACCTGAATACCGTAGGGTGCGGCACCCGGCCAAAGCGGAGAAAACGCCGTGGGCAATCCAAAGCTGTTTCGGTGGGCGGCCGCGGGTACCTTCTACTGCATTCGTGGCAGACGGAAAAGCGGCGGCGAGCCGCCGCACTCCCAAATGGGCCACGCCTCCTGCTAACCCAGCCCGCTGGAGTCTTTCTCTTTTCTCTTTTCTAATTTCCATTTTCTAGTTAGCCGCTGGTTTGGCCGATGCGGATTTTTGCTTCTCCTTTACTTCCTTAACTTCCTTTACTTCCTATATTTCCCTGACTTTCAAGCAAAGGCCGCAGCTTGCCGGAGGCGAGGTCGTTGAGGGCGCGGAGGCGGCCGGCGAGTTCGTTGGCGTTCAATTGGCCCTCGCGGTAGAGCCGGCGGAGAAAATCGTCGGCGGCCTTTTCTCCTTTCTGCGAGTTGCATTCGATACAACTCGAGACCAGGTTGCGGTAGGAATTGCACCCCAGCCGCGCCAGCGGCACGACGTGGTCCAGGCACTGCACCGCCGGCGGCGTCCGTCGCAAACAGTAGAAGCATTGGCCGCGCTCGCGCGCGTGGATCGCCTTTCGCAGCGTCGTGTTCTGCAGAAAATCTGCCTCCTCGATGTTAATCGCCGCTCCG
>DATNLZ010000121.1:0-65090 GCA_035602605.1 Candidatus Dormiibacterota bacterium
TGTACCTCGTGCAGTATTTTCAAGCGGTCCCGTTCTCGTTGGCTCAAAGCGATTCGCTCCGTCTCCATGGGGCCCTCGTCCATCCATGAAAGCGGACATTTCTACTTTGCACAAACCGGACATTCTCATTTTGCGGCGACAAAGCAGCTAATCCAGTTGACTTAGTCGGTCGCGGAGGCATACGATGCGCTCTCGCTCAGCTCTTGTGTCCCATGATTAGAATCAACCTATAACCATGCGGGGGCATGTTCCTCAGGAGGAAGACATGGCTGGAGTTAAACTTGTTGTCATCTATCCGCGCCCGACTGACGTGCAAGCGTTCGAGAAGCTCTATCAGGAAGAACATGTGCCCATGGCTGTCAAAAATCTCCCTGGGAAAACCAAGTTTGTCGCAACAAAAGTAAGTGGCTCCCCGCAAGGGGAGGCGCCGTACTACCGCATCGCGGAGATTCACTTCCCGTCGCTCGAAGCTCTGCAAGCTTGTGCTGCTTCGAGTGGGGCTCAGGAAACCCTGGCGCATGCGGCGAAAATCTCTACCGGAGGAGCCCCGATTATTCTGATTGCGGAAGAAGAGACATTCAACTTTGCACAGGGAGCAAGGGCGTAACCCGCCTGTCCCGGAAATCTCGATTCGCAGACGTTGCCGCTCCACATCGATTGGGTATAGATTTTTGCCAGTAATACACTTGAGCGATTGATTCGCAAGATTGCTTCGCCTGTTATGCGCCACACTCGCCAAATCGCATTTTATTATTCCCCTAGGGAAACTGCGTCGCGGTATGCCCTGCTTGTCGGTGTATGTCCCATCCCTGGAAGTAGTATTCTAAATATTTGTATGACTACGAGCATACCCGGGAGCGAATAACGACCGGCGAAAAGAGCTTCTAAGTGGAAGCAAGACCGGGGCCGTTATCCAAGACAGGGATAGCGGTCTTTTATTTTTTTGTCGTCTTAAGACTTTTGAATGGTTCTCTAGGAGAATCCCAAGGGTATGAAAGACAAGAGTGACGAGCTCCTTTGGTCAGCGCGCTCCCAGGAAGAGCGACTTAACGAGATCACCAGCAATGCCCCTGAAGTTAAAGAAGGCCCGTTGCGCCGCGACGTGCGTTCTCTAGGTAAACTTCTAGGAGATACCCTGGGGGAACAGGTCAGTCCACAATTTCTTGCCGCGGTCGAGGAGCTTCGCATGATCATGGTGAAGCGCCGCGAAGCCGAACCTTTTTTGCCGGATGCTTCGCAATTGATGACCAGCGCGCGCGCGCGCGTAATGGCTATGTCAACTTCTGATGCTCAGCGCATGACCAAGGCCTTCGCCACCTACTTTGAGCTAATCAACCTCGCTGAAACCAATCATCGACAGCGCAGAAAGCGTGCCGCACAGCTTCGCAAGGATCAGGCTTACCAGCCAGGGTCCTTCCTCGGCACATTACAACGCATGAAAAAGGCCGGATATCCAGCAGAGCAAGCGCTCGACGCTTTACGCAAGATTCAGGTTATACCCGTCTTCACTGCACATCCGACGGAAGTCTCCAGGCGCACAGTTCTTTTTAAGCGCAGAAGAATTGCCGAGCAATTGGAGCAGTTTGACAAACTGCCGCTCACAGACGCCGCCGCTCACGATGGCCAGGAAGCGATTGCCGCCGAAATCGCCGGGCTGTGGCAAACCGATGAGGTGCGGCGCAAACAGCCGAGCGTCCGCGATGAAATCAAAATGTGCCTGGATATTTACCGCAGCTGTTTGATCGAGTCTTTACCCGCTTTGTATCAAGAACTTTCCAGCGCGTTTAGTGAAGTATATGGAGACCATCCCGAAATCCCGGATGTGCTCCGCTTTGGATCTTGGATTGGGGGCGACCGCGACGGGAATCCCAACGTGACGGCAACCTCTACGCACGATGCCGTGCAGATGGCGCGAGCCGTGATCCTTAAATATTACGTGCGCGCGACACGCAGATTGCTCGAGTTACTGAGCTCTTCGTGCCAACAGATCGGAGTCTCACCAGATCTTTTGCGTCTTCGTGACCTCTACGTGAAAACGATTAGACCGCGCAAACCACCGTGGGGTCCGGAAGATGAAATCTACCGTGTTGTGCTAGCCAGAATGGAGGAGCGGTTGTTACTGGCACTGGAACTCTCACCTAGTGAAAAAGCCTATTCATCCGCTGATGAATTCATCGCTGATTTAAACATCCTACGTAATAGCCTCTTGCAGAATCGTGGCGAGAGACTCGCTAAAAATATTCTCCAGCCATTGCTCCGACGGGTGGAATGTTTCGGCTTTCATTTGCACACCATCGATATCCGCCAGCATGCGGATATTCATCAGCAAGCCTTAAGAGAAGTTTGCGGAACGTCCAAAGCCTTGGCCCCACCTTCCGAGGCGACGCTCACCCTGATGGACACGATGCGCATGATCGCCCGGCTCAAACGCGACTATCCGCCGCAGTCGATTCAGCACTACGTCATCAGCGGCGTCGCCCTCGCAGATGATGTTCTGGCCCTCGCGCGGCTGGCGGAGCTCAATGAGATTAGGGTGACGGCCACGAAGAATGACCCGGGTTTGATGCCGGTCCCTCTTTTTGAATCCATTGAAAGCTTGCGAGCAGCTCCGGAACAATGCCGCAGACTCTGGACTCTTCCTGAGTATGCCAGATTCCTGGATTCATGGGGCCGTCGTCAGGAAGTGATGTTGGGATATTCCGATTCAAATAAAGACGGCGGCATGCTGACGAGCACCTGGGAAATTTACAAAGCGCATCGGGAATTGCATCGTGTAGCGGCGGAATGCGGAGTCAAACTGCGAATGTTCCACGGACGCGGCGGCACGGTAGGAAGAGGCGGCGGGCCCACTCACCGAGCCATCATCGCGCAGCCATTTGGTGCTTTTGAGGGGGAGCTCCGAATCACCGAACAGGGCGAGGTCTTGAATTGGAAATATTCAGCCCCGACTCTAGCCGAGTGGAATTTGGAGTTGATGGTGGCCGCCTCTCTCGAGGCTCTGGCGCGGCCAGAGCGACAAGATTTCGCGGCCGACGAAGAAAAATGGGAGAGCGCCCTCGAGGAAATGTCGCAAGTTGCATTTGAATTCTATCGCGAGAAAATCGTTATCAACCCGGAGGTAATCACCTATTTCAACGAGGCCACACCGGTGAAGGAGCTTGAACTGGCCAGGATTGGTTCACGTCCGTCGCACAGGCCTGCAGGTGCGGGCTGGGGAAAACTCCGCGCAATTCCGTGGGTCTTTGGATGGATGCAGAGCCGCCACGTACTTCCGGCGTGGTTTGGCGTCGGCCACGCCCTAGAACGGTTTGCGGCGAAGAGCATCCAAAATGAAAAGCTACTAGGTGACATGCTCACACGCTTCCATCTCTTTGAGGACATGATCCGCAATGTGGAGATGGGACTTGCCAAAGCTGATTTCGAAATCGCGCGCTTGTATGCTTCTTTGGTCAAGGATGAGGGCATTCGCGAGCGAACCTTTTCGCTGTTAAAAAATGAGTTCGACAGAACCACGAGAATGATTCTGAACATCACGGGACAGTCTCGGCTTCTGGAAACCAATCATGTGTTGGATCGTTCGATTCGATTGCGAAATCCGTACGTCGACCCCATGAGCCTGATTCAACTCGATCTATTGCGCCGTAAGCGCGCTGGCGAAGATACGCCGGAATTGAATTATGCGCTCGGCGCCACAATCAACGGAATCTCTGCCGGGCTGCGCAACACTGGGTAATCGTAGCTTTCGTGAAAGACGAGTGGAGAAGTAACGGGCGATGCGACCGTCGGCCGTCGTTGCGGGAACGGCCTTAGCGCTGCGATTGGTTGCGGCATTCTGTGGTCTGACGTGATAGCTGACGCCAGGTCAGTAAAGCGGCGAAACCACAACCCACTAAGACCGGTAATAGAGGACCCCCCCCTGCGAGGCGAAGAAGCAGGCTGATAGAAAGTAATGCCATTTGACTTCATTTCCAAACGATATACAGCCAAGAAGCGGTCAATAGCAATAATAGAAAACCGATTGCCGGAACGTTGAGCGATTTCGTCCACAGCGGCCGGGTCAGGCTGCTGGGTCTCAGCCGGCGGATTTCGCAAAGCTGTCGGCGGGCGATCGCAAGTTCCGCCACGCTGCAAGCCAAGTCCAGCGCGTGGATTGTCTCCTCTTCAACCCGATCTACTACACGAAGGCGGTACAGCAGCTCTGAATATTTGAGTTGCACGAAGAAATTTTCCGGCTCAATACTGCGCCTCTTCCAGCGCGTCCACGGAGCGTTGTGGATCGTAGTTCATCGCGCGCGTGATGCCGAGGCAGGTGCGCACGTCGGTAGTGTCCGGATTTTGCTCGCAGGCTTCCTGGAGAGACGCGATACCGTTCGCGCCGTCCACAGGGACGGCGCCTGCCGGCTGGTCGATGTGTGCATCTCCGGGTCGATAAATTCCACCGAGAATGATTAGTCCTCAGACCAAACGACCAGAGCATCTTCTGGATAAGGGTTCATGCCAAACTCAGGCACGTCGAGGCCCTCCAGTTCAACCTCTGGCGCGACGCGCAAACTCTTGATTTTGTTCACGACCGTAAAGACGCCGTACGTCGTGCCGAATGCTTCAAATCGCGCAGAGTGTGGCGCCCATCAGCTGGCAGGGAAATTGTCACGTGTCGCCGTGAAGCAATCCTGTGACTCCTTGGCCGGCGTGTTCGCGTTGTTGTGAGGAATCCGGCTAGACCTCGGCGGGCACCAATGTGGGAGTCCGGAAAGCGATTTTCAGAAGAAGCGGTGTGAGCAGGGTTGTCGCCACGGCCATGAACACGACCACGCTGTAAACCTCCGTGCTAATCACCGCCATCCCCAGGCCGATCTGCGCCACCACCATACCCACTTCTCCCCGCGGCACCATACCCAGACCGATCTTCAACATGTTTTTCCAGCCGAGCGAGATGGCCCCGAGGCCGCAGCCGACCAGCTTCGTCACCACGGCCGCGGCCAAAATCACCAGTGCCAGCGCAATCGTCGACCGAGAACGGAACACTCCGAAATTCAGGTGCAGTCCGATGCCCGCAAGGAAAAAGGGCACCAGCAGCTCGCTCACGCCCCGGGTCAACGTGCGCATACGGGCGTCGGAACTGTCCGAGAGCGCGAGGCCCGCCAGAAACGCCCCAACGATCGCGGCAACCCCGGTGTACTGCGCCAGCAGCGCCATCGCGAACAGGAACACCAGCGCAATATGAAACTCCGCTTCATCGGCACGCGCACGCGATCCAAAGATCGGCAGCACGCGTTTCACCGCCGTCGTGCCCCAAATCGCCATAACCACGGTGAACGCCGTCGCCAGCAACGCGACCAGCGCAATCTCCCAGAGATTGACCCGGCCGCGCGCCACGCTGCTGACTACCGCCAGCACGATCAGCCCGAGAACATCGTCAATCACTGCAGCAGCCAGGATGACCTGGCTGGCCATCTCATGAAGCAACCCACGCGCCGAAAGCACCGACGCAGTGATTCCCACGCTGGTGGCCACCATCGCCGCCCCGACAAAAACCGATTCGATTTGCGGTGCTCCCCAGGCGGCCAGAATTCCCCACCCGGCGAAAAATGGAATGATCACGCCTATAGTTGCCACCAGCGTAGCCTTCCCGCCCACCTTCAACAGTTCGGAGGCCTTGACCTCGAGGCCAACGCCAAAAAGCAGAAACATCACGCCCAGATCCGACAGTGCCTTTAAAGTTTCGTTGGGATTGATCCACCCGAGGACGCTAGGCCCGACCATTGCGCCGGCCAGGATTTCGCCGACGATGCCAGGCTGGCCCAGCCGTTCGCACAGCTCCGCCAGAAGCTTGGCGGAACCGAAAATAATCAGCAGGGCAAGAGGTAGGGGTAGCGGATCGTGCATTTCGCGATCTCAGCGGCGCTTCGCGGATTGCCGAGACATCTTGCGCCAGGTCATCAGCGCGGCCAAACCACAGCCCGCCAGAACGGGCACGATCGGGACGCCCCGGGAGATCAGCAAGTAAGCCGCCATCACGGCAGCCCCCAAATAAAAACTCCATTTCAAGTCCATCGGAACACCACGAAAAGAATGCTCACGACCATCATAATCAAAACCAAACCAAGCAGGGGAACTTTCAGCGACTTCGACCACGTGGGCTTCTGTCTGCCCTCGCGGAGGAGCCTGCGGATTTCCGAAAGCTGATGCCGTGCCTGGTTGAGTTCCCAGCCGTTGGTTGCCAGTTCGAGCGCACGCGTGGTTTCCCCGCGCGCACGGTCCAGAGCGCGCAGGCGATAGAGCAGTTCGGCATACTTGAATTGCGCAAGAAAGTTTTGCGGCTCCATGCCGCAGGCCTCTTCGAGCGCATCCATCGACCGATAGGCGTCATAGTTCATCGCGTGGGCCATGCCCAGGCAGATGCGCAGGTCTGCGCTAGCGGGATTGTGGGCACAGGCCTCGGTCAGCGAGGCAATGACTTCCGCCAGTTTTTCCGGCGGAACAGAATGCGGATCCCGCCAGGGAAGGGCGGGGAGACGGGGAAACTCGATGCCGGGAGCCAGAGCTCCCGGCCGAGGTTGCATTGCTGTCGTGGTGGGAGTCATGAGAAGTCCTCCTCACATCTCTGACTTCAGCTCGAACTCGGGATAGCCCAGCGCTCCCATTTCAGGAAGGTCCAAGCCCTCGAGTTCCGTTTTAGCCGAGACGCGCTGGCCCATGATCCAATCGATCAGCAGGTTGAAGACAAAACTGAGCGTGAAGACAAAACCGACCAGGGTGACAATGCCGATCAACTGCGCCACGAGTTGGCCACCATTGTCGCCATAAAAGATACCGGTGACCGAGCCGGTTACGCCGTTCCATGAGCCGCCGTAGTTGCTCTTTCCGTCGGCGAAAAGGCCGATGGAAAGCACACCCCAGAGGCCGTTGGCGCCGTGGACGGAAATGGCCCCGACTGGATCGTCTACCTTCATAACGCGATCAATGAACTCGACCGAAATGCAGACCAGCACGCCAGCGATGAGGCCAATGATCACGGCCCCAACCGGATTGACGAAACCCGAAGGCGCCGTGATGGCCACCAGGCCGGCGAGAAGGCCGTTGCCGCTCATCGAAGCGTCCGGTTTACCATAGCGGAGCCACATGTACAGCATCGCCGCGAACGAGCCGGCCATGCCCGCGAGCATGGTGTTGACCGCGATCGAGCCGATGCGCAGATTGCCATTGCTCGAAGCGCCCAGCGTCGAGCCGGGGTTGAATCCGAACCAGCCGAAGGCCAGGATGAAGCAGCCGGTCAGGACAATCACGATATCGTGCGCCAGGATCGCGTTGGACTTCCCTTCCCGGGTGTACTTGCCGATGCGCGGCCCGATGATCATCGACGCGGCAAGGGCGGTGATTCCCCCGACCGAATGCACCACGCCCGATCCAGCAAAGTCACAGTAGCCCTTGCCCAAGCCGAAGTTCGTCCCGAGCGCGGAAAGCCACCCGCCGCCCCACGCCCAATTGGCAAAGATTGGATAGGTAAACGCGCCCATGAGGAACGAGGAGACGACGAAGGCCGCGTACTTCCAGCGTTCGGCGCAAGCCCCAGTGACAATGGTAAGAGCCGTATCCATGAACACCATTTGGAACAGAAA
Source organism: Candidatus Dormiibacterota bacterium (assembly GCA_035602605.1). Classification (GTDB taxonomy): domain Bacteria; phylum Acidobacteriota; class Terriglobia; order Acidiferrales; family UBA7541; genus DASQHY01. Next base: position 7,620 of record DATNLZ010000121.1, read on the forward strand.
GAGCACCATGACGCCGACGTCGTAAGTTCCCTTGTGGACCAGGAACAGTCCGTTCTGGCCAAAAAGCCCAAATGACTTGCCGAACAACGTGACGGCGTATTCCGCGCTCAGGGGAGCAGTTCCACCAAGGTTGGCGACGGCGCCGACGCCACCCTCCTGTATGGGGAAGCCAATGAGCCAGTAAGCCAGCATTCCGACGCCATAAACCATGAAGTTCATCATCATGGTGTGGTTCGCATTCTTAGCGCGACACAGGCCCGTCTCGACGAGGGCAAACCCCGCTTGCATAAACATGACCAAGAAACCGGTGACGAGGGTCCAAACAAAGTTGATGGCAATCTTGTTTTGTCCGACCTGGTTCGCCATGTCGCTGATCGTTAGGCCCTTCTTGGGATCACTCACAGTAACGTCGCTTACATTCCCCGTCAGGGAGCCATCCGGGTCACCTTTAGCGCGTGCGTCTGCCGGGGGCACAGGCGTATTCGCCAAATCGGTATCCATAATCGGTTTCGGCACGGACGGCGTGGTTGCTGGCGCTGTTGGAGCCGCCGGTACTGCAGGAGGTGTTTGGGAATAAGCCAGCGGTACAAGACAGAGCACTACCACCAGGACCGTTTTCATTCTTATTCTCATCCTCACCTTATCCTTTCTCTCGTTGTCTCTCGTTGTTTTGCTCTCAGATATTCAGTAACGCCCGACCGGGACACACATGACTTCGAAAAAACATCACCGACAGCCAGGAAGATGTCCGACTGCCGGTGATCGAATTCGAGCGTAAACCTAAATTCATCTGCTGTACGCAGTAAAAACTGTATCAAGTTGTTGTTTCCTCTGCGGTCTGCAGGGTCATGACTTTCTCTTGCGCGAAGCTAGCTTGGCTCTGTGCATTTGCCACTCCTCCCGGTACCGCTAACGCTGAGATAACATATTCCGGATAAGCACAGATGCCGTGCTCGTGAAGGTCGAGCCCGTAGAGTTCTCCTTCGCGGGGGACACGCAGGGTGCCGGTCGCGTTGACCAAGACCATGACCCCGTACGCTACTGCAAAGGTAGCCGTGGTAATAATCAGGCTGCCGATCGCTTGGGCGGTAAGCAGCTGTAGGCCTCCCCCATAGAACAGCCCTTTCAGCGGTGCCGAATTGTCCGCCGTGATCGGCCCGGTTGCGCCGTATTTTCCACAGGCGAATAAACCCAGCGAGAGAGTTCCCCAGATGCCGCAGATGCCGTGAACTGGGACCGCCCCGATGGGATCGTCGATGCGCAGCCATTCCAGCAATTCGACTCCGGCAACCACAACAACGCCGGAGACGCCACCGAGCAGAATCGCACCGGTCGGGCTAACCCAGTAACACGGACAGGTGATCGCCACCAGTCCTGCGAGGAAGCCGTTTACGGTAAAGCCCACATCCCACTTCTTGCTCAGGAAGTAGCCGTAAGCCATCGCAGTCAAACCGGCCGCACAAGCCGCAAGGGTGGTGTTGGTGGCTACTCGGCCAATACCCTCAAAATCCATTGCAGAAAGCGTGCTGCCGGGGTTGAAGCCATACCAGCCAAACCACAAGAGCAAACCGCCGCAGGCAGCAATGGTCAAATCATGGGGGAGCATGGGTCCGCCACCATCGCGCTTGAACTTGCGTCCGAGCCGCGGACCCAGGACTATTGCGCCAGCGAGCGCGATGAATCCGCCGATGGTATGAACAACCGTGGATCCAGCAAAGTCATGGAAGCCAGTGCCGAGCGATACAAAAAAGTGCCCTTGGCTTCCCATCATCGCAAGGAATCCATCGGGGCCCCAGGCCCAGTGACCCACGATCGGGTAGATAAAACCGGAGACGGCGACGCTATAAAGAAGATCACCGGTGAAACCGGTGCGGCCAATCATCGCACCGGAAGTAATCGTCGAACAGGTGTCAGCAAACGCGAATTGGAAAAGCCAAAAAGCCAGGAAGGCAACTCCGGTAGTTTCATACGTACTTGGCGTATTCTGCAGGAAGAACCAGTGATATCCAATGAATCCGTTGCCATGGCTAAACATGAAGGCGAATCCGAAAGCGAAGAAGAGAATGCCGCAAAGACATGTGTCCACGATACATTCCATAAGGACATTGACTGTCTCGCGCGAACGGCAGAATCCCGCCTCCAGCATTGTGAATCCCACCTGCATGCCGAACACCAAAAACGCCGCCACAAGTGTCCACACGGTGTTCAGAGGGTTGACGATGTCTGCTGCTTTCACCTCCGGATCCGCGGCGTAGACTCGCACGCCGATCAAATATGTCACGACGACGATCGCGACCAGCACGAGAGCAACACCGGCGGCTTTTCCCAGGATCAGTAGTTTTCCGTACCGGCGCCACTCTGGGTCCCGCAATCTTTCCGCCAGCCGCGAGAATTTTTCCGACAGTGATAACCGCCGCTTTACTTGATGAAAATTGGACACACTATTTCTCCTTTTGTTATCAATCCCATCGCGGCTCACCGGTTCTTCCAGATCGCCTTCTTCAGATAGGCCTTGTTAAGCACGCCGATGATTCCGAACAAGCTCACCGCCAAACCCAGAAGGACGACCACCAGCCGGGCGCCGACGGAATTCAGAGCTAGACTGAGGACGCTGATTACAAACCCAAGCAGAGTTACAAGAATTCCGATAAGAATCATGTCTCGTTATCCTCAATTCTCCGCGTTTTCCAGCGGCTTACACTTTCGAAAGGTTCCCGCCGAGATTCCCAAAAGCACCGCCGTCACCAGGAAGAGCAAAATGCTCCCCCCTTTATAGATGGCGCCGGAAAGCGTGGTGAATCCCAGCAAAAAGGTAGTTACTCCTACGGCTTGTGTGGCATTTGCTGCCATCGAAAACCTCCCCTTAAGGTTTGAACAGAGACCGCATACGCAAAAACCTCATGTTCCCAGAGCTGTTTACCGCTTGGGGCCAAAAAACACAAGAACCCCCAACGTAAGCGTGTCCTGGCTCTTGTAAGTCCCTGGGAAACCCAGGTAATTCGCGGAGAAGTTCGGGTTTGTGCTGAGCGTTGCCCCACGCTGGAAGAAAGGCTGATTGGACCAGTCATGCCGGTATTCCAACCGAGCGAGCAGTCCCTCCAGCATCTTATATTCGCCGGTTATCGTGCCTTCCTTCAGCGACTGGCTCACGCCAGTCCCTGTGGCGAATCCCTGCGGGTCGGCCAGCCATTCAAAACGCGGGGTAAACGCCCACTTGTCGGTAAACTGAAGGTGGAGAGCGCCAGCGACGCCGTACCACTTGCCGACAGCGGGAGCGCCAACTACGATTGGGAAATTTCTGTTTTGCCCGTAGTCAAAGTTAATGTACGCATTAACCTTGCCCGAAGGCGTGAGCAGCAAAGTAGTGTCGTACATGTGGCGCCATCCCTTATTCGTGCCGGGATTTTCCGGGCCTCCATAATAGTTGTTGCTCCAGCTGAACTTTTTCGTGGTAAAGGTTCCTGTCAGCCCGATGGTCTTCCCGCTGTTATTGTCTTCGACGTTGTTCCACCCATTGACCACCTGCACGCCTCCTGTGAAGTGCTTGCCGGCTGGGAAGGACGTCCGCAGTCCGAAGTGGTAATAGGGGATTGCCCAGGAAAATAGCAGCGAACGGGAATAATTCCAGTTACCGTTGGTTTCGATCACCTCGGCGCCGGCGCTGGTTACGAATTTCCCGAAGTCCAATTGTAGCCCCTTGGCCGCTGCCGGTTTCCAGCTCACATACGCCTGCTCGATATACCGCCATATTTCAGGTTGTCTCTCGCCGGCGTTAGCGATGATATCGAACGCTCGCCCGAAGCCGAAATCCACCTGGAAGCCGACGGGATCCGCTGAGTGCGATAGGCTTATCTTGGCCATATTCAAGCTAAATTGATTGGCTTTCACATTGAAGTTATATAATTGATTGTTTCCCGATGCCGGATGATTGAAATTGAAACTGTAATAACCGTCCACGAATCCGGCAAAGTCGATCGGGCCCGCCGACCATGTGGGCGGTGCGGGAGCGGCCGGTGCCGGAGCCGCCGGTGCTTGTGCAGCAGGTGCCGCAGGCTCCTGGGTTGCGGCACCTGCCGGCGGAGCTTGTCCAGTCGCGGGAGGTACGGGTGGATTCGAATTGGTGAGCGCTGGACCGGTCTGCGCCGCTGCGCAAAGCGCCAGCACTAAGCTGAATAAAAGACTGAAACAGCACTTAGAGAATAGCTTCAATTTGTCGTTCTCCTTATGCTTGCAGTAACTTCCGCCCCTGGCCGTGCGACCTGGCTGCAGCAGGAAAAAAGAAATTGCGTGAGCACGGACTGTAATCGTGCCCTTTACGAAAAGCCAATCGATTATTTCGATTGCATTAATTCAATTTTTCTGGTTGAGGTAACTTTCCACTGCAGGCATTATGTTTGCCACCGTGCGCGTGGCCGTCGGTAGGGCGGTCCTGCGCCATTCACAGAATTACATTTGTCGTCGAAAGGTGGAACGCATGAAAAAGCTCGAAGCGATCATCCAGCCTTCACGATTTGAATCCGTGAAAGATGCGCTGCTCGAGATGGGCGTGGGAGGTCTGACCGTCACGGAAGTGCGCGGACACGGTCGGCAGAAGGGCCACACCGAGGTTTACCGCGGTCGGGAATATACGGTAGACCTCCTGCCCAAGATCAAGCTGGAAGTGGTGCTTCCGAACGAACTTGCAGAAAGCGTCGTAGCTGCTATTCTAAAGACGGCCAAAACCGGCAAAATTGGCGACGGCAAGATCTTTCTTTCTAATGTGGATGAAGCCGTTCGGATCCGCAATGGGGAGCGCGGCGAGACCGCCCTTTAAATATAGTGACCACTTCCCCCCGGCCCAGCTTTGATCCGGACTACCAAGTTCCGGAGACTATGCAAGGTTCTGTTACCTCTACGCGTTTGCTAGGTCAATTCTGCAAGGACGAACGGCAACGGATCCAGCAACAGTTTGAAATGGGTGTCAGCTCTCGAAAAACCCTTCACGCCCTGTGCCAATTGGCCGACCGAAGCATCCGTCAAATTTTTGAGCAAACGCTCGGAGCGCAAAACACCGAGAGATCGGGATTTTGTCTTCTTGCGCTGGGTGGATACGGCCGGCAGCATCTCTTTCCCTTCTCAGACCTCGATATCCTTTTTCTTTTCAGTAGCAAAGAGGCCGAGCACCAGTTCCAAAAACCCGTCGCCGAGTTCTCACGCGCCTTGTGGGATTTGGGATTTCGCGTCAGTTCAGCGGGCCGCACCCTTGAGGAGTGTAAGCGCATCGAAGAAGACAACGCGGAATTTCACTTGGCAGTGCTGGACCGCCGTTTTTTGGTTGGTGATAAGAATCTTTTCGAGCGGCTCGACAAAAGGGTGTTGCCGGTTTCGGAAGCTCAGGCAAGGCATTTTCTGCTGGCGCAACTTCATCGCCTCACGCACGAACGACTGGCTCACTACGGCAACACTATTTTTCACCTGGAACCCAACGTGAAAGAAGCTCCAGGAGGGTTGCGCGATTATCAAGCCGCCGCATGGCTACGACAGATCGCTGGTGAAAAAAAAGAGATCAACTCGAACGGCGCAACCATCGGCGAGGGCGAGTTTGCTCAAAATGCCGTCGACTTTCTCAGCGCGATCCGTTGTTTTCTTCATTACCGCAATGGACGCAATGACAATACTCTCACTTATGAATTTCAAGCCTTGGCGGCGGAACGCTCATTGCCCAACGGAGACGGCGGGTCTCGAAGTGCCGCTGAGTGGATGCGACTCTATTTTCGGCATGCGCGGACGCTAAACCGTCAACTCTTGCGTCTTCTAGAACAGCATCCTCACAAGCCGCACCAGGTTTCCAAGCGACATTTCCTTTCCAAGAAATATACGGACTCCGCATCGACGGCACTCCTGAAGCGCTTGCTTGGGGCGGCACGCGCTTTAAAAGCAGAGCCAGGCAATGGCCAACCATTCGCGGTGCGAAATGGCCTGCTCGAAGTACTGGACGAGTCGGCGCTTTTCGACCGGCGCGTTGCGTTCTCGCTATTCGCAGAAGCCGCCCGAATTGGTATACCGCTCAGCCACCAGGCCGAACGCAGCATCGCCTACATTCTCTCTCATCCGGAGTTGTGGGCCCCGAACAAGGAAGTGACCTGGGCCGAGATTCGGGATATCTTCGCCGGAGATTATCCAGGTATTGCATTGAGGCCGATGCACCGCCTGGGCTTGCTCTCGGATGTATTGCCGGAATTCCGCATCGTCGATTCGCTGGTAGTGCGCGACTTTTATCACCGCTACACTGTGGACGAACATTCGCTGCGAGCCATCGAGCGCCTCCAGGAACTTGGCGAGCCGAAGGATCAACGCGATAAATATTTCACGAACCTGTGGAGATCGCTCGAGCATCGCGAGTTGCTCATCTTAGCTTTATTGCTTCACGACGTCGGCAAAGGCATGCCCGTGGAAAATCATGTGACTGGGAGCCTCCAGGCACTGGATTCTACTGCGCTGCGCCTGCGCCTCGAGCCGCAGGAAAAGGACGAGGTGCATTTTCTCATCAAGCACCATCTCGATATGTCCGCCACACTGCGGCGCGATATCTTCGATCCAGAAACGATCGTCACTTTTTCCAAGACCATTTCTACAGGTGAGCGGCTGGCCCGCCTTTGCCTTCTCACCTATGCAGATATTCATGCGGTTAATCCCGAAGCGCTCACGCCCTGGAAGGCGGAAATGCTTTGGCAGCTTTTTGCCGCCACATACAATCAATTGAACCGCAGCCTGGACCGCGATCGCTTGCACGCGATTCACGAGAATACCGTGCTTGACGAAGTGCTGCATCTGGTTCAAGGCGCAGAGCGCGAAGAGATCGAGCAGTTCCTCGAGGGATTTCCTCGCCGCTATCTCGCCGTGCATCCTCCTGCGGAAATTGCCGCGCACTTCTCGCTATACAAGAAGCTGAACGACGGACCTGTGCAGACAGAGCTGCAATCAACTCCTCACGCCAATTCCCTGACGCTCGTGGCCCGAGACCGGCCAGCGCTTTTCGCCACGATTGCTGGTGTTCTCGCTGGATGGAGCATGAACATCATTAAAGCGGAGGCGTTTGCGAATGACGCCGGCATCGTGCTCGACACATTCCAATTTGTGGACTTGCACCGCACACTCGAATTAAACCCGGGCGAAAGCGAGCGCTTGCGTCGCAGCCTTGTCGAAATCGTCAGCGGGGAAGCCCCGCTCGCGCCCCTTCTAAAAGCCGGGCTTCACTCGACGTATGGCCGGAGCTCGAAGGTGGCGGTTTACACCCGCATTCGTTTTGACGATGAGTCTGCCGCGCGATCCACATTGCTGGAAATATTGACCCAGGATAGACCAGGCCTGCTGCAGGAGATTGGCTCAGTGCTTGCTCAGTTGGGTTGTAACATTGAGGTCGCCCTGATCGATACCGAAGGGCACAAGGCAATAGATGTGTTTTACCTCACACAAAACGGAGCCAAGCTCTCCGAGCAGTTGCAGGACCGCATCACCACCGAACTCCGCGCCAGACTTTAGACGCTCAAGAAGCACTTGCCCTCGCCGGGACCCTGCAAGAGTCGGAGCTGACTTTGCATGGTTTTTATTGTTCCATTCGCGCAGATTTTTTCATTGATCTTCCTTCGATTACCTACGCTGCGTTCGAGCCTTCATTTCTCATCTAACTTCACACACGCGGCCATTTCACGTCCTGGCAGTAGATAACCAAGACCAAGGCAAAGTTTCACTCCGTGTCGCAGGTATAATCATATGCCAATGAAATACGACCGTCGTAGACATTCATCATCACGCTAATCTTCATGGCCATCCTTTCTCTGCAGAATGTCTCGAAGGACTACTTAACCGATGGACAGTGCGTTCGTGCGCTCCGCGAAGTTACACTAGAAGTGTCGTGCGGAGATTTTCTGGCGCTGGTCGGACGCAGCGGGTGTGGTAAGTCAACCCTATTGAACCTGGCCGGGGCCATGGACTTCCCCACATCCGGGGAAGTTCTTGTGAACGGGGTTGCGACATCCTCTTTAAACGATGCGGGGCTAACACGATTGCGGCGCGAGAAAGTGGGCTTCATTTTTCAGTCGTTTCAGCTGCTCCATACGCTTACTGTTTGTGAGAATGTAGAACTTCCATGGCTCCTCGCTGGAAAACCAGCCGGGCGCGCTGCGGCAAGAGACCGTCTGGCTTGGGTAGAACTGGAAGAACTCGAAGATCGCTACCCTCACCAGCTTTCTGGCGGGCAAATGCAACGCGTAGCTATTGCGCGCGCTTTAATTCATGCTCCGAGTATTCTGCTGGCCGATGAGCCGACCGGAAATCTCGACACGGAAACCGGCAACAATATTCTTCTTCTGCTGCAACGAGTGACGCGCGAACACAATACCGCAACCATCCTGGCCACGCACAGCCTCGAAGCAGCGGCCCTGGCCACCGGGGTGGTTCGAATGCGCGATGGAAAAATTGAAGAAATAGTGCGTTAAATGGGTCATTTCATACTCTTTTATCGGCTGCTGATTCGCCCATTGTTCAAGGAGCCGGTCCGTGCGTTTCTTACGGTTCTGTCGGTGGCGCTAGGAGTGGCCGTGGTCCTCGCGATCGATTTAGCGGGAACTGCGGCCACGGGATCGTTTCGTTCTTCGATGGACACGCTGGCGGGCGATCATGATCTGGAAATCGTGGCAACAGGAGGAGTGCCTGAAGCGGTTGTGGGCTCGGTGGTCTCGCTCCCATATGCGATCCACGCCTCGCCCCGCATCGAAGATTTCGCGGTGCTCCCGGAAAAGAAACAAACACTGCCACTGATTGGCCTGGACCTGGTTGCTGAAGCAAGTAGCTATGCGAATCGACTGCAAGGTGCACCGCCAGCAGGCTCCGAAAATTACTTGGAACATCTTGGCAAAAGCAGCATTTGGATAGGCGAGAGCACCGGGTACAAACCTGGTGATCGGTTGGAGCTTCTTATCAACGATCACTCGAAAAAGTACATTGTCCGCGGCATTTATCCCGACGCGCATGGCAATGAGGGTGCAATCGTTATGGATATCGCCGAGGCCCAAGAAGCTTTGACTCGGTACGGGCGCGTTGATCGGATTCTGCTGAAGGTCTTGCCATCGTCAACTCTCGAAGAATGGCAGCAGCGGTTGCGCTCCGCTCTTCCACTTGGAGTGGATGTTCGACCACAAGGCGCAGGCACCAACGAAAACCGCCGTATGCTCGCGTCTTTCCGGTGGAATCTGCGCTTGCTGAGTTACATTTCACTGATTGTTGGCGCGTTCCTGATCTACAACACAATATCTGTCTCGGTGGTCCGGCGGCGGCCTGAGATCGGTATCGTGCGCGCGCTCGGAGCAAGCCGCAAGTCAGTTCTTGCCGCATTTGTTGGCGAGGCAGCCACCTTTGGTTTCGCCGGCGCTTTGATTGCAGTTCCTCTCGGCCGGCTAATGGCGACAGGCGCGGTCAAATTGATGGGTGCTACCGTTGATGCCCTGTACGTAAGCAGCCGGCCGGGTGTGATCGAGTTGAGCGTTTCTTCGGTGCTGCTTGCCTTTGCGGTTGGTATTGGTGTTGCGGTTGTGTCGGCGTATTCGCCGGCTCGTGAAGCGTCTCTCGTTTCTCCGGTAGAAGCCATGGCGCGTGGCCGTCGCGAATTTGATGTGCGTGTGCAGAAGCGTCGCGACTTGATGCTAGCTGTTGCATTGGGAACTGCTGCGGCAGCGTCTTCACGCGCACCAGCGCTTGGCGGCAAACCAGTTTTCGGTTATCTCGCTGTCATTCTACTCATCGCCGCCTCGGCACTGGCGATGCCTGCCTTTGTTGCTCTCGTGACTTCATGCGCTTCAAAACTTCTGGGCAGTCTGCTCGGGGTAGAAGCGCTGCTTGCATCGCGGAGCCTTGACGCTTCACTGCGTCGAACATCGGTGCTGGTCGGTGCGCTATCCACGGCTATTGCGATGATGACCAGCGTAGGCATTATGGTAGGAAGCTTTCGCCAGACGGTCACGCTCTGGATGAACGACGAGTTACCCGCTGATCTTTATCTTCGTCCCGCCGGCAGTCGGTCCGCGGATCGTCATCCAACAATTTCTCTCGAGCTGGCGGACAAGATTGCCGGCCTGCCAGGGGTGGCGTGGGTAGATCGCGTGCGCGTCTATGAAATCAGCTATGGTGGGATGCCCGCAACTCTGGCTTCGGTTGATCTCAAAGTCATGCGCCCTTATAAGCAGTCGGATTTGTTGTCTGGCCGTCCCATTGAACAAGTACTCGCCAATTTGCGCGACTCCAATTCTGTGATTGTCAGCGAACCTTTTGCATACAAGCACAACGTGAAGATCGGCAATTCCGTCCTGCTTTTGCTCGGAGAGAAGCAAGGGTCTTTCCGCATTGTTGACGTCTATTACGATTATTCGAGCGAGCGCGGCAACATCCTCATGGATCGCAATACATTACTGCAATATCTCCCAGATCCCGCTCCTTCCAACATTGCGGTGTATGTTGCGGCGGATGCCCAACTCGAAACAGTGCGAGCCGAGATAGGGCAAGCCACAGCGGGCTATCGCGTACTGATGACCTCAAATCGCGATCTTCGCAAAGAAGCCATCAAGGTCTTCGATCGCACCTTCGCAATCACGTATGCACTGGAAGCCGTAGCGGTGTTGGTTGCGGTCATGGGCGTAGTCGGTGCATTGCTCGCTTTAGTGATTGATCGACGGCGCGAATTCAGTGTGTTGCGTTTCCTCGGCGCGGCGAAGGGGCAGGTGCGGAAGCTGATTTTAGTCGAAGCGGGATTGCTGGGAATTCTCGCAAATTGTGCGGGCGTGGCGCTTGGCTTGGCGATGTCGCTGGTGCTGATTTTTGTAATTAATAAGCAATCATTCGGCTGGACGATCCGCTTTCACTGGCCAGTCGCAATACTTTTGGGGGCGATAAGCCTGGTGTATGTCGCGACAGTCGGCGCGGGTATATATCCAGCGAATGTGGCGGTGGGCTTGAATCCTCTCGAGGTTGTCCATGAGGAATAATGCTGAGTAGCGTTGCCCGCCTGCTCATTGCTCTTCTGTTTTTGCAGCCGCTCGCCGCGCAGTACAGAGCGGCTCTTCCAGGGTATCGCTACGTATTTCCGCGTGACCATTTCAGCCATCCCGAGTTTCAGACGGAGTGGTGGTATTACACTGGCAACTTGAAAGCCACAGATGGCCATCGCTTCGGCTTCGAACTCACGTTTTTCAGGCACGGTGTGGCCCGCGATGTGCCGAAAAATGCTGCAAAAAGTAGCGCGTGGGATGTGCATGATGTGTATTTCGCACATTTAGCGCTGAGCGATCTGGACAGTGGAAAGTTTTATCCTACTGCGCGCACGAATCGTACGGGCCCGGGTATCGCCGGCATCAGTGAATCGTCGGGGAGGATCTGGAACGGGAATTGGCAAATCAAGTGGAAGAACAATGATCAGGAGTTGCAGGCGATTGCCGAGCAATTTCAGCTGTATTTCCTGATGCGCTCGGAAAAGGAACCAATCATTCATGGAGAGAATGGCGTCAGTCAGAAGGCAGATGCTCCCGGCCGCGCTTCGCATTATATTTCGCTGACGCGCCTGACCACGACCGGTTCGATCGAGCTTTTCGGCCAAAAACGTGCCGTGAGCGGCCTCGCGTGGATGGACCACGAATTCTTTACCAATCAATTGGGGGCGGAACAAACCGGTTGGGATTGGCTCAGCCTGCAACTCGAAAACAAAACTGAGTTGATGCTGTTTCGTATACGCCGCAAAAACGGGTCAATCGACCGTTTTTCGGCAGGCACATTCGTCGATCCGCAAGGCAAGCCGACACATTTAAAGGCGACGCAATTTACATTAGAACCCCTCGGGGAGACCTGGAAGAGTAAGGCTACCAATGCCGTCTACCCCATCCGCTGGAAGATCGCGATCCCTGGTCTGGGCATTGAACTAGAGGCGAAAACCCTTCTGGCATCGCAAGAGTTGACTAGTAACACGCGGTTCGTGCCGAACTATTGGGAAGGGGCCATCCTTCTTACTGGCAAAGAACGCAGCCATAGCCTACATGGTGCTGGTTATCTGGAAATGACCGGTTATGACCGGCCCGACGGGGCCCTAGCAATTTCACGGCACTACTTGAATAGCGGGACCGAAGGCGTGAGCGAGCGCCAGGTCACTCCGGGAATTGCTTCGCGTTAAGCCCGGGAACCAATTTCAGTGCATTCTTGTAGTAAATTTTTTTCAGCACTTCATCCGGTACCTGAAAGCCGTAGATGCGCCAGAAGGCGTGTCGTTTGCGGTAGTACTCGAAATATTCATCACGAGTTTCGAGCGAGCGGAAATACCACTTAAATTCGTTTACCTCGAAAATGTCTTTTCCCATCAGCACCCGATCTTGATGACGCACCAGAAAATCGTGTGCTGAGTACGGCTGGCGTCCCAACTCGGCCAGCACCGCTGCAATATCAATGTATACATTCGGATAGGTGTCGAATAGTTTCCCGAGTCGCTCGAGATCATTCCCGTGATAGGCCATGTGCGCGGCAATAAAGTTGGTTTTCGGGTGCTTCGCAAACAAACGATTCCGTTCGGCGATGAGGGTCTCGAAGGCTGGATACTTGTCGGGAGGTCGCGCGCGCCCGGGAAATTGCTGGAGCTCAAGCCAGCGTTCGTTGAAACGGTCCGCCGGATCGAAGAATGCTGACGGCTCAGCGATATGAATCAGCACCGGTATCTTCAGCTCGGCACATTTTTCCCATACCGGATCGAACTCCGGGTCATCCACCTTCACGCGTTGCCCACCGGCATACTTCAGGTCCATCCCGTAATTCTTGAAGATTTTTAGACCTTGCGCGCCGTTCTTTACGTCTTCTGCCAAGCGAGCGGCCGCTCGCTGGCCATATCCGGGGGAATTGAGATCGTCGAAACTCAGATTCGCAAACACCGCAAACCGGTTCGGATAGCGGCCCTTCATCGCCGCAATCGTTTGACGGAGGCGCTCGCCGGTTCCACCGCTCAGATTCACCAATATCTGGAGGTTAATCGAATCCATTTCCTTGACGAGTTTGTCTACGTACTCGGGAGTGGGATTCGAATGATGGCTGTGAATATCAATGAACGGGTATTTCGCCCGTTCAATTTTGTGTTCTTTAGTGACGAGCGTCGATTTAGGCTCGTACTCCTCGATGTTGAGAGATTTTGCGTGTTGCTGTGCTAACCCCGTGGCCGGAGCCGTGAGTAGCAAGCCACCGGCCACAACGGTGAGGATCGATGTCGCATAGATACCGAAGTCCCTTGAGCTCATCTGGATTGGTACATTTTTTCGATTAGTTCCAAGTTGTTCCCAGCTTTGCAGAAGCCGAAATAGTTACGGTGACGCTGGCAGATGGGACGCCGTTCGCGACGACAACGAGATCGCCGACGCCAAGCTCCACGCTGGCAGGTACATCAAAAGATGTCGAGACCATGGCATTTCCTGTTGCGACGCCCATGGTGCTGTGGCCATGGGTCCGAGCGTAAAAAACATGCCCGGATGCTCGGTTGGTGATTCGCACCAGCGGGTAGTTGGTGGCGGATTGTGCATCGTCGCCATAAGCAGCGCCTTGCGAGAGTCCGTTGAATTGCGTTCCGGAGATCGGGTACGACAAACCAGGCTGCAGGTCAGCCGGAGCCGAGGCAATGGTCGGCGCCCAAGCCGGGTCTGCAACTCCATCGGACGTGTAGACCTCGATATCTCCCGAGCCATCGGTAAAGAGGACTTGTCCGGTGGGAAGTAGCAGCATCCTCCCATAATAAGACGAGTCGGTGGGTCCGTTCGGTATGTCAGCGACCTGAGTCAGATTGGCGCCGTCGAACTCGAAGAAGTGCGTGGGTCGTTGAAAGATACCGGGGCTCGCTCCAACAAGTACATTTCCATTGGGTAGCAAAGATGCGGGGCCATCAGCAACATCGTACTGCCCTTCGCCAACAACGAACGGGAAATCCGGACCCACCAACCACGTGTTCGAGGCGATATCGTAGATCGCGTTCTGTCCAGTTGCTCCCGTGGCGAAGACGGTTCCGTCGGGGCGCAATACTGCCGGCCCGAGTTCCTGGGAACCGGGATCCTCCAGCCTGACGATCGTGCTACCTGCGCTTACCCACTGGTTTAAGGACGGAATGTATCTTTGGCTGAGCGGGGCGGCAATTGCGTCTACAGTCAGAACGGATCCGTCTGGAAGCAGAGTCCAACCTTCTTCGTCGTTGCGGTCGTCTTTTGGCGGATTCAGGTTGGTGTAGGTGAGGGGCAGCGGGTCGAGTACAGCGATCCGGGTATCAGACGGACTCGCCAGCAAAAATGTGCCGTCCGCCAGCACCGTGCCCTGAGCATCGCCGATATTGGCCCACCCAGCGGGGGGCGCGAGAGTAGTCCAGGTGTTGAAGACAGGATTGTAAATGGCACCTTTGTTCGTCCAAACTGCTGGACCACTGATATTGTATTCACCGCCCTCGACGACGACGCGCCCATCGGCCAGAACCGCGGAGGCGTAATAGAGCGGACCGTAATCCGGGGACATGGACGCCAGCTGAGTCCAGGTTCCGTTGACGTAGTCACCGAAGGCATCGGGTGTCAGCAGGTACCAATCGCTCGATTCGATCCGTTGAACCATCACTGTCCCATCGGTTAACAGGTGCGCGCTACTAGCGTTAAAAGATGGTTGGTTGGTCAGCGGTTGCCACGACGACTGCGCGGCGACAAGGCTTGGCCACATCACCAAAGCAAGCAGCATGCTTCCTGTTGCCTTCATGCCGTTCATGGGTTTCTCCCCCATCTTTTCTTGATTCGATCGAACTGCCAGACGCGAGTGCGTGCGTTTCGCGGCTGAAATCTTGTTTTTGTGCTGAAGAGCAAACGTACAGAGTGTTGCCTGGTCTATTGCAGAGATGAGCCCAGCCCGGGGAGTCGCCAGCCTCGGTCTCGCAACCGCCACAAAACCGAGCCAGCATACTCGTGCCCCGAGGTAAACGCAACAGCGATCCTATATCGTTGCCTTTTGTCCGGACGCAGGAAAATAAATTTCGGGCACAAGAATACAACATTATCATGTCACATTAGGCGTTGTTGGAGTGATCCTGGGAAGGGTCGTCGGCAAACACAAAGCCAGATCCTTAGTGAGCCCGGTGCCAGCCACGAAAGAAAGGCCAACACCCGCTGAAAAAGTACAAATCGCCAGCGAACTCGACAACCAAGTGTGCTCCCAAGCGTTCGCTATGGCCCGGCACAGCGAAAGTAAAGTCTGGTTATTGTTTACGATTTCTCCCACTCTGCGCTATCCTTCCGGGCAGGTAGCCCAAGATGAAAAAAATCTTTGCGTCACTCCTTACGGCCCTGTTGACCATCAGCATGACGCTTACGGCGATGTTCGTTCTGGTGCGTACCACTCTGATTGTCACAAGCATCAACAATCCCATCCAACGCGCGTTGGCTATGGTGGCGGAGCTGTTGTTGGGCGTTGTGTTTCTGGTCGGCACGGTTTGGCTCGCAACGCATCTTGCCGTTCGCATCTTCGGTGCCACGGCGCATCGTTTGGTTCCGCCGCGCTAGAAAGGCAAGCCGAATGGCCACGAATCAAGAAACAAATATCGAGGGCGGGCGCCAGCCGCAAAAAGCGACCCCTGCGACAACCCGAAATCCGCTCGAAGAGCTTGCGCGCCGCTCCGCTGAAGCCGAAGCTGGCGGCGGGCCCGAGCGTCGCGAGCGTGAGCACAAGGCCGGCAAGCTCACTGCGCGGGAGCGCATCAACCTGCTTCTCGACGAGAACAGCTTCGACGAACTTGACAAATTCGTTACGCACCGCTGCGTCGATTTCGGTATGGAATCTCAGCGGCCGGCCGGCGACGGTTTTGTAACCGGTTACGGACGCATTGACGGCCGAACCGTCTGCGTGTTCGCGCAGGATTTCACCGTCTTCGGCGGTTCGCTGTCGGAGGCCAACGCCTCGAAGATTTGCAAGATTATGGATCACGCCATGCGTAACGGGCATCCCGTCATCGGTCTCAACGACTCCGGAGGCGCGCGAATACAAGAGGGCGTGATGTCACTCGCAGGATACGCCGACATTTTCCTGCGCAATACGCTGGCGAGCGGAGTCATTCCGCAAATTAGCGCCGTCATGGGTCCGTGTGCCGGTGGCGCCGTCTATTCGCCGGCCATCACCGATTTTATTTTCATGACCCGAGATACCTCTTACATGTTCGTGACTGGTCCTGACGTAATTAAGACCGTTACCCATGAAGAGGTCTCGAAGCAAGAGCTCGGCGGAGCGATGACCCACAACGCCACGAGCGGCGTTGCGCATTTTGTTTCTCGCGATGACGCCGATTGCGTGGCTATGATTCGCGAATTGTTGAGCTTTCTGCCATCAAATAATCTCGAAGATCCTCCGCGGCGTCCCTCGAACGATTCGCCTGCGCGCGCCGATAGCGGGCTCAATACGCTCGTCCCTGTCGATCCGATGAAGCCATACGACATCAAAGATGCCATTCATGCCGTGGTGGACGACAACTACTTCTTCGAAGTGCACGAGCACTTCGCCCGTAATATCGTCGTTGGTTTCGCGCGCTTCGACGGGCGTCCTGTTGGCATCGTCGCCAATCAACCAGCGATCCTTGCCGGATGCCTTGATATCAATGCCTCGGTGAAGGGAGCGCGCTTCGTCCGCTTCTGTGACGCCTTCAATATCCCGCTGATTACCTTTGAAGATGTGCCCGGATTTCTCCCCGGCACGCAGCAGGAATTTGGCGCCATCATCAAGCACGGCGCCAAACTGCTTTTCGCCTATGCGGAAGCTACGGTTCCAAAAATCACCATCATCACCCGCAAAGCTTATGGCGGCGCCTACTGCGTCATGGCCAGCAAGCACATCCGCACCGACGCCAATTTCGCCTGGCCCACGGCGGAAATTGCCGTTATGGGTCCCGAAGGCGCAGTGAACATCGTCTACAAGCGTGAGATCGACCTTGCCCCGGAATCGGAGCGCGCCAGGCTCCGCCAGGAAAAAATCGCCGAGTTCCGCGAACGCTTCGCCAACCCGTACGTCGCCGCCGAGCGCGGTTACATTGACGCCATCATCGAGCCCTCGCAAACCCGCGCGCGCATCATCGCCTCGCTTCGCGCCCTCGAAAACAAGCGCGACATAAATCCAAAGAAGAAACACGGCAACATCCCCCTGTAGTTATCAAGTTCTGTCACCGAGTGAATCAGTCGCCTGGATTCCCTGTAGGTTCAATGCGCTTGTGAATCCTCTGGCGTAAGCGAAAACGCCAAACCTGCCGTGGCGAATAAAAAGCGAATATGCTACATTCCCGTTTATGCCGGTCCGCTCGTGCCGCGTCACGATTCAAGATATGGATGGGGTATCGCATACCGTCGAGGTAACTGCGGCCACGCTGTATGAAGCCGTGGCTCAAGGTCTAGCGGCGATCCGGGGCCATGAATGGGTTGCGGGTCTTGCGGAAGGCTTCAATATAGTAAAGGTTTCAGTTGCCGATGTCCGCGTGGAACACCAAGTGAAACTTAAGGATTTTGCGAAATGGGTTGAAAGAACTGGCGGATCACCACGTGAAGTGACCGACCGTCACCGCATTAGAGCCATTCTTGGCATGCCAGCTACACGTTAGGAGGCCACCCATGGAATGATTCATCTTCTCGCGTTTGGTATTGTGTCAGTGATTCATCGAAAGTACCCAGAAGTCGCGAAAGTGATAGACTAGCGAACGCTAAATTTGAATCTGACTGCCCGGCCTGTCCCCTGCTCAGGGCTCAAGAACCAAGTCCTGTACTATCTGTAAAGCCAAGGCGTAGTTCCACAGCCCAAGAAAATGAAAAGAGGAAGAATGAAGGCCTCTCTATCCGCGCTCGTTCTAATGGCAACAAGTCTTGCAGCACCGGTTTACGCCGAGCAGGCCTGTATGGTCGCGGAGACCTCTTGCAAGGAGTCGCTGGCCGTCGGGGAGTACAACTTCTGGTATTTCCGCAGCTACTCCCTGCAAACTCCCAATCCGAATATCAAGCGGGCGGTCATCGTGATGCATGGTCTTGAACGAAACGCGCCTGACTACTTTCAGACCGCGGTGAACGCTCTGCGCAACGATACCGACCCCACACTTGTTGTGATCGCACCCCATTTTAAGGGAAACGTGCGCGGCAGCGCAGTTTGTAATGATTCCCTCGAAGCGGGCGAGCTGCACTGGTCCGGCGAAGGACAGGGCAGCATAAATCACTGGGATGATGGCGGACGCGCGCGCGATACCGGGATCGCGGAAGTCTTTTCGTTCAGCATGATCGACCGGTTGGTTAGCATCCTGAGTGATACGTCACTGTTCCCGAACCTGCAGAAAATCACAATCGCCAGACACTCCGCTGGCGGGCAGTTCACTCAACGATACGCCGCTGGGAACCAAACAGATGGGGCCATCGCCGCATCCGTGAAGTACGTCATTGCCAATCCCGGTTCGTATATGTATCTCGATAATCGGCGCCTGCCGAAGGGCGAAACGTGCCTTGCCAGTGGGACATGCACGGCAAACTTCACGCCCGATTGGGACCCCGACCTCATTTGTTCCGACACATACAACAACTTCAGTGCCCAGGGAACCATCCAGGCCATTTTGTTCTGATTAGCGCAAACTTCGGCCAGGGAGTCTCCGGCCGGCTTAAAACCAATGAATGAAGCCACATGATAGAATCACGGCCAGTTCATGTTTCGAAAGATACTGATCGCCAATCGCGGCGAAATTGCCGTACGCATTCTTCGGGCATGCCGCGAGTTGAGCATTGGTTCGGTCGCCGTCTTCAGCGACGCCGACCGCGCTTCTCTTCACGTTCGGCTGGCCGACGAAGCCTATCCCATCGGACCTGCGCCGTCGCGCGAAAGCTATCTTCGCATCGATAAATTGATGGATGTTGCGCGCCGTTCCGGCTGCAACGCGCTTCATCCCGGTTACGGATTCCTCGCTGAGAATCCTGCTCTTCCGCGCGCTTGTGCCGAAGCAAGCATCACCTTCATCGGGCCCTCCGCAGAAGCCATGGAAGCCATGGGCTCGAAAACGGCGGCGCGCCAGCTCGCGCGCCGCTGCGATGTTCCGGCGGTCCCCGGATCGCTCGACCCTGTCGATCGGGCGGAGGATGCCCAGAAGCTTGCCCGGGAAATGCGCTATCCCGTGCTGCTCAAAGCCGTTGCTGGCGGAGGCGGAAAAGGCATGCGTCTCGTCACGAGCGAAGCTGAATTCTCCGCGGCGTGGCGTGAGGCGGGCTCCGAGGCGCTCAACGCTTTCGGAGATGCTCGCCTCTATCTCGAAAAATATCTCGAGCGCCCGCGTCACATCGAGATCCAGATTCTGGCCGACACGCACGGCCGCGTCGTCTCGCTTGGTGAGCGCGAGTGCTCGGTGCAGCGCCGTCACCAGAAGGTGATCGAGGAGGCTCCGTCCTCCGCCATCACACCAGAGTTGCGCCGCGCCATGGGAGAAGCTGCCGTACGCCTCGCGCGTGCCGGAGGCTACACAAATGCCGGCACGGTCGAATTCCTTGTCGACGCTGAGCGCAATTTTTATTTCCTCGAAGTAAATACGCGGCTGCAGGTCGAGCATCCCGTCACCGAATTCGTTACTGGTCTGGATCTCGTGAAATTGCAAATTGCCATCGCGGCCGGCCATCGCTTGCCCTTCGCCTGGGAATCCATCACTCCGCGCGGCCACGCCATCGAGTGCCGCCTGTATGCGGAAGATCCCTACAATAATTTTTTCCCGTCACCGGGAAAAATTCTCGCGCGCCGCACCCCCGGCGGTCCAGGTATTCGACTCGACGACGGTGTTTACGCCGGCTGGACCGTTCCCGTCGATTACGATCCGCTGCTGGGGAAGTTGATTGCCTGGGGCAACAGCCGCGAAGAGGCCATTGCGCGACTTCGCCGCGCTCTCGACGAGTACGGAATCAGCGGCATCAAGACAAATATTGCGCTCTTTCGCCGCATTCTCGCGGAACCTGAATATGTTCGCGCAGAAATTCACACACGCTGGCTCGATGAGCTTCTTCTTTCCCCAGCGGTAGTCGCGAGGAACGTCACGGGGCAACAGGAACGCCCTGCTTCTGGCGCCGCCGATGCAGCCGCGCTTGCAGCCGCACTCTGGCACCTCTCGCAAAGCCACGGTTCATCTGCTGCGCCTTCGCCAAGCTCAGCACAACCAACGGTCACGCGCCAACCTCCAGTCGCGGCGCCATCCCGCTGGAAGCTGGAGGGCCGCCGCGACGAACTCGATCGAGCACCCCGCGAATAATCACGAGCGAAATGATCGACAGAGTTTTAATTGTGATCGCCTCATGAAACTTGAAATTCAAATCGCTGGCCGCTCACGCACCGTGGAGCTCGAGCGCGTGACGGAAGGCTGGCGCGCAAAACTAGACGGTAGCGAGGTCACCGCCGATCTCATCGAAATCACACCTGGCACGTTTTCGATTCTTCTGGATGGCCGCTGTTTCGAAGTCCGCATCCAAGCTTTGCAGGGGTCAGGGACCTTGCGTATTCAATCCGGCTCCGAGGAATTTGCTGCAGAAATTATCGACCCGCGTGCCTGGCGCGGTCGCCGCGGCGGCCTGGTCGAAGCCGAAGGCCGCCAGCAGGTTCTCGCCCCGATGCCCGGGAAAGTGGTTCACGTGCTGGTGAAGGCCGGCGACAAAGTACAAAGAAACCAAGGTCTCCTCGTCGTTGAAGCCATGAAAATGCAAAATGAAATCCGCTCTCCCAAGACCGGCATGGTCGAGCGTCTGCTCGTATCCGAAGGTCAAAGGGTTGACGCCGGTGACGTTCTCGCTATCGTTGGCTAAACTTAGTCGCTGGAGTGGCGGACGAAAGCTTCCCATGTGATGGTACGGCCAATATGGCGGGGAGGCGTATCGAGTTTGGAACTATTTACTAAGCTTTAGGTTTCAGAGAGACTTTTGCGGTGCCTTACTTCGTTTCGGATTTCGATGAAGAGGGAGAAACCTTGGCAGCACCAGGCAATTTCCCACTGGATTCGAGAACCTGCCGCGCCAGGTAATTGTTCACGCGTACTTCATCGCGAGCATTCGAAAGATAGGCGGCGCGCAACAGCTGCTCCTTGCGATTCTTGAGCGTGTCACGAGCCGTGGTTTGCACCTGCGGATCGGATAAATTTCGTTGCCCGGGAGCTTCGCGGGCGATTACCTTCAAAATGACATAGCTGCCCTGCAGCGTGATGACCGGACTTACTTGCCCGGGCTTCAGAGCCATCACCCCCCTTTTCAGCGCCGGGTCAGATTTACTGAGGGACGATTCTGGCACGTAGCCCAGGTCGCCGCCGGTCGTTGCGGTCTGCGGGTCCTCGGAATAGTCCATCGCCAGCTGCGCGAAATCCGCACCGGAATTCAGCTTATCCACCAACATGGCAGTTTTGCGCCGGGCCTCGGCTTCGTTCACTGCATCGTCATTTTTTCGGTTGCGGATCTGCGGATCCTTTCGCGGAGTCACCACGATTTGCGCAACGCGATATTGCGGTTCGGCCACGTTGAACTGCGCACGGTTTTGCTCGTAAAAATCTTTGATGTCCTGCTCGGTGATGGAGATTTTCGCGACTACTTCGCGATTGAGCAATTTCTGAATGGATAGTTGGCGGCGGAGATCGTTCTTCAAATCGTCTACGGTAACACCGCGGTCTCTCAACTGCTTCTGAAATTCCTCTTCGGTGTAGGGGCTTTTAAATTCTGTGAACTTGTCCTCGACTTCACCGTCGCTCGCAGCAAGATTCAGTTTTTTCGCACGCTCCAGCAGAATCTCGTTGTTAAGCAACTCATCGAGAATATTCAGCTTGAGCGACAGGGCTTCCTCCTGAGACGGTTCCTGTCCCTCGGGATTAACTCGCGTCCGGTAATAGCGATCCACTTCGTCGCGCTTGATCTCTTTTCCATTTACCACAGCCCATACGTCCACCGCTGGTTGGGTCTGATTTTTGCAACCAGTGGCGCACACCACGGCAAGCAATACGGCGGCGAGAATCGCCCGCGACCTGTGACTCCAAGGATTGGTCATGGTTTTGTAAATGTGGATCTCACCGAGGTTGCCAATTCTGAGGAGGGTTGCAACAGACCGCTCAGGCAGCCTTCTTCACGCGGCCCGCTCGGATGCACGCCGTGCAAACGCGTAGATGTTTTCGCGAGCCGCCGATGGCTGCGCGTACACGCTTCAAGTTAGGATTCCACCTTCGCCGCCGCGTATTATTCGCGTGGCTGATGACGTTTCCGTAATGCGGCCCTTTGCCGCAAAGGTCACATTTCTGTGCCATAGTAATTCCTGCTCTCCACAAATTCGTTTACGTGCAAATCAAATATTATCAGACAAAGAGCAGCCTCGGTAGCGATTATTGGCGGCGAAGGCCCTCCGACACTGTCGAAGGCTTCCAGCAATGCTCGGTGCTGTCGGGAAGTTAACGAAGCCTTTGAGATCTAGAAATGCATCAGGGTTATGGCGAAGCAGTTACGGCTTTCCAGGCTTGTCACCCCTGACGATGGGCAGGTTTGGGCTTTTGCTCCATTCCTCCCAGGACCCGTCATACATTCGAGCGTGGTAGCCCAGCATCTTGGCTGCAAAATAGAGCACCGTAGCTCTCTGTCCTATGTGGCAATAGCTCACCATCAAGTTGCTAGGCTTCAATCCAGCGTTCTCAAATAGCTCCTGGATTGCGTCGGGGTTCTTAAATTTTGAGCTCTTCTCATCGACTAGTTCGGGGAAGGGAAGGTTTGATGCGCCAGGAATGTGGCCTTGGCGGGGATTACCGTCGCTCTTCTCGCCTGTGTAAAATTCGCGGTTGCGCGCGTCAAGTATGGTGACGTTCGGTTGATTTAAATGGCTGCTCACCCACGCGGCATCCGCGAAGATATCGGTCCGCGGCTCCGGAGTGATCGAACCCTGCGTCGCAGTCTTTACCTCTGTAGTCAGCGGCTTCCCAGCGGCTCGCCAAGCGGGCAGCCCGCCATCGAGAATGGAGGTGCGCGGGCCAAGCCCCATGGTGTCGATGGTCCAATACACGCGCGTCGTTGGCGATACCCAATCGTTGCCAAAATACAAAATCACGCGGGATTTATTGGAAATGCCCAGCTTCTCGAAGACGGAAACAAGCTGGGCCATTGGCGGTAGCTCGAGCATCAGGCCGGCCCCGTGGGGAGTGGAAATGTCATGGTACTCAAGATACTGCGCACCGGGGATGTGTGCGGCATCGTATTCTTCCTTCTTGCTTATGTGCAGCAATACGAATGAGGGATCGGAGAAATGCTTGCTTAACCAATCGACGCTCACAAGCATCTGCTCCTGGCCGGCGTCAGCTTTGGACTTCGCGAAGTTGCCGCTCGCTCCCACGCTGGGCAAGACAACAACAAGCGCCACGAATAGGCCTGATAGAAATGTACGTGATCTTTTCATCGCCCAATCTCCTATATGGCGTCATACGATATAGTGATGCTCGCTATATGTCAAGCGATGCCGAAGAGAAGCAGTCCGATGCTCAGAGAAACTAGCTTCATCTCCCGCTGGTCCTTTTCTGATTGCTCGACTTAGCTCGGTACTCCCCCCAGAGCCTTGTAAAGGGCGATTACCGCCACATAGACATCTTTCTCGCTTTCGGCAACGGCATCTTCGGCTTGCAACTGCGTCCGCTCGGCGTCGAGCAACCAGAGAAAATCAACGACTCCTTCGCGATAGCGCAAGCGGGCGATATCGGCGGCGCGCTTGCTCTCGCGAGCTTGATCGTTCAATTTGACGAGCCGTGCTTGTTGTGCATGGTAACTTGCCAGTGCAGTTTCCGTTTCTTCAAGGGCCCGGAGCACGGTTTCTTCATAGAAAGCCAGCGTCTGTTCCGTAGCAGCGTTCGAACCACGCACGCGAGCGCGAGCCCGGCCTAAGTCGAGCGCAGACCACGACAACCCAGGTGATACAGACCATGCTCGCGAGTCCCCGGTGAAGAAAGTGCTGCCTCGCCCAGCCAGGAATCCGAGGAATCCGGAAATGCTGACCTGGGGAAACAGACTAGCGACCGCAACGCCGTGACGCTCGGTGGCCCCGGCCAGCCGTCGTTCGGCGGAACGCACATCGGGCCGGCGCTGCAGCAGCTCGCCCGGGTTGCCGATGGGCAGAGCCTTTGCGATCGCTGGATAGGTACGCGGTGCCAGATCCGCATTGAGGTCGCCGGGGCGACTCCCGGTGAGCACCGCCAATCGGTATTCGGCACGAGACACATCCAATTTCAAGGATGGAATGGTGGCCTCAATGGCTGCTACGCGGGCAGCGGCACTCGCAACGTCCTGTTCTTCACCCACACCCGCGTCCCGGCGAAGTTGCGTCAGCCGCAGCGTCTCGCGCTGGTTCGTCAGACTGCGCTCGGCCACCGCGAGGCGCCATTGCGCCCCCCGAAGCTCGAAGTAGTTGCGAGCGAGTTCAGCAACCACGCTGACTTGCACATCGTGAAGGTCGGCCTCGAACGCCTGGTTCTCGGCACGAGCTGCCGCGACTCCATGGCTAACCCTTCCGAACAAATCCGCTTCCCAGAAAGCGTCGAACCCGGAGCGAAATGTATTGATTGTGCGCCGCTGGTCTCCGAAACCAGGAATCTGTTGTTTACTGTACTGGTAGGACGCGGCGACGGGCACCGTAGGCCAACCCTCCAGCCTCCTTTCATCGAAGACAGCGCGAGACTCGGCGAGTCTGGCACGTGCGATTCGAATGCTGTTGTTGGACCCCAGGGCTCGATCCACGAGCGAATCGAGCACCGGATCCTCGAACTGTTTCCACCAGCGCGTATCGAACGAAGCTTCGGTGACAAGTTGCTCATCCGCCGCGTGGTAGGTCACCGCTGCAGGCTGTGGCGCTTTGTAGCGCGTGCCGACCGCGCAGCCGTTTACGGCGAGTACAGCGGCGAAGAGTACAGGGTATTTCAAGAAGCGCATGGACACGGTTTTACGCCTCCACCGAAGGGCTCGGCGACAGTCCTGCGCTAGCAGCCGATTTCTTGATCTCCCGCCCTTCGACGAACCGCTGAATTACGACGTAGAAGACCGGAGTCAGCACCAAGCCAAACGCAGTGACGCCAAGCATCCCGAAAAATACCGCAACTCCAATGGCCCGGCGCATTTCTGATCCGGCCCCGGAAGACAGCACCAGCGGGACCACGCCCATCGTGAAGGCGAGAGAAGTCATTAAGATCGGACGCAAACGCAACCGGCACGCCTCCAGCACCGCATCGACTCTGTTCATCCCCTCCTGAAGCTGTTTCTCCCTGGCAAACTCCACAATAAGGATGGCGTTCTTGCAGGCCAGTCCGACGAGAACAATCAAACTGATCTGGGTGAAGACGTTATTGTCGCCATTTAGCAGCCAGACCCCGACAATGGCGGAAAACAGAGTCATTGGAACAATCAGGATGATTACCAGAGGTAACGACCAGCTTTCGTACTGAGCGGCAAGCACTAGGTACACGAGGAGAACAGAGAGTGGAAAAATGTAAACCATCGTGTTGCCAGCTAGAATCTTTTGGTAGGTAAGCTCGGTCCATTCGTATTTCATTCCGGTTGGTAATTGATCGTCAAGCAGCTTGGCGATCGCACCCTCCGATTGGCCGGTACTGTATCCCGATGCAGCCGCCCCATTGATTTCCGCTGCTGGAAATCCGTTGTAATGCATGACGCGGTCTGGCCCATAAATCGGCTCAACGGTGATCACCGATCCGAGCGGAATCATTTCTCCGGTCAGGTTTCTTGTCCGAAGGTGACTTATATCTTCCGGCTGGAGTCGGTACGACGACTCCGCCTGCACATTCACCTGATACGTTCTGCCAAAACGGTTGAAGTCGTTGACATAAAGGGAACCTAGATAAACCTGCATGGTGTCAAACAGGTCGCCGAGGGGAATCCCGTAGGTCTTTGCCTTTTCGCGGTCTACATGCGAATCGATTTGTGGCACGTTGATGTCGAAGCTGGAAAACACTCCCGCCAGCCCCGGTGTCTGGTTGCCTTTTTGCAGGGTCGAAGTCGTCTCCTTGTAGAGTGATTCCAAGCCCATGCCAGCACGATCTTCAATGTAGAGTTTGAACCCGGCCACGGTGCCCAATCCTTGAACAGGCGGCGGAGGGAAAATTGCGATGAAAGCTTCTTGGATGGACCCGTATTGTTTGTTTAGATTGGCCGCGATGGCATTCGCGGAAAGCTCGGGAGACTTCCGCTCCTCTGACGGTTTCAAGATAGCGAACACAATTCCGGAATTCGGGCTGTTGGTGAAGCCGTTGATCGATAGCCCAGGAAAAGCAACGGCGTTCTGCACTCCCGGATGTTTCAACGCAATGTCGGACATGTTGCGAATCACATCGTCGGTGCGATCGAGCGTCGCGCCATTCGGTAACTGCGCGAACGACACGAGATATCCCTTATCCTGCGTGGGAACAAATCCTGTGGGCACGCGCGAGAAGCCGAGAATGGTAAGCCCGACCAGGCCGGCGTAGACGACCACAGCAATCACACTGGAACGCAGTGTGTGCGTTACAAACTTTCCATAACCGCCCGATGCTCGGCCAAAGAACCGATTAAACAGTTTGAAAAACCAGCCGAGTGCGAAATCAATCGCCCGCGTAAGGCGATCTTTCTTGGCCCCATGAGGTTTCAAGAGCAACGCAGCCAGAGCCGGACTTAGCGTGAGCGAGTTAAACGCTGAAATCACCGTGGAAATGGCGATGGTCAGTGCGAACTGCTTATAGAACTGTCCCGAAAGCCCCACGATGAATGCCGTCGGAACAAAAACCGCGCACAACACTAAAGCGATCGCCACGATCGGTCCGCTGACTTCTTCCATCGCGCGTCGCGTAGCCTCATGGGGTTCGTGTCCTAGTGCGATATTGCGTTCCACGTTTTCGACGACGACGATCGCATCGTCCACCACGATCCCAATCGCCAGCACCAGCCCAAACAGCGACAACGTATTAAGCGAAAAGCCCAGCGCCAGCATGATCGAAAACGTTCCAACTAGGGACACGGGAAGCGCCAAAAGAGGGATGATAGACGCCCTCCAGGTTTGGAGGAACACCAACACTACAATCACGACCAGGATTAAGGCTTCGACAAACGTGTGACCTACAGCCTGAATCGATTCGCGCACAAAAACCGTTGGGTCGTAGACGATTTTGTAGTCCACGCCTACCGGAAATGATTTCTTGAGACGTTCCATCGTCTCGCGCACCAGTTGCGAAGTTTGGAGTGCGTTCGAACCAGGCCGCTGTGAAATTGGAAGAGCTGCCGCAGGCTTGTTGTCCAGTAAACTTCGGAGTGCGTACGTGCTGGAACCCAGTTCGACACGGCCCAAATCGCGGATGCGCGTAATCTGGCCATCCTTGGCGGCGCGCACAATGATGTTGCCGAATTCTTCCTCCGTCGTGAGGCGCCCCTGCGTGTTTACAAGTAATTGAAACGCTGTGCTTCCCGTATTTGTCGGCGGAGCACCAAGCACACCCGCCGCAACCTGCACGTTTTGCTCGCGAATCGCCTGGACCACGTCGGTTGCCGTCAAGTTGTGCGAGGCCAATTTGTTTGGGTTGAGCCACACACGCATGCTGAAATCCCCCGCGCCGAAGACCTGTACGTTACCGACGCCAGGGAGGCGGCCCAACTCGTCCTTCACTTGGAGAATGGCCAGATTTGCCAGGTACAGCGTGTCGTAACGGTTGTCCGGAGATTCCAGGTGTACAACCATCAGCAAGTCCGGTGAGGTTTTTTCCGTCGTTACACCGAGGCGCTGGACTTCCTGCGGCAATCGCGGCAGCGCCTGCGATACACGGTTCTGCACCTGCACTTGCGCTTTGTCGAGGTCCGTGCCCAGTCCAAACGTGATCGTCAGAGTCATCACGCCGTCGGCTGTAGCTTGCGAAAACATGTAGAGCATGCCTTCGACGCCATTGATTTGCTGTTCGAGAGGCGAGGCCACGGTGTCCGCAATGACCGTGGGATTCGCGCCCGGGTAGCTTGTGCGTACGACGACAGTGGGTGGTACGACTTCCGGATACTCGCTCAGAGGAAGCCGGAAATAGGCGAGTGTTCCGATGACAAAAATGACGATGGAAATGACCGCCGCAAAGATGGGGCGCTTGATGAAAAAATTAGAGATATTCATGGCGGTCCTGGACTATTCCCGCGCTTTCGGCTCGCGCGGTCGATCTTTGCGAGGCACCGAGGCGGATTGCGCGGATGTCCCGCCCGGGGCGCTGATTTGACCCGTCATGGAGATTTTCTTGGGAGTGACAGTGGCTCCGGGGCGCACGCGCTGCAGGCCGATTACGACGATGACGTCGCCCTCGTGCAAACCATCACGCACGACGCGCAATCCCTCTGTCATCGGGCCAAGTTTCACCGGGCGATACTCGAGCGTGTTGTTCTTGCCAAGCACAAAAACGTACTTTTGATTTAAGTCCGTAACAATGGCCTCGTCTTTTGCCAGGCAGCCACTGCGCACCGCACCTCCGGGCAACCGAATCCTCGCAAAAAGTCCCGGCGTTAGAGCCAAATTCTTGTTCGCAAAGGTGGCCCGCAAGCGAATCGTTCCTGTCGAGGAGCTGACCTGATTGTCCACAAAGCTCACCTCGCCGGCGTGAGGGAATCCCTCTTCGTCCGCCAGTCCTAACAGCGCTGCGCTGCGCAGATCGTGCGAACTTGTCCGGTGGCTTTGCGTCACCCGTGCATACTTCAGGTAGGTCTGCTCATCGACATCGAAGTAGACATAGATCGGATCGAGCGAAACCAGACTCGTCAAGGGCTTGACCTGGGCGGCGCCGCTCTCGACCAAATTGCCTTCCGTGACCTCTGCCCGTCCCACGCGACCCGTAATCGGAGCCGTGACGTGCGTGAACTCCAGATTCAGTTCCGCGCCGCGAAGTGCCGCCTCGGTGGACGCGATGCGGGCTTCGGATTCGTTGCGGACTGCGGCGCGCCGGTCGTACTCTTCGGCTGACATTCCATCATTGTTATGAAGGCGTTCGGCACGCTGAAAATCGCTTTGAGCTCGCGAACGCTGCGCTTTCGCTTGCGCAAGATCGCCCTTTAGACGGTCCGCTTCCGCCTGGATAGGACGCGGATCGATCTGAAACAAGAGGTCGCCCTGCCGAACAATCGCGCCTTCCTTAAAATGCACGCTCTGCAAGTAGCCGGATACACGTGGGCGAACCTCGACTGCATTGACTGCTTCAAGTCGGCCGGTGAACTCGTCACTGTCGCCTATTTGCTTGCAGATAACTTCCGCTACGCTCACTTCCGCCGGCGCGGGAGCCTTGGGTTGAGCTGAGCTAGAACACCCTGCACTTATGCCCGCAAGAGTCGCGAGGCCGATGGTCAACATCAGCCGCGGGGTCACGGTGCCGTGGTTCTTACTCTTCCATTGGTTCGTTGTTTCCAGTTGCATGTGTCTCTCCCAAATCGTTCCCTGCGTTTCCCGTTCCCATTTTGACAATTGGCAGAGGGAGCCCACGTGCCGCTTCCAAATCCAGCCTCGAGATCTTCGTGGTCATGATAGATGAAGGAGGGAAGAGCATGGTTACATGGAAATACGGGGCACTTGCACCGTACATGGTATACAGTGTGGCACTAAGTCCAGTATGGCCAAGCGTGCAGAGCTCTGTCCGGTGGAAACCACGGCACGTATCGCCGGTGGGCGCTGGAAAGCCGCGGTCCTCGAGCAACTTTTCCAAGGCACGAAATTTGACATCACCACAACTGATGTATATACATGTATTGTGAGAATGAAGATGAAAACCCCTTCCGACCGAACCTTGCCCGTGCTGCCCTGTGCTTGCGCAAACCTTCGTCGCGCGGCGCGGGCGGTCACCAGGATGTACAACCAGGAGCTTCGGGCGACCGGACTTGAGCTGACACAATTCACCTTGCTGATGGCATTGGACACCACCGGGGAAACCACTCAGGGAGATTTGGGCAAGCTGCTGGCGTTGGACACGACGAGCTTGACACGCATGCTCAGACTCCTGACCAAGCGTGCATGGATCGGGGTGAAAGCGGGGGAGGACCGGAGGCAGAGGCTTCTGCGACTCACTGCTTCAGGCCGACAGAAGTTGCAGCACTCCAGGCTCCATTGGGAACGTGCACAGAGGCGATTGCAGACGAGTTTAGGTGAACCGAGCTGGAGCCAAATGGGCGGACTGCTCGCTGAAACTACGCGCGCCTCCGTGGTCGTGTGAACGTTTTTTTTGCCCCAAGTAGATGTATATACAGCTAAAGTCTTGAGCGGAGACACTTCGATGGCGCAACTGGCTGAACATCCGACAGTACAACGATTTCGGGAACGAGAAGCGGCAGGGAGCGACCCCGTACGGGTCCCAACACTGGATAGTGCTTGGCTTCGTCAGCTGTGCCTTGAGGCGGGCGCGGACGACGTTGGATTTGTCGAGGCTGGCCGCCCGGAGATCGCCGACCAAAACGGTGACATCCTCGCAGTTCTCCCCAGAACGAAAGCGCTCGTGAGTTTCGTTCTGCGCATGAACCGCGAGAACATCCGTACGCCTGCGCGCTCGATTGCCAATCTAGAATTCCACCACACTACGGATGAGATCGACGAAGTGGCGCGCAAGATAGTTGCGTCGCTGGAACGAGTTGGAGTTCGCGCCATCAATGGCGGGGCAGCCGGCTTCCCCATGGAAGCGGATCGGTGGGGAGCAAAGATGTGGGTTATTTCTCACAAGCCCGTAGCCGTCGCTGCAGGTCTGGGGCGCATGGGGATTCATCGCAACGTAATTCATCCGAAGTTCGGCAATTTCGTTCTTCTTGGGACCGTCTTGCTCGATGCCGAAGTCAGTGCCTATGCGCGGCCGATCGATTACAACCCCTGTCTTGAATGCAAACTCTGCGTCGCCGCTTGTCCCACCGGTGCCATCGGCGCCGACGGCGAGTTCAACTTCTCCGCGTGCTATACGCACAACTATCGCGAGTTCATGGGCGGATTCAACGACTGGGTGGAAGCAATTGCGGAGAGTGGGAGTGCCCGGGAGTACCGGAAGAAAGTGTCGGGCCCCGAGACTGTGTCCATGTGGCAAAGCCTGTCGTTTGGCGCGAACTATAAGGCTGCCTACTGTCTCTCGGTCTGCCCTGCCGGGGAGGAAGTCATTGCACCGTTTCTAACCGATCGGAAAGAATTCCTCGAAGATGTGGTGAAACCGCTGCAAGACAAGGCTGAGACCATCTACGTGGTTCCGGGCTCTGACTCCGAACAGTACGTGGCGCGACGCTTTCCGCACAAGAAAACGAAGCGGGTGGCAAATGGACTCGCGGGACAAGGTTCAATTCGTGGCTTTCTGCGTGGGCTGCCCTTCGTATTTCAACGCGGGCGATCCGAAGGGCTGAACGCTACCTATCACTTCACATTCACCGGCCAGGAGGAACTGAAGGCAACTGTGGTGATTCGCGACAAGACGCTGCAAGTATCCGAGGGCCACACGGGCGCGGCTGATCTGCGGTTGACTGCGGACAGCCAGACCTGGCTTCGCTTTCTGCGTAAGGAGGCCAATCTCGCGTGGGCTCTGCTCAGACGGAAGATTCGCTTTCAGGGGTCACCTCGGCTCTTGCTGTCCTTTGGCCGTTGCTTCCCGTCGTAGCAGTCAGTTAGCGCAGCGAGTGAGTGCACTCGAAATGAGAGATACACAATGTCAAGAAGGGAGAACAAAAATGCACTATTGGGTCCAAGAATGTAATGCTCGCTGACAAGAAGTTCCAGGGCAAACCTACGGTTTGGAGGCAAGCTGAGTGCGGTTCGCGGGGATGATGTACTGTGGCGCATCCGATAGTACGATCCGCAGTCTTTGGTGGTCGGCGAACAGCGCGGGAAGCGGGCTGCCGAGGTAACTAGTGACTTCAAACCGGCCGCGCCCGGCGGGCAGCACGATCGCGTGCGGAGCTGCCGCGGTGGTCCAAGCCGCGATCCGCGTGGCATGGCCTTTTTTGAAGACCAGCGCGTAATCGTCGGAGCTTCCAACCTCGAGACGTCGATCGAATCGGAAGCCGCTTAACACCGTGGTCAAGGTTTTAGCGGCTCGATAGGCGGGCTTGGGTTCATAAACGGGTTCGCGAGCGGGATCATAAGGGTTCGAGACCATGCCGAAATGGTGCTCGGGCTCCGTGGGATTCTCCCCGTCGTCGTGCCAATCGTACCAGATGGACAGCGGCACGCTGCTCGCCATGTTCGTGAGCCACTCGCGAGGCAGTATCTTCCCCTGCCGCTCTTCGTTCATGCCCTTCCACGCGGCGGAATAGCCCCACTCCCCCGACAGGATGGGAATCGTTTTCCCCGGAGCGTACTTCGCAATCAAATCTTGCAAGCGTTTGTATTCCCCCTGCGCCGTTTCAGGATCGGTCTGGCGATAGGGATGAACCGAAACCGCGCGCCAATAGTCCAGCAAGCCGGCCTTGAAGCAAGCTTCAAGAAAATCGAATTTGATCCCCGCTGTGGCGGGACCGACATAGATCTCCTGGGGTGCGGCATCGCGAATCGCCCGGCCAACCGCCAGCGCCAACTTGACGTAATCTTCGACTTTGGCCTTCGGCCGCCAGAAGCTACCGTTGGGCTCGTTCCATATTTCCCACAAGACGCCGCGGTCCTTGAACTGTTGCGCGGACGCCGCCGCCCAGCGCGCGAACGCTTCCCGGCCTTCTTCGGTGTACGGAGAGAGTCCGCCGTCATACAGTGGGTTCCCATAATCAAGGATGAAGAGCGGGCAAATGTGACTTGCTTCGAGCGTGCTGACCAGGCGGTCATAGGCCGTGAAATCATATTGGCCTTTCGACTTTTCAATCCGCGACCACGTAAAGTCCATGCGCACCCAGCGCAGGCCCGATGCGGCCAGCAAGTGCATCTCGCCCGAGCGCGCATCCGTGAAGTGAATGTTGACGCCCAAGCCGTCGGGCACCGCGGGCGCGCTTGGGCCGTTGCTATCGGCCAAGATCCCGAGTTGGGCGTAGCAGGCGGGCAAATTGCCCTGGGGCTTCGCTGGTTCGATTGAAAAAGCGGGACGCAACGACAGCAAAAGGCTGCCGAGTGCGACGAATAATTTACACACGCTCCTCATAGTCAAACCATTCTGCGGAAATCGAGATCCGCCTTGCGCGTCCAGAGCCGAGTCGTCAATGGCGTCCGCAGTGCTCTTATTGAGGATTGCCAATTAGAAGACCAGCTTGAGACCGAATTGCATGGTCCGGTTACCGGAGGCATTGGTCACCATCCCGAACAGCGGATTGGAGAGATCCGCGCTGGCCGGGTTGTTCCAGGTTTTGAGGTTGAACAGATCGTAGATCTCCCAGCGGAAATCCAGCTGTGCGCGCTCTCGGATCGGGAAACTGCGTGCAATAGAAATATTCTCGCGGACGCGGCCCGGCGAACGGGTGGCGCCGTTCAATCGGGGGGCGTTGCCGAAAGGATCCACCGTCGGATTAGTCCTGCGCTCGAAAGCCGACCGGCTCAAATAGGGCCCATTAGCGGGATCGAATTTGTCGCCAACGATCGGTGCGCGCCAATTGGAGGACGTTACGTTGGGCCGGGGAGTGCCGGCGCTTAAGAAATTGGAGAAGCCAGAGTCCACGACGCCCAGCGGGTACCCGCTTTGGCCGTAAATGAAAGCCGCCACGTTCCAATGGCCAATAACCTGGCCGAGCACGCCGCTGCTGGCGAACCTGCGCTTCGGGCCAAAGGGCAAATCATAAGCAGCGGTCACCTTGACCATGTGCGGGAGGTCCAGTACACCATAGGACTTCTCGGCTCGGCGGTTCCAATGGTTCTGCGCGGCGCCGGCCCCAACGCCGGAGCCAACCACACCTGCAATCCAGGGCTCGGAAGAGTCTGCGTCAGTCAGCAGCTTGGACCAAGTATAGTCGGCCACCATGCTCAGCCCGCCCGAGTAGCGCTTGGTGACTTTCACGATCAGGGCATTGTACGTGGAATTGCCGCTGTGATTGTTCATTCCGCCGGTACCAACACCCGTGTATTGCGGCCACATCCTCAACGATTGGCCTAGCGTGGCGCGGCTTCCCAATAGTTGTTTGAAGCTCGGGAACGGCGGCGTGAAGCCGAGAGCCACCACCGCCGGGTCGTCGATAGGCTTGTTCAGGAGGCTGCCAAGTTTCGCATACTGGGGCGGAATCTGCATGTAATTAACGCGGTCCGACGCGAGGTGCGTCCCCTTGCTGCCGGTGTACGTCAGATCAAGCACGAAGTTGCCGCCCATCGCTCGCGACACCGCGACGTTCCAGCTATTGGTGCTCGGCAGCATGGCGATTTCTGCGGCCGGCCACCACGATACGCCAAATCCGGCATTAAAGCCGGGGTTGATAAAGGGCGGCGCCTTCCAGGCCGGGAAACCCTGATCCCAATAGAACGCGGGAGTGATCCCAGAGTCCGCCGAACCCCAGCTCGGCGAGCTCGTGAAGCCCACGTTCGAAGGGGTGAGGCCAGGAGCCTTCTCCGAGGCGTAAAAGATTCCGAAGCCGGCGCGAACCACGGTCTTCGGAGTGACCTGATAAGCCAGGCCGATGCGCGGGCCCCAGCCCGCGGCGTTATTCCAGAGGTTGCGTCGCCCTTCACGGCCGGGTCCGAAACCCAGGAACCGCAGAGCGCCCGGGTAGCCATCCGCCGCCGGATTCGGCAGGCTGGGATCGAAGTAGGACATGCGGTCGTGCTTCTCAAATGCGCCGATGTTCACCTCGTAGCGCAGTCCGATATTCATGGTCAGTCGCGGCGTCATCTTCCAGTCATCCTGCGCGAAGACCGCATGGTACGGGAACCGCAGCATGCCGGTACTCGGCACCGTAAATCCACCACTGTGCAACGCGCCCAGCATAAAGCTGGCGAACGCGTTTCCAGACTTGCCGCTGGAATCGGCGGGAGCGGCCGTTTCCAGACGGTTGAACGCGAAATTGCCGGCTGCATTGTTGCGATTGTTCGTGTTCAACATCATAAACTGATAGCTGTACCCAAACTTGAAGCTGTGACTGCCCTTCACCCACGCAACGTTCTCATCCAATCCGAAGACGGTGTGGTATTCGTCCCACAGTTTGGAGCTGTCCCAACCATAGTAGTTGTCGGTCTCAAACCTGACGGGCGGAAAGCTAGCGTTGTAATAAGGATTGTTCTTCACTGCGCCGCCCAATTTGTCTCCCCAGTTCTTGTCCACGGTCACGTCGTGTTCGGGATGCGTGAGGCGGTGAGCCCCCACCGTCAGCGTGTTGACGATGGTCGCGCTGATCACGTGCGTGTCATTGATTCGGAAGACGTTTCCATAATATTGGTCGCCGTTGGAATACTGCCGCCCAGCCAGAGGATACGGGAGCGAATTGCCCCAATTGAGCGGGTTCAGGGGATCGGTATCATAGGCATTATTAAAATGCTCGCCGTTGCGCGACCAGGTGACCGCCAGCCGGTTCTTGGTGCCGAAGCTGTGGTCGAGCTTGAGGAGATATGCGTTTTCGATTCGCTTGTTGGGGCCGGTGCCCACCGTGTTGTAGTTGAGCCGCAATCCCGGCGCATTGGGATCCGGAAAGTATTGCGCAATCGCCTTGGCCAGCGGACTGAGGCGCTCCGGCGGGATGATGTTGCCCGGGAAAGGATCGCGAATGAACCCGCCCTGACCGTCGCTGCGCGTAGTGGCCGGGTCGTAGATCGGAATCATCACGCCGCTGGAATCCTTCCATTCGGAGAAGTCGCCCGTTCGCATCTTTTTGCTGGGTATGGTCAGTTGGCTTACCCCGGCGGTATTGGGAAAGCGGTACCCCTCGAAGGAAAAGAAGAACCAGGTCTTGTTCCGGCCGTTATACAGCTTGGGCAGGTAAACCGGGCCCCCCAAGTTGGCGCCGAAATCGTTGCGATGGAATATTGGTTTTGGCCTTCCGAGTTTGTTGTTCAGCCAGCTATTGGCGTTAAACCTCTGACTCTGATAATAGTCGAAGACCTCGCCATGCAGATTGTTGGTACCGGACTTGGTGGTGACGGAGATCTTGCCACCACTGGCACGGCTGTCTTCGGCCTTGAACGTAGCAGTGTCGATGCGGAATTCCTGGACCGAATCCACCGGAGGAGTGAGGCGGTTCATATAGCCAACGTGGTTGCGCCAGCCCATTTCCACCGACAAACCGTCCACACTGACATTCCAGTCATGCTGCTGGCCTCCGCCGACCTGGAAGTCATCCCAAGCGCTTTCTCCATTGCCGCTCTTCACCTGCGGAAGCATCATCATGATACTGAACGCGTTCCGCATGCCGCCGCCGATGCCGGCGATGGGAAGCGGCACGTTCTCCACCAGCTCTCGCTCCATCGTGGTGGAGACGTCGCTGGACTCGGTCTTGAGCGCAGGCGTCTGGGCGGTCACCTGCACGTTCTCGGTCACTTGACCGATTTCGAGCGTCACGTCAACGCGGATATTGTCGGCGCTGGACAGGGCGATGTTCGATCGCCTCCAACTCTTGAATCCCGACGCCGAGGCCGTCACCTCATAACTGCCCACGGACAAGTTGGGAATTACATAATTTCCACTGCTGGATGTGACCGTCCGCGCTTCCGCGCCGGTAGCCATGTTTTTGGCGACGACCCCTGCGCCGGGAATCACGGCCTGACTCCTGTCGGTCACGAGTCCAGTAATAGTTCCCATCGTGGTCTGCGCCGCGCTGATCTGTGACAGTGCCAGGAGCAAAACGACAGAACAAACGGGGTACCAATGCGAACGTGGCATGATCAACCCCCTCCATTCTTGGAGTAGATATTATCAGTAGTGAAACGAGAGACAGCAAAGCCTTAGCTAAGATCCGTTGAACCTTTCGGCGAAGCTGGTTTCATGCTTCAGATTGAACTGGAATTTACGATTTCAACTCCCTGTGCGAAGACCCTACCCCTGCCACCCTCTCGTGTCAAGTTTAGATCTACATTTTGATCTACATTTCTTCATTTGCTCCCATTGCCAAGCTCCGTTTGCCTTCTCGCCGCCAATCGCGGGGAATGTAGCGAGATCTACCCTGTTTTGGCAGGGATCGTTAGCGACGCGACCGCAGCACTTGCCAAGGACAGGCCTGCGCAGATCAACATTACGGTTCGGAATCCAAAGACAAACGCATGGGAAATTGACATCCGGATCAGCGCTGCCGTAGCGGAATCTAGACCGGAGGGTAGGTCAAGACCGGCGAGCTTGATCTCGTTCGACCGAACGTACTGGAGAATGTCGGGCAGAACTAGTCCGCCCGCGAGACTACGATTCAAGCTGGAACTGAATAATTTCACCATCACGATCCCGAGGGTTGCAACGGCAAGTACGCCCGCAACCCGGGCGACCGCGTTGTTGATGCCCGAGGCGGTGCCGGCACGCTCCTGGTTTACTGCGCTCATAACCACGGTGGTGAGGGGAGCCACGCTAATCGCCATTCCCATACCGAGAACAACGAACGCAGGTAAGAATGCTTTCCAATAACTAGCTCCCACACCAGGCACGGCGAACAGAACGAACCCTGCTGCGGCAATGAGCGGCCCGATCACCAGCGGAGCCCTCGGCCCGTAACGCGTGACCAGTCCACCAGACCAACGCGAAAGAAAGAACATCAGCAGAATTAGCGGGAGCGCGGCAGCACCGGTGGCAGTTGTCGAGTATCCCTGCACCTGGATAAGGTTCATCGGGAACAAGAAAAAGAAGATGCCAAGAGCAGCGTAGAGAAACAGAGTGAACAGGTTCGCGCCACTAAAAATGCGTGACTCAAACAGCGCCAGCGGAACCATGGGTGAACTTACCCTGGCCTCAACGAACACGAAACCAATCAGACAGGCGAAGCCGGCGACGAGGCTTCCGAAAACCACTGGATGACCCCACCCGAGGCTTATAGACTCGATGAGGCCATAGACCACGCCACCCAATCCCACAGTCGCGACCAGGGCTCCCAGCCAATCTAAATGCCCGGCAGTGGTGTTGCGGCTTTCGGGAATGCGTCGTAGCGAAATGGTGATCACTGCGGCCGCGAGCGGAATATTGATGAAGAATGCCCAGCGCCAGGAGGCATGCTCAATAAGCCAGCCGCCGAGAACCGGTCCGACTGCTGTGGTGATGGCAGTGAAGCCGGACCAAGTACCGATCGCCTGGCCGCGGGTTCGCTTGTCGAAACATGCGCTGATGATCGACAGACTGCCGGGCACGAGAAAGGCAGCTCCCACACCTTGGACACCCCGCGCGATAACCAGCTGTTGAATGTTCGATGCCACACCGCAGGCGATAGAAGCAGTGGCAAAAATCCCTACACCAGCCAAGAACATGAATCGGCGACCAAACAGGTCGGCGAGGGAGCCACCGACGAGAATCAGAGCGCCCAAAAACAACCCGTAAGACTCGACCACCCATTGCACACCGACGACGGTTGCGTGGAGGCTTGCCTGGAGCGCTGGTAAAGCTACAGTCACGACGGTACTGTCGATAAAGGCCATGCTGGAACCGAGAATTGTCGCCGCCAAGATCCAACGTCCCGCTTGCGCTGTGCACGGAACCACAGCATTCACCGATCGGACTACGGCTTCGTCGCATGGCGGCTTCATGGAGACTGTCGATGCGTTGGCGCGTCGATAAGGTGCCGAAATGGATCAGAATATCTGTTGGCAAAAAGTGTAAGGCGCATTGGCAACGCTTGTACCACCCTAGACACATGTATGCCACCGTGAAATCTACCGTGCAACCAAACCGAAGTTCCTTCATCTTATGAGGTTGTTTAAGCGGCTCAGAAGTCTAGAATCACCTCCTGCACCAAAACTGGACCGATCATGGCGAAACCAATTTTGCTGAGTGTGGATGACGACTCCGATGTGCTGCGGGCAATCGAGCGCGACTTGCGGTCAAAGTACGGTGCCGAATACCGCGTGATAGGAAGCGATTCTCCCGAGGGAGCACTGACCCTTTTGAAGCAGTTGAAGGTGCGCAACGACAGCGTGGCCCTGCTTCTTGCTGACCAGCGCATGCCTCACATGGATGGTGTCGCATTTCTACAGGAAGGAATGCGGATCTTCCCCGAGGCGAAGCGCGCACTACTCACCGCCTACGCCGACACGAACGCTGCGATCAGCGCCATCAATCAAGCCAATATCAACTTTTTTTTCTTGAAGCCGTGGGATCCTCCCACCGAGCACCTCTACCCGCAAATGGATGATTTGCTCGATGATTGGCGCGCTTCCCACCGACCAACATTCGAAGGAATCCGGGTACTGGGAACACGCTGGTCGCCCCGGTCGTATGAGTTGCGGGACTTTCTGGCGCGCAACCGCGTTCCGTATCAGTGGATTGACGTTGAGCTTTCCGCCAATGACCCGGAGACCAAGCGTCTTCTGGAAGCCCTAGGCCCGGAGGTCTCCAGCCTTCCGGTCGTACTCTTCCCGGACGGCACAAAACTTCTTGAGAGCATCCCGGCGGAAGTCGCTCAAAGGGTCGGGTTGCGGACGCGCGCGCAAACCAGCTTTTACGACTTGGCGATCGTGGGTGGAGGGCCGGCTGGCCTGGCTGCCGCTGTATATGGCGCATCGGAAGGCTTGCACACGGTGATGATCGAGCGCGAAGCCCCAGGTGGCCAGGCAGGAATGAGTGCGCGCATTGAGAATTATCTTGGATTTCCGATGGGGCTCAGTGGTGGCGATCTGGCCCGGCGTGCGGTTGTGCAGGCCCAGCGTTTTGGAGTGGAAATCCTGTCGCCGCAGGAAGCTGTCGGCGTTCGAACCGAAGGGTCTTACCGGTTCATCAAGTTGGCCGACGACAACGAGATCTCCTGCCACGCCTTGATGATCGCCACAGGAGTACAGTGGCGGCGCCTGGAAGCTCCGGGAATCGATCGGTTGCAGGGGGCGGGTATCTACTATGGCGGTGGTGCCACGGAAGCGCTGTCTTGCAAGGGCGAAATCGTGTACGTGGTGGGCGGCGCGAATTCGGCGGGCCAAGCAGCAATGAACTTCGCGATGTACGCAGACCGCGTGGTAATCCTAGTGCGAGGGAGCTCTCTTGCGAGCACCATGTCCCAGTATCTGATCGACCAGATTAAGGAGACGTCCAACATTCAGATTTGGGCACACGCTAGTGTGGCCGAGGCACATGGGGAAACACACCTGGAGGAGATTGCGGTCCTATGTTCGGATACCAACAAGGTGGAGCGCGTGCCGGCGAGTGCGATGTTCATCTTTATTGGAGCGCTGCCGCGAACCGACTGGCTGGAAAATGTCGTCGAGCGCGACGAACGCGGGTTCATCCTGACGGGTCCCGACCTTCTGCGAGACGGGCAGCGCCGCAAGGGCTGGGCGCTCGATAGAGATCCATTCCTGCTGGAGACAAATGTTCCCGGTCTTTTTGCGGTAGGCGATGTGCGGCATGGTTCGGTGAAAAGGGTGGCTTCCGGGGTCGGTGAAGGGTCGGTGGCGGTACAGTTCATCCATCAA
The DNA here is from genome assembly GCA_035602605.1 of Candidatus Dormiibacterota bacterium. Lineage (GTDB taxonomy): Bacteria > Acidobacteriota > Terriglobia > Acidiferrales > UBA7541 > DASQHY01. Next base: position 48,114 of record DATNLZ010000121.1, read on the forward strand.
TATTTGAGCAAGGTATAAATGGTCGAAACATCGGAACTGCTCCGCGTCCCGGTATTCGTCGATCTGCCCGACGATCAGATTGCCTGGTTCATCGGCAATGCGGAAGAGATGCGTCTCAAGGCGGGTGACACATACTTTCGCCAGGGCGATCCGGCGGACGCCATGTTCGTTGTCCTGGAAGGACAAGTCCAGGCGCGCGGCGAAATCGGTGGCGAAACCGTCGTCATCGCGATGAAACCGGGCGACGTGACCGGGGTGCTGCCCTTCTCCAGAATGAAGCAGTTTACCGTGGGCGCGCGAGCACTCACCGACGCCCGCGTCCTGCGTTTTCCTTCTTCACTTTTTCCCGATCTTGTGCAGAAGATGCCCGAGCTGGCGCAGCGTCTGGTCGGCCTGATGTCCGACAGAATTCGCGAAACCACGCGCCTTGAGCAGCAACGCGAGCGCTTGGCTTCTTTAGGAAAACTTTCGGCAGGACTCGCGCATGAACTCAACAATCCAGCTTCCGCCGCTAAGCGCGCCACCAGCCAGCTGCGCGACATGCTCAAAAAAATCCGCGACGCAAGCCACGAATTGGGTAGGCGCGATCTCACCGCTGCCCAGAAATCAGAAATCGAAAAGCTGGAAGCCTCCTTCGTCCAAAGCAACGAAGTTCCACCCGATCCGCTAGCCGTAAGTGACCTCGAAGACCACATTGATTCCTTGCTGCGCAGTCACGGACAGAACGACCTGTGGCAAATGGCAGCCGATCTGGCGCGCAAGAACGTCCAGCCGGAAGCGCTCGAATCGTTGTTCGCCATCCTCGATTCAGATACCGCCCGAGCCGCCCTCGTGAGGATCGCTGCTTCGGTGGAAGTCGCCACCCTCCTGAACGAAATCGAGAGCGGTACGTCGCGAATTTCAGACCTGATCCGTGCCATCAAGGAATACACCTTCATGGACCAGACGCCCATCCAAAACGTCGATATCGTGAAAAGCCTGGAAACCACGCTTACCATCCTGAACCACAAGCTCAAACGCGGAATAGTGGTCGAGCGCGACTATCAGCGCGTTCCCCTACTTGTGAATTCATTCGGCAGCGAGCTGAATCAGGTTTGGACCAACATCATCGACAATGCCATTGACGCGATGGGCGGTACAGGCGAGCTTCGAGTTCGAACCTATCGCGAGGACAATTGCGTCGTGGTTGAGATCGCCGATAATGGTCCGGGGATTTCACCCGAGACACGGTCGCACATCTTCGAACCGTTCTTCACCACCAAGGGAGTGGGGGAAGGAACAGGGCTTGGCCTCGACACTGTTCAGCGAATTGTGAAGAAGCACAGGGGCAACATTCAAGTCAGCTCGAAACCCGGCGACACACGGTTTCAAGTTTGGCTTCCGCTAGCGGAGGGCCTGACTTAGGATTGTCTCGATCTCAGGCCTTGGCTTTGCCCTGGCCGCGAGCAGCGGCTTCGCCCTGGCAACCGACTCCTCGCGGTACTGGGCGAGGCGCTCTGGCCGAGCATCAGCGAGAGCGCGCTTCGTCGCCTCTGCTTCTTCGATGCCCGTCACGGCTTCTACGTTATTTCTGCCTCCCCTCTACGACGACCCTCGCGTTGAGACTTCTCCTAATCGTCGATCTTTGCCCAAGTCCTGCGAGGAGAGGTGAGCTACTTGATGAAAATTTCCGCGTGCTGTTGTCGATTCCAGCCATCTCGTCTCGACTATTTGTTGAAATCACGGCGAGCCGGACTCGCAACGAAAGGAGAAATTACGTGAGCAGCTTGTTGCAAGCAATGCCGAGCGAGAGGCCAATCGTCTTTACGGGCCTTTGCGGTGCCCCAGTCAAGGCTGGGAAGGAGCTAGGGCTTGCCCTCACTATCCAAAACATACTTGTCCCCGCGGTCGCCTATGAAGATAAACATGTTGAGGTGTACGGGCAAACGATTCCAAAGGAGGACCTGGGAGGAGATCTGGTGGACCTCGTGGCAGCCGGTCGTGACATCATTGCCTATGTGGCGGATGTTTCCGGCCACGGTCTGAGCGCAGCCGTACTGATGGGGATGGTAAAAACAGCGGTGCGCTACGGCTTGGACCTCGGCCAGGCCTTGCCGGTACTTCTCGACGGCCTGAACCGCGTACTGCCCGCCGTCAAAGAGCCGAACATGTATGCCACTCTTGCCGGCTTGCGATTTGACGGATCGAACGAAGTGGAGTACATCACGGCGGGGCATGTTCCTTTGCTGCACTACCGGCGCCGTCAAAGGGATATAGTCCGTTGTCGTTCCACAGCCCAATTTCCATTGGGCTTGTTCGAAGATGCCGGCTACATGAGCAGGCGAGTCCGATACGAGGCTGGAGACGTGTTCGCCCTGGTCACCGACGGTGTTGTGGAAGCGACCGACGAGCACGAAGCCCAGTTCGGATTCGAACGGCTGGAACAGATACTTTGCGATTCTGCAGAACGTCCTTTATCAGAGATCTTCGAAGCGGCTCTCGCGGCTGTCACACGGCACGGAATACAGCAGGATGACCAAACCCTGTTGCTGGTTCGCGCACTCACGTCGGGGAGGCAAGCCCAGGCGGGATCGATGTAGGTAAGGGAAGCTAACACCTGAGTGGAGCATGGCAATGCAGCTGATCAGGAAGTGCAAGCAGGTGTAATCGAGGCAGCCGCTGATGAGCGATTACACTGCTGAAGAAGTGCGCGAAAAGGTGGACGCCGTCTATCGGTCCGATTCACGTCGTGTCCTTGCAACTCTGATCCGTCTGCTCGGGGACTTCGATCTTGCCGAAGAGGCGCTCCACAATGCCTTCATGGCGGCCATAGAGCAATGGCCGCGCGATGGCGTGCCCGATAGTCCTCGGGCGTGGCTCGTTTCCGCGGGCCGATTCAAGGCTATTGACAGCTTGCGGCGGCGCGCGCGGTTCGATGCGGCCCGCGCGGATATTGCCAAGCGACTCGACGCTGTCTCCTTCGACGCCACGGCTCGGGAAGACCAGGACATCGAGGACGACCGGCTGCGGCTGGTCTTCACGTGCTGCCATCCAGCTCTTCCGCCGGATGCCCAGGTGGCGCTGACGCTGCGCGAAGTATGCGGCCTCAGGACTGAGGAGATCGCGACTGCCTTCCTCACCACTCCGCCGACGATTGCCCAGCGCATTGTGCGCGCCAAGGGGAAGATCCGCGACGCTCACATTCCTTACGAGGTGCCGTCGCGGGCCGACTTGGCCGGCCGGCTGGACTCCGTGCTCCGGGTAATCTATCTAGTGTTTACGGAGGGATACTCTGCGTCGTCGGGTGACTTGCTGACGCGGCCCGATCTATCGGGCGAGGCGATCCGCCTGGGTCGGTTGATCGTCGAGCTGCTGCCGGAACCTGAAGGCGTGGGACTGCTGGCGTTAATGTTGCTGCAGGAATCGCGTCGCGGTACGCGTACATCGCCGGCCGGCGAGCTGGTTCTGCTACAGGACCAAGACCGTTCCCTTTGGAACCGGGATCAGATCACCGAAGGGATAGCGCTGGTGGAACGGGCCCTCGCGTCGCGCCGGTTCGGTCCGTACACCCTCCAGGCGTCGATCGCGGCGGTGCACGCCGAGGCTCCCAGCGCTGCCGCAACGGACTGGGCCCAGATTGCCGGACTTTACGACGTGCTGCTGCGGGCGGAGCCGTCACCGGTGGTCGAGTTGAACCGGGCCGTCGCCGTGGCGATGCGCGACGGTCCTTCGGCAGGTCTCACCCTTGTCGATGCCATCCTGGCCCGCGGCGATCTGCAGGACTACCACCTGGCACACTCCGCGCGGGCGGAACTATGCCTGCGATTGGGAAGAACGGCGGAGGCGCGAGCCTCCTATCAACGGGCCCTTGAGCTCGCCCGGCAGGAGCCGGAGCGGCGGTTTCTCGAGCGGCGGCTTTCCGGTCTGCCGGCCTGAAACGGCGAACAAAGATTTTGCCTTGGGCACATCCGTTGTCGATTTCGAGCTTTCCCGAGCGACTATGTATTGAACGCAGAAGTTCAACCACGACTGAGGAGGCCGCTATGAAGTACCTATGCCTTGTGTACGGCGAAGAGAAGAAGATCGGAGCCATGTCCGACGACGAATGCATGGCCTACGATGAGGCGCTCCGGAACCGCGGTCAGTGCCTTGCCTCGGAGGCCCTTCAGCCGGTTCAGACCGCCACCACCGTGCGGGTTCGCAACGGCAAAGTGTCCATCAGTGACGGCCCTTACGCCGAGACCAATGAGCAGTTGGCCGGGTTCTATTTGGTTGACGCCAGGGACCTGAACGACGCCATCCAGATCGCCTCGGAAATACCGCCGGCTCGCGTGGGCAGCGTCGAGGTGCGGCCAATCAGAGAGCTGGCGACCACTAGCGGCGAGCGAAGGCGGTCATAGCCGGGAATGCTTCGCCCTGCCGTCATCACTCGCGGTAGGCGGCGGCGCTGGCGGTGACAAGACTTCGGCCTTCGGTACGAGCGCCGAGCATCGTAGCAGCCCGCAATGAAGACAAGGAGTAAACCATGTTGGAAAAGAGCACAGCATTCAGCGGTTTTTCGGCAAATGACATTCAAAGGGCCCAGGAGTTCTATGGCCGAACCCTGGGGCTGGAGGTTTCCGAATCGCATGGCCTGTTGAATCTGCACCTTGCGGGCGGCACCACGGTCCTGATTTATCCCAAGCCCAACCATGTTCCAGCAACATTCACCGTCCTCAATTTCCCGGTGGACAGCGTGGACAAAGCGGTGGACGAGCTTACCAAGCGCGGCGTCCGCTTTCAGATCTATAACGAGCCTGATCTCAAAACTGATGAAAGAGGGATTTTCCGCGGCGGAGGCCCGGTCATCGCCTGGTTCAAAGATCCCGCCGGCAATATCTTGTCCGTTCTCGAGCACAAGTGATGGAAAGCAGTCAGCAAGGCCGAGTTTCTTGTAGTTGATTTGACAAAACCACAGAAAAAAAGGAGACAACCATGACACAACCTACGTACGAACAAGGGCAGCTGCAACTACAGCTGTACGATTTGCGGCGCGAAGCTAAACTGCGCCAGGCACGCGACTGGTTCTTCAAGAACTACCATGTGGAAACGTTCGATGACGCCATGCGTATCGCGGCGCCTGGAACGGAAAATGGCGCGCTGGCGATGATGGTGTTCAGCTACTGGGATCAAGCCTGCGCGTTCCTCAACCACGGCCTTTTGCACGAAGACCTGTTCTTTGAGACCAGCGGCGAGTTTTTCGGTGTCTGGGAGTCCGTCAAGGGCATCGTGCCGCAGGGTCGCGAGCGGTTCGCGAATAAGCAGTTCCTCGCAAATCTGGAAGCAGCCGCACGCCGCTATGAATCGTGGATCGAAAGCCGTTCGCCCGGTCATATTGCCGCCATGCGGCAATTTATGAAGCAGATGAGCGATCAACGTGCAACAGCGGCGAAAGCCTAGGCTGAGGTCGGAAAGTAGGTAGAGGCAAAGCTCTGGCGCCCTTGGGGCGCCAGAGCTTACTGTCACCTCTGCGAGTGTTCCGAGGGCCCAACGTACAGGCAACTAAGCCGCCAACACTACTCGAGAGCTGCGGACCTTTATTTATGTCGTATCCCGCCATCTCGAACGTGCAGTACCGGCTCACCGAAGAGAACGGGATTACGCGGCTGAAGTTCACGCACAGAGCGATGGGGCAGATCTCTCACGATGCTCAGATCGAACGAGGCTGGGACGGTCTGATGGCCAGGATTCGATCTGCCGCTCAGGAGTACAGCGGCTGACGATGACCATAAAAAAGGAGACGATTGATGATCGGACACACTGTAGTTTCACGGCAGGGGTGCTCAGATGCACTTGGTTGTGAGGGGTTGATTGAGGGAGATCTTTCCGCATGAAAAATCTCTTTGAAGCGGCGAGGGTGGAAGAAGTGAAGGAGCGGATGGCGCAGCTGAGGCCGGATAGCGCGCGGCTGTGGGGCAAGATGAACCCAGCGCAGGCGCTGGCGCATTGCTCCGGGGCGCTAGAGTTGGCGGTAGGGGACAGGATTCCGCCGCGGATGTTGCTGGGGCGGATCATTGGGCGGATGGTGAAGCCGATGGCGCTTGGGAACGACGAACCGATGCGCCGGAATTCGCCGACGGTGAAGCATCTTGTGGTGCGCGATGAACGGGACCTGGGAACGGAGCGGGAGCGGTTGCGCGGATTGATCGACCGGTTTGCCGCGGCCGGGCCGGAGGGGTGCACGACGCATCCGCATAGCTTCTTCGGGCGGCTAACGCCGGAGGAGTGGGCGACGTTGATGTACAAGCATCTGGATCATCATCTGAGGCAGTTTGGGGTTTAGCGCCGGCGAGGGTTTAGTTCGCGGCCGGATGGTTCCCCTTCCCGGGAAGATTGCTTAATTCTAGGTAGATTCGGAGAACGGAACGGATTTGAGGCTCCGATAGATGTTGCGCTCAACCCATACCTGCCCTCCACAGTCTTTCACTGCATCTTAACCCGTATGGTCAAAACTCATCGGCGTGTCCCAAACGTGCTTATAGATTCTGATTTACGGTTCCTCATTTTCCCCGTCGTACCTCACCTTGACATTCTACTGGAAGCGCCCTAATCTCACCTAGTATGTCTACTAAAGAACAGAAAGAACGCATCGAGCTGCTGCAAGGCACGCTGGACCTGCTGATCCTGCGCACGCTGCGGCCGGGGCCGACGCACGGCCATGCTATCGCCAAGGCCATTGAGTTCAACTCCGACGATGTGTTGCAGGTCGAGCAAGGGTCGCTCTATCCGGCATTGCACCGGCTCATCAAGCGGGGATGGATTTCGGCGGAAGAAGGGACTTCAGAGAACAATCGCCGCGCCAAGTTCTACCGGCTGACGGCCAAGGGCCGGCGGCAACTGGCGGTCGAGACCAGCAAATGGGACAAGCTGGCGGGAGCGATCGCACAGATTCTACGGCCAGCGGAATAGGAGGGCGAATCATGAGGCGCCGCAAACGCATGATGGAGGGTCTCGACCAGGACATTCGCGAGCACATTGCGATGGAGACGCAGGACAACATCGAGCGCGGCATGTCGCCGGAAGAAGCGCGTTATGCCGCGATGCGGAAGTTCGGCAATGTAACGCGCGTTAAGGAAGAGACACGCGAGGTGTGGAGTTTAGTTTGGCTTGAGCAGTTGCTACAGGATATTCACTTCGGGTTCCGCATGCTCCGCAAATCTCCCGGCTTTGCGTCGGTCGCCATTCTCACGCTGGCACTGGGAATTGGCGCAAACACAGCTATTTTCAGCTTGATCGACGCGGTAATGCTGCGGTCGCTGCCGGTCGAGAATCCCTCGCAGTTGGTCCTGCTTAAGTGGGGCGCGCGCAATGCGCCAAACATTCACGGCTACATGAGTTCGGGAGATTGCCCCACGGACCTGCGGCCCGGCGCTGCGAATCCCTCAGGCTGCTCGTTCTCCGAACCGATGTTCCGCGAAATTGCGCAAGCAAATGTCTTTTCGGCGACGGCGGCCTTTGCCAACTCTGGTAGGTTGAACTTAACAGGGAACGGCCCGGCGACCGTTATCAACGGCCAGCTCGTTTCCGGGGACTTCTTCCGCACGATGGGTCTCAAAGCCGCCGCAGGCCGGCTGTTGGACGCAGCGGACGACACGCCGTCCGCCGCACCTGTCGCCGTTCTGAACTATGGCTACTGGCAGAGCTCCTTCGGCGGCTCTCGCGACGTAGTGGGCTATACGATTGAACTGAACCGTGTCCCGTTCACGATTATCGGGATAGCCGAACAGCGATTCACCGGAATTACTCCTGGCAGCGACTACGATGTTTGGCTGCCGCTCTCCGACGCGCAACGTATTACCGATCCCATGCGCTGGCAAAACCGTTCTGGCGACGTGAGTAACTGGTGGCTCACGATTATCGGTCGGCTCAAACCCGGAACACAGGTTGCTCAGGCGCAAGCGGCGGTGAGTGGCCTGTTCGGAAATGAAATGCTTCACGGTTTCGTTCCGCTCTTCCATGCAGGCGAGCCGGTGGGGCCGCCTACGCCCCGACAGGGGGCACCGGCGGCTGGCGGCGCCCAACTTCGGCGCGAAATGCTTAGCGGGGGAGCGCCCGTACCCGCGGGCGGTAAAGCTCCAACAGGCGTGCCAGTGCCCCCGCAATCAGGGGGCGATAGGCTCTTCATGCTCCCTGCGCCGCAAGGAGCGCCACCTACCGACCGCCGGAGCGCAACCGAAATGAGTCGCGGCCCTAGGACGTTATCGACGATCGCCGATCATCCGCAAGTGACGCTTGTGCCGGCGCAAACCGGCCTGACCGGCGCCCGCACTCAGTATTCCAATCCGCTCTACGTCCTGATGCTCGCTGTGGGCATTATTCTGCTGATTGCTTGCGCCAACGTTGCCGGGCTGATACTGGCTCGCTCCGCCGCTCGGCAAAAGGAAATGGCAGTGCGGCTGGCCCTGGGTGCGGGCCGCGCGCGAGTGGTGCGACAGCTCTTAACTGAAAGTGTGATGCTTGCGGCGCTCGGCGGCACGCTCGGGGTTCTGTTTGCCTACTGGGGAGCACACGCGATCATTTCGTTTGTGTCTAGCAATCAGACGCGTCCCCTGGGATTCGCAGCAGGCGTCGACCTGCGCGTCCTCGGATTCACTGTCGCGGTTTCGCTGCTCACCGGAGTTCTTTTCGGCATCGCTCCAACGTTTCGTAGTGCGCGCGTGGATTTGACGCCGACGCTCAAGGAAGGCGAGCGAAGCTCCGCTAGTTCCGGTCACGCCGGCGGAAAATGGCTCAGCATCGGCAATGCGCTGGTGATGGCGCAAGTAGCGCTTGCGATCGTTGTGCTAGTGGGTGCGGGACTACTGGTGCGCACGCTCGCGAATTTGCGCAGCATCGACGTTGGATTCGATTCTCACAATATCTTGATTTTCGGAATCGACCCGACCCTGATCGGCTACAAAGGCCCGCAGGTGGACGCCTTCTACCGCGACTTGCAGGGGCGCCTCTCCGAAATACCGGGCGTGAAGTCGGCAAGCTATTCGATGGGCCCGCTTCTGAGCGGCGGCCTGATGGTCACCATGTTCCACTGGCCGGGCACTCCGCAGGATCAAAATTCCGAAGCGGACGCACTGGGTGTCGGGCCGAACTTCTTCGAGACTCTGCACATTCCATTTCTCGCCGGTCGCCGATTCAACGCTTCTGATTTCAAGTTGTCCGCTTCGAACATCGGAGCAGCTCCGACTTTGGCGCCGACTCCTGTGATTGTGAATCAGGCATTCGTCGAGAAATACCTCGGCAAGGAAAATCCGCTCGGGAAGCGGTTCGGCCAAGCGGAGGCTGATGCCAACCGCCCGCGGAGTCCCGGTTACGAAATCATTGGCGTGGTGCGCGACGCGAAATACAACAGCCTGCGGCGTGAGATTCAGGCCATGATGTACACGCCGCAAAACGCCGGGGGAGCGTCATTTGAATTGCGCACGGCGGCCGAGCCGCAGGCGATTATTCCCGCGATCCGTGAAGTTATAGCGCAAGTAAACACGAATTTGCCGCTCTTTGACGTGAAAACGGAATTGGAGCAAATTGACCGGTTGCTGTTCCAGGAGCGGCTGGTCGCGCGGCTGGCGGGCTTCTTCGGTTTGCTGGCGCTGGTGCTGGCGTGCGTGGGATTGTACGGACTGCTTTCGTATGAAGTTTCGCGGCGCACGCGTGAGATCGGAATTCGCTTGGCGCTTGGCGCGCAGCCGGAAAGCGTTCTGAAGCTAGTCCTAGGGCAGGGAATTGTCCTGGCCATTGCCGGAGCCGCCGTGGGCATCGGCGTGGCGCTAGGCGTGATGCGCTACCTGGCTTCGATGCTCTACAACGTCCACGCCAACGATCCGATAACTATGATTAGCGTCGCGGTTCTGCTGACAGTTGTGGCGCTCGCCGCATGCTACATTCCGGCTCGCCGCGCAATGCGTGTCGATCCCGTGGTGGCCCTGAGATACGAATAGTGCATCGGCGCGTGTGGCTGGAAACCCTCCTTGAGGGGCGAATTGACACAGAATCCGATTTACGAGGAAGAGTTTTATCGAGACCCAGCTCGCTTCTGCGGATATGCCACGCGATGTTCGGGTCTTGGGGGCGCTGGGCGAAAACACTCTAACCGCACCTCGGCCTTTGAGCCCGGCAGAGCTTTGACCAAGTCCGCCACGATTTCTCTGATTCGCTCGGGAGCCGCCACCGCTCGGAGGTTCACTACCAGTTCGTGTTCCCGGGCGGGCGACGCGTCTACCTGGCCTTCGACAATTGGTTCCTGTCCGCAGCCGGACACCGCCGCCTTCACATAGCCGCTTTCGGCCTGATCGATCACCTTCAGGTGCACGATTCGCACATCCTTCCGTTCGAGTTCGCGCTGTAAAGAGTCAAAAAACGGACCAGCAATCAGAGCCGGCATGATGGGGTCGTTCAGGCACAGGCGGGCGTGGTAGTTAAGCCAACCCAAGGCGGCCTCGGCTCGCGCGTAGCGTTGATAATCGATGTTCAGAGTGGCGCGTCCACACGCGAGCCGGCCCGAGAAGACCTCATGCAGCCAGGCACTCACACCCTGCCCCTCGATGGCGCTCAAGTAGCGGACTGGCGCTGATGTCGGCAAGCCGGGAAACTCTGTTTCACGGTCGCAGTGGGAGAAACAAATCAAGTCCGCTTCCTCGAGTTGGTTGCGAAACAGAAAGGCGATGTCCGGATTCGCATCCGGCTCCAATGCTGCTCGAGCCTGCGCGGGGTCCACGACGACCGTCAGCGGAGCAAGTCGGAATCGGCCCGGGTGGTCGCGCTTGAGCACCTGAAGAATGGTGGCGGACAGGTCGGTGCAACTGCCCACGGGCTCCACGAAAATAACCTCCGGATGATGTTTCGCAAGGCCATCGACGGCTTCCAGCAGATCTGAGAAACGGCAACAGAAACAGCCGCCGGTGACCTGATCGGCCATTAAGCCCCTGCCTCGGACCAAGGCCGTATCGACCAAGTCGTTTCCCTGATCGTTCAGAATGGCGGCTACTCTGTGGCCCTCGGAAACTAGAATCTGCGCGGCCGCACAGAGCAGAGTCGTCTTTCCCGCTGCCAGGAAGCCACCGATTGGCACCAACCAAGGTCGCTCGCTGTTCAGCCCCGTGCTCACGCGAGCACCTCAAGCACGAGTTCTTGGCCGTCATCGACCGTGAGGGGCTGTTCGAGGCGGATGATGGCGCCCGTTCCTGCCTCTAAGGTGTGCCGGAGTGCCGCCTTACCGAGTGTGGCCCGAGCCTTCGTACCCTGTGCTTTCAACCCGAAGCTTCGGACAGGCAGCGAGCCGTGATCGACGCGGATGCGGAAGACCGTTTTGCCGGCGCTCTGCCGGCGCGAGAACACGCCCCAGCCAGTTGCCGTGGACCAGAAGCAGCGGAACACCGCACCAGCAATGGGCGGCGACAGATTGACTGCCTGCTTGGCGCCGTCGTAGCGGAAGCCGCCGAGCGCCAGCACGCCAGACCAAGCTGCCATAGCGCGAGCGTAGTGGTGTCCACACTCCGGCTCATCCCACGGATTGCGGCGTTCTCCGTCGAAACGTTTCCGCACATTCTCAAAACACTCCACGCCTTCCTGCACTAGGCCGGCGTAGATCATCTGCGAGGCCACGGTGTATTCATGCCCTGTCCATGCCTCGGCGTAGTAGGGAAAGGGAATCCGCGGACGCGCGGCTTTGCCGTAGTCGCAGATGACGAGAGCGGCCTCGTCGTTCACGACGTAGGTGCGCTGCACCGAATCGTGATGAAACAAGTCGCGCCGGAAATTGTAACGGTGGATGGATTCCAATGTCTTGCGAATCCGGGCGGGGTCGACCAGCGGCCCCAGGCCGGCAGCGTCGGCCAAGTATTGCCCAACTAATTGATCTACCAGACATCCCTCGCCGACCTGATAATTTGGCGTTTCGGTGTCCTCGGAACCCATTTGGCTGCGAAGTACTGCCGCGATCTGTTCTTTCTTGACGCCCCGCACCTTCTGGACGTAATACTCACCGTTGAACAGATTGGCGTCCAACCACCGGCTTCCACGCTCGAAGAGTTGCCGGTATTCCCTGGCCGCCTTGTCTTCTCCCATAGCCGAGGCCATTTCTTCGCAGGCGCGTAGCGCGGCCAGATAGTAGACACCGCACTGAGGATTGGGGCCATAGAATTCCACGTCGTAGGTGTTGTGCTGGACGCCTTCCAGTACGCCATCGCGGTCGGCGTCCCAGCCACCCTCGATCCAACTGAATTCCAGGGCTTTCCTGACGCGCGGCCACATACGCTCCAGCCAAGCGCGGTCCCCTGAGAGCTTCCAGTCAAGGTAAGCGTGAACGATCTGTCCCATCTGCCCATCGGCGGCAGCGAAGCCGCTGCGCACTTTGCCCTCCGGCAGCGCAGTCCGGAAATGTATCGCTCCCTGTTCATCCATGCTGTAGCCGAAAGCCGCTTCGCGCAGCGAGCGCGCAAAGGCCGGGAAAAGGTGCGGGGTCACGGTCTCATAATTCCAAACGTGTGTGCAGTTGCCGTGGCAACAGCCGCGCTTATCGTTGGCACCCTCGAAACCCCAGAACCTGCCGTCGGCGGTGCGGAAACATACGTTGGTCGCCAGAGTCGAGAGATTGGCAGAAGCCGCGTCTTTCACCGCGGCCGGGAGAGTGCTTTCCCGCAACCCAGCTGCGAACTGACGCGTTTTCCGCTCGAGGCGTTCCAGGTTCTCCGCGACAAACTGAGCGGTTGCCCAAGCGTCGGCGAAGCGTGTCGCGTACCAATTGCCAATGATCGAGTTTTCCTCTCCTTTCGGCGCTTCCCAACCGCACCTTGCCGGCGTCCGGTTCGGAAAATGCCAGGCGAGCAGAAATGTGTAGTCGCGCTCGACTCCAGGCGCGATTATCCGGCTGAGGCAGAGCGCGCCGACGGCATTCCGCGACGGGGCCTCCGGCCCAAGTCGACCATCAGAAGAGAAATCGTCCCAGAAGAGCAACGCAGCGTCCCACCACCTACCTTTCGGCCATCCGCGGAGATGCGAAAGATCACCGTCTCCTGCGTTTAGCAAACCCATGACGAAGCTGCCCCACATGGCGTCGTCGGCCCCAACAGCGGAGTTGCTCATGAATAATCCCGCCAGCCGTCCGCTCGTACGGAACTCGTTGCTGCGTTCTTCTTCGACGTGGCGATTGCTCTGCTCAGGCACAACCGGATTCTCGATCGACCAGGCGATCGATACAGTTGAGGATCGTCGACCCTCATTCCTGACGCGATAACGCAGGATGGTCGCGGGAAGGCCGGAGTCGTCCTCGTCATGCGGGATCAAGGGTGAGAAAGCTTCGAGAGTCAACCGCACGGGAAGTTCCGGGTCCTCAAACTCGATCCGGGCGAGCGGGTACTCGCCGATGAAGCGAGCTCGCGCCAGGCGCGTGAGTCCTGGGACATTGCGCGCGCCCAATCCGTCTTGACCATGGAAAGGAGGCAGGTGACGAGCTTCCAGGACACGGGCCGCTCTCCGCCGGCCATCATCGACAAAGATGGACGGGAATGCGTAGGAGAGCGTGCGGCCTTTGTCCGGCTTGTTGAAGATCTCCCAGTCGCGCAGTTGCCCCCTACCACCCAGACTGATACTGCCGGCAGCGACTCCGCCCAGCGGGAAAGCCACCATCGAAAGTTTCCGACCGGTGAAAGCGCGCGGAAACTCCACGGGAGCAGGAGTGGCAGTCGGGGCAGTATCGTGCAAGGTAGCCGACGGCGCAGTCGAAGTAGCCTGGACGGCCGCCACGGTTGTGCCGATTAGCTTCAGGAAGGAGCGACGATCGGAGGGCATTCGAAATCCTCCGCTATCGGAGCAAGGGAAGCAGTACCTTGTCGAGTTCGGTATCGGAGAAGGAGTCCAGCTTCACCTTGCGGAACAGGCTCCAGCGCTCGACATGGGCAATGCTGCCGTCCGGCTCCACCTTGGTCACTGGGCCCAAAGTTTCGATTTCCAGAAATTCCCCATTGGTGAAAGTTTCAAAAGAGCAGCCGAAGTCCGGGTAGGTCTTGCCCGGCTCGGCCTGATAGCGCTTTATGAACAACTCGTCGTGGAAGAGGTAGGCGGCCCAGGTACGCGCGTTGAAAAGGCCAAGTTTCTGCGGCTCCGGATTGGTAGGATCCTGACGCAAACCGAGATACTTCCTGGTGAAAGTCCAGCGCTTGTCGGATAGATCGGAGTAGGCCCACATAACCAGAGGATGGGTGGCCGCCAACACTTCCGGATGTTTGCCGCGCGGCGGGAATCCGGTGATGGCAATGCCTCCCGGAGCCATCATGCTCATGGCCCACGCGGAAAACTCCAGGGGGAACAGGCCGCGATTATAGATCCGGTGTGTCACCGTCACGTCGCTTCCTTCCGGAGCCAGCGCGATCTCGATCTCCTTTTGCAGGCCGGTCAGTGGCTCGACCGGTTCCCGAGCCACTAGCCCTTGCGGAGTGATTTGGACCTGCACGGGAACGTTGTCAGGGGCCCAGGTGGCAATGGGATCTTCCGGTGCCTTCCAAACCCGATGGCCGCCGCGGAGCTGAAACTTCCCCTCACCGCTCTTTCCAATTTGGTCGGGGAATTCCTTGAACAGATTCTGCCCTCCAACGAAGCCGTAGCGCATGATGCGCGGCCCGACATCGCCGGTGACGATCAGCTCCACGCGGCCATTGCTGACCGAGTAACAGTTGGACCAGCCCTGCCAGGCGATCTTCTCCACTTTTACGGCCGCACCGGCTGTTGATGCGACCAGAGTGATGACTACGATCAGTCGCTCAGGTCTAAGCATCGTCCCCCATCCAACGGCTCCAAGAGATTTCATCCGCCCTCGCACGCAGGTAGTGGCGGGGTGCGGGCCCTCGCCGCTACGCAGTCTAATCACAGTGGGAGCGTCCAGCAAGCGGATACTCGCATCTCTCTAATCCGCGATGTAATCAAAAATGCGCCACTTTCTGATCTGCCGATTGCAGCGATGCAAAAAAGAATCATTCCCGCGCTTTCCTGGTATTCATCCGGAGTGCCCTCCAGTGACGAGCCAGACAAAATTGGTCTTCTCTGTTGACTCACTCGGTGCTTGCGAAATAGGTTTGGTCAGGGGGTCGTGGCCCGGCCCTGAATCCCACGTACTTTGGTCAGCCGCCTTGCGTATCACGAAAGCTATTTATGCGAAAATCTAGGCAACCTGTATCTGGCGAATTGATACGGTGGCAGTGAAACGATCGCATCCGCGAAACGCGCTGCGACTAAGAACTGAAACGCCGAATGATTTCATTGGAAGTTTTGTCGAGGTTGACCGGATACCGCAGCCAGCGCGAGTCTTTGACAGATCAGGCAGCCACTGGTATCTGAACTGATTAGGTAAATCCTCAGCGACCGGCAAACTTGCCGGTATCAGCCTTATCTGCCCTTGGCAACTATTAGAGTTATGTAGTCGGACTGCTCATGAGGGCTGAACTTCGTAGCATCATCAAGAATCGAAGCAACCAATACCCGCGAAGACTGCTCACGATGTCGTCGCAGCAACTCGATAAGGCGGTGTTATCCGAATTCCTCTCCTGCATCGTTGAACGATTCGGTTATGCCGTCGGTGTAGAGTGCGAGCGTATCCCCTGAGAAGAGCTGACGTTCTCCATTCGCGAAATTTGGCAATCACATCTTTCGGTGACAAAGGCAACTTGCGTGGGCTGGCCAATAAGCTTGTACTGTTCAGAGTTGGGCTCGGGCGCCACCAGTGTCAGGTTCGCGGCGCCGTCAGGAGGAGCGACCGCTACCCAGCGCCAGCCGGATTGAAGACGGGCATCAAAGACCAGGTCGAAGATCTACGTAGAATCGCAGGCTTCGGTCCAAATCGCGAACGAAGATGGTAACGGACTGGATGCGGAGGTAGGGGTCCTGTCGATCGAGGCGAAAACTGAATTGGTCCAACCAACGGGAAGAAGAAGGGCTGTCCATCGGCGTGATTATAAGTCCAAACGAGCGCTATTGACACTGCGGACGACGCAAGGCCTCAAAAAGATGGTTTGCTCATGAACCATGTCTTTGTCGATTGGGATGTGGAACGCCAAGGCGATCTGTTGCGCGATTCGCGGACCGCCCCAGTGGGGATTACGTTGCTTCCTTTCGACGACCGCATGTCAATTTGACGTTATGAATGATTTACGCGCCTTGGCGACACGATTAATCGAGACGAATCGCGACGCCGGCACTTTTCGTGCGC
This sequence comes from Candidatus Dormiibacterota bacterium, assembly GCA_035602605.1. Classification (GTDB taxonomy): domain Bacteria; phylum Acidobacteriota; class Terriglobia; order Acidiferrales; family UBA7541; genus DASQHY01. The sequence goes on from DATNLZ010000121.1 coordinate 64,321, forward strand.
TAGCCACACCACAGGCGTCGGTCACCGTTTCACTCGATCGAAGCGCAGCCCCCGCGCCCCGGGCGAGTTCGCTGTGAACCCCGTGACCGCTCCGCGCGTGTCCCGCGAAAACTTCACGACCCCGACAACGCCGCCCGCAAAGGCACCCGGGAAGATAGGCTGCAGGACAACATCGTTTCTTCCTGGAATCTGGAGCACCAGACCCGAATCGCGCGCCATGAGCATATACATGCCCTCGAGTTCCGGGCTGGTGTACTCTCCTCGAAACGCGCGCAGTTCCGCGATCGATGGTGTGAATGCATCCAGCTTCTGCGACACCACAGGCTTCGGTCCAGCTCCTGTCACGCGAACCTCCTGAGGTCGTCCGGGCGCAGCCGGAACGAACTCAGCCACAACCGGCGTTCCGGAAATGACGAACCGGTTCTCGCTCACCGGCGTCAGCTCGACGCTTTCGCTTTCGTCAAGTCCCCCGCTGGCCATGAGCTTGCCATCGCGAACAAATATTCGTCCCACAAACTCGGTCGATGGATCGCGATACAGGCCCACCTTGCTCGCAAGCTGCTCGGCGGACAGCGTCAAGCTAGTCGGTGCCGCGGTCGCGCTGCTCGTGGGAGGCGTGGCCAACACGTCCGAGAGATAGATGTCCGCCACGCTTGCTGTCAGCCTAGTCACACCCAAGCCGAGGCCGATGTTATCCAGGTTGCACAGCAGCGCGACAGCGAACCCCTGTTCCGGGTACCGGACGACGTAAGAAGCAATGCCACGATCGC
>DATNLZ010000122.1:0-57693 GCA_035602605.1 Candidatus Dormiibacterota bacterium
GGAACGGGCACCACGACACATACGTGGACCGATCAGTGGGCGTGGCAAAGTCACGCCATCTCGGGCGCTAACTTCAAGGTGTCAGCCACGCCGTAGACAGCTCTAAAACGAAGAGTGTTTGCAGCCCGATGATTTGAGTAATCCGAACCTGCCTCCCTATGAACCGAATCGAAATCCCCGGAAACCGGGAGCTGGAGTTGTTGCTTGCCGGGAGCGCCGATTGCTGGAGGGTTCTTGAAACCTTTTGATGCAAGCGGCGCATTCATTGCCGCTGCACAAACAGGCCAATTGCGTCGCCGGGCAGTGCGTGGAGCTGGCGCGTCCGTCCTGGGACAGGCAATTGCTTTTGGTGTCCAGATGGTCGCTACCGTGGTTCTGGCCCGCCTGCTGGCGCCCGGTGATGTCGGCGTCGTCACGATGGTAACCACCTTCAGCTTGCTGCTGATGAGCTTCGGGTTGACAGGATTCACCGACGCGATCCTGCAGCGCGACGAAATTGATCATTTCCTCATAAGTAATCTGTTTTGGATCAATGTAATTGGAGGCCTCGTACTAGCCGTGGGTTTCGCGTCGGCGGGGTCACTGCTCGTACGTTTCTATGGCGATCCCCGCGTCGGCGGCGTTGCCATTGCCATATCCGCGACGATCTTCTTAACCAGCACTTCGGTCCAGCACCTGGCCTTGCTCAAGCGAGCCATGCGCTTTTCCGTAGTCTCTATGAATGATGTCATTGCCCGTTGTGCCGCTGTGGCTATCTCCATCCTTCTTGCCTGGCGAGGATGGGGCTATTGGGCGCTGGTGGCGGGAGCCATTGCGCAGCCGCTTTCAGTCTCGGTTGGAGCATGGCTGTGCTGCCGATGGATCCCTGGTCTACCGAAGCGCGTGGCCGGTACGGACTCGATGGTGCGGTTTGCGATGCACACCTACGGGCGGTACACCCTGAACTACGCCGCTCGGAACATGGATAACCTTCTGGTAGGCTGGCGGTTCGGTTCGCAAGCATTGGGTTTCTATAAGAAGGCCTATGACTTGTTTCTCCTTTCCGCAAGTCAACTTGTGATTCCCCTCAATGAAGTTGCCGTCTCCACACTGAGCCGCTCGAAAGCCGACTGGGCCCGCTACAGGGAAAATTTCCTAGCGGTTTTCTCAGTGCTGGCATTCATAGGAATGGGAATTGGGGCAGGGGTGGCGCTGGTGGGCAGAGATTTGGTCCTTCTGCTGCTGGGCCCGAAATGGGACCAATCGGGACGCATCTTTACCTTCTTCGGACCCGGCATAGGGATAATGTTTCTTTACACCACCCACAGCTGGATCCATCTTTCGATTGGCACACCGCATCGCTGGTTCCGCTGGGGAATCGTTGAGTTCATCGTTACTGGTTTGCTGTTTGCCCTTCTTCTGCCGTGGGGTCCCATTGGACTGGCTGTAGCCTGGACGGCCTCACTGTGGATTCTGATCGTTCCCGCGTTCTGGTACGCGGGCAAACCCATAGGGCTCGGCATCGCTGCGGTCGTCGGCGCCGTCTGGAAGTATGTGGTAGCGTGTTTGCTGGCCAGTGGCATCGTACTGTGGACTTCACGGGCTCTTCCATCCGGTTGGATGCAGCATGCGATGGAGCGAATCGGAATTATCTCTTCGATGTTCGCAGCCTTATACATCGCCGCCGTCGTGCTTCTGCATCGGGGATTGGCCCCGGTGAAGCAGGTCTTGGTTCTGTTGCAGGAGTTCAAGTCATCGAAGAGGCTCCAAGCACGGATGCCAGGTGTCGCCACAGATGCTGTTACCGACGATGTCGCGGCGTCTGTCTCAACTCCTAGGTGAGGTGTGATGATGTTTGCGGGTAGTTTTATTGTTTGCGGCCGAGGAACTGCAGGTCAGTGAGACAGCACAAGCCTCGTGTGGAGATTCGTCAGAGAAGAGCAATTCCCTGCGTTGTGTGTTCGAATTCAGGCTCACGCTAAGGCGCGCGGGTCTGATCGTGTTTCATGCATTGCGGGAAAATCAGAGAGGACCGCCCCTTTACTGCACAGTAACCCGGAGGTTTCTGGGAGGCGCGGGTGCACTGGTTCCCGTTTGGAGAGGATGCGGGTATGCAAAAGCCTTGTAGTAAGCGCTCCATGTATCCGTAGAAGTACACGTATAGAGCGTGTTGGTGTCGGTAGCCCAGTATCCGACCAGCGGTGTGCAGGTGTTCGGTCGCGCTGATAGCGGCCCGCGTCCAACGCCTGCCGTTCCGTTGAAGCTGGTATTGGCCAGATAAACGTCACGGTTCGCCTGAATATAGGTCGTCTCCCCAGGAGCCACATTCAGTTTCATGATCTGCGCATTACCACCGTTCGCGTCGGTGTTGTTCCACCAATACGCCGGAGTGAGAGCTTGGGTGGTATGATCGGCGGAATCTATTCCCCGCCCGACCTGGTCGCGGCACGGATAATTGCCAGCGCCGGTACCGTCGATTCGCGATAGGACAGTGACCCCGGCCGGCACGTTCGTTGGATTGTTAACGCATGTGCCACAACCACCGCCCGGACACGTTGACGCTGAACATGCCTGCCCAACCCTTTCGTTTAATCCACAGGCTGGGAAGGGGCTCGCGTTGCAATGGGAGCGAAAATCTGAGGCGATGGGCAACGGCGTACCGGAGGTACATTTGAAATTCCAGGGCTCGCTCGCTCCGGGCGTACCAGAGACGCGCCAGATTTCTGTAGAATTGGCATTTTCCCATCCGGCTGGGCCGCTAGTGCACCCACCGACGCACAGCGGAATCGAATTGTCATAGACCAGGTAAGAGCCGCCGCGAAAATCCATCGCTGAATACCCGCAGTTGGATGTGCCGCCGACAAGATTACAGATGAACGTGTTGCTGTACATCTCCTTAATCCGCAGTCCCCGAGATTGCTGCGTCGAACCTGTATCGTGGCCCTGTATGGTTCCATTCTTAATCGTGTTATGCCGGATCACAGCTCTCCCGCCGTGCTCCTGATCCCACAGAGTACACTCCCCAAGTTGGGCGGCGCTAACGTTCCAGGTAAACGTGCTGTCTTCGATGTAGACCGCCTGATTGGTGCCCCAGTTGTCGTTGCCAGTCCAAGCCTCTACATCCTTGCCGTGATGCAATCCAAAAGGAAAGCAAGCATTGTTCGTGTAGGTAATGTGGTCAATTAAGCCAAAAATCGCAGGGTTGGCTGTAGGCGTGTTGTTGTACCCTATAATGACTGACCGGCCGGTCAAGTTTGTGAACTTCAAGTGGTCCATACGGAAGCTAGAGAACCGTCCATCGGCTTGGATCGCTCCATTAGTGATGTTGCCCGTGAAGCCCATTCCTGTCAGCCTGAAAGCGCCGCCGTTTCCGCTGATCAATAGAAAGTCTGTACCCGAGGCGTTAATTACGGTTACGTCCTGACCGGCTCCTTGCAGAGTTACGCCCTTGGAGACCGTGACCGGGGTGCTCCAGGTGCAATTACCGGCGGGAATGGTTACTGTGTCAGCGACAACCGCCAACAAAACAGCCGCCTGGACGACTGGCTGCAAGCAGTTGGCAGCGGGGATTGTGGTCGCTCGAATCGATGACGCAGAACTCAAGAGACAAAAAAACGCCAAAATTAGTACTCTAATCATTGAGGTGCACCTAGGTTCTTTAACTTATCTTCAAATACCGAAAGAGGTTGTGAGCCCACAACTATGTCACCTTCGACACCTTCGGGTGTCGTTTTGCCCACAAGGAATGTAGGTGTTCCGGTGACCTTCAACGCCTCCGCCTGCTGTAAATGCTTCTGGATTTCCGATTTGTGCTTTCTATCTTGTAAGCAGGATTGAAATAAAGATAGATCAATATGCAGGCGCTGTGCGTATCCCACAATGTCATTCTGAGAAAGATTTTCGAAATTACTAAACAGCGCTTTGCGCATCGTCCAGAATTCACCCTGGTCACCGGCACACAGGACGGCCTCTGCTGCCTGCATAGCCTCGGCGTGGATATTCAGTGGCAGGTTGAGGCTAATGAATCGAAGTTTTCCGGTATCAATGTATTTTTTGCGGATTTCAGTAAAGGTAGTTGCCTCAAACTGGCGGCAGTATCCGCACTGATAATCAACGAACTCGACCATCGTTAGAGGCGCATCCTTTTTTCCAAGCGAATACTCACCATCGAGCCGCAGCTTGGCCTTTACTGCTACGTTCGACGTCAGCTTCTCCAGTAACTGTCGAATCTGTCTAAGTTCATCTAGGATGGCAGTAGCCTGGTCACTAGTCATGGGAGGATCTTTAGTTTGCGCTGCGACTCCCCCAATCCATGCGAATGCGATGGTGCACACGAACGCGTACTTGATTATCCGGAGCATGGACACCTTAATCTTAAAGGAGCGGAAGATTCTGACAACAGCGTTCGAATCATTGAATGACTATTGATCACGATACATATTGCCCGGTTCGTGCGTTCGGCGACTACTGGCCAGAAGTTCAATATCAGTACAGGTGCACGACTGTCCCTGCCGTTCTTCGGTTTGCGCTGACGCTGTTGGGGGCATGGTTCGGGGGCCTTGCGCATCCCGTCACCGTCTGCGCCGCTCTGCGATCCGGTCGCTACCGCCTATAAAGCCCCCACGACTCCCGCACGAAAGTAGTTACCCGGTCGTTAGCAACTCGTGATAAACATACAACTTATGCGACCGCTCGAGGCACGCGCCCGGCCTAGCGCGGGAAAGTTTTTTCCGCATCGATCGTCTTCATCCGGCACTTGGCTCACGCCGGGCGTGAAACGTCATTATCGAGAAAGGCATTTTTTTTTGACAGAGACAAATAATTAGCAAACATAGCTGATATCCTAGAGCCACAATGGCGCAGTAAGTGCAGTGACAGAACCTGCGGCGGCAAATAGCTACTGACAAGAAAGAAGCCGAACCCAAAGTATGGAACGAAATCTGTCAGAGTATTATCGATTGCCACTGGAGTTTCCATGCTTGGCACAATTCCCCGAACCGTCTGGGGAGCCCGGGTTTTTTCGCTTCGGCTCGGCGGCAAGTTGCTATGGGCAATGCAAATCGCAATTGACCTCGAGGATCACCCGCCAAGATAGATACGACGTGTCCCGAGATGTGCACTTCGAGGGTTCAAAGATCTGTTTACCTTTTGACCCTACGCAGGTGATCAAGAACCTTCGCAACGAGCGCTACATACTCTCCCAGTTCAATGGAAACGGCCGGATTGCCAACAATGCGCTTGTCCGCAAGATCTATTATTTAATTCGAGAAAACTTACCTATACCCATCTCTTTCCGCCGACACGTTCAAAAGATTTACTTTAGCGACTGGCAAGAATTGCGCTTTCCGGCCTGGCCGGTGGACTGCACGGTAGACAATCTTCACGAAGAATTATTGAAGGCTTCCATGCAGGCACAAGGCCTGCAAAAAATACCATTTATCTGGTTCTGGCCTGACGGCGCGCCGTGCTGCGTGATCATGACCCACGATGTGGAGACTTCCGCTGGCCGCGACCTCACTCCCAAACTCATCGATCTCGATCAATCCTATGGGATCAAAGCCTCCTTCCAGGTTGTGCCCGAGGGACGTTATGAAGTCACCGATGAATACGTCAGCGAGATTCGCGGGCGCGGATTTGAGTTCAATATTCACGATTTGAGCCACGACGGGTCTCTGTATCTCGAGCGAGAGGAGTTTCTTCGCCGGGCACACAAAATCAACGACTACATTCGCAGGTATCAGGCGCACGGTTTTCGCTCCGGAGCGATGTACAGGAATCAGGACTGGTACGACGCTTTTGACTTCTCCTACGATATGTCCGTGCCGTGTGTGGGGCACCTCGAGCCGCAGCGCGGCGGTTGTTGCACGGTCATGCCCTATTTTGTTGGGAAGATCCTGGAGATCCCGCTAACCGCTGTGCAGGACTACTCTCTGTTTCACATCCTGGGAGACTATTCGATTAATCTTTGGAAGGAGCAATTCGCGCTCATTCGGGAGAAACACGGGGTCATGAGTTTCATCGTCCATCCAGATTATGTATTTGAACCGCGGGCCCAAAAGACCTACCAGGCACTGCTCGAGTACCTGCGACCGCTGATTACGCAAGAGAAGGTATGGATGGCTTTACCCGGCGAGGTCGATCGTTGGTGGAGAGCGCGGACGCAGATGAAGCTTGTCCGCCGTGGGGATGATTGGGCAATCGAAGGGCCGGAAAACGAGAGGGCGCGATTAGCCTATGCCAAACAGGAAAATGGAAAATTGGTTTACGAGCTAGCGTAGGTCCGGGCGGTGACCAGCTGACCGTGGGGAATTTTGATACCTCGAAGACCAAATCACAGTAAGGAACGGAATTTTGGACGCTAAGGATCAACAGAAGTATCTACGCCTCATTGGGTTCGCCTTCCTCGGTATTCTACCCATTCTGCTAGCCTGGAAGGCGATGCGTTCTCTGATGGTTCTTGCCTGGGAGAATGAGACGTACTCACATATCCCACTCATTCCCATATTCAGTCTGTTGCTTGTCTATGGGGAACGGAAAACTATTTTTCCCCAACCGTCCTCAGGATGGAAGACCGGCAGTGTTCTCGCCCTAATAGGTGGTGTGCTCTTCGCAGTGGGTTCTCTAAATTCCCTGGGCTGGAGTTCACGGGACTCATTATCCATTCTGATGCTGGGGCTCGCGTTATTTTGGGCGGGTACTTTTGCCTTGTTTTTCGGGAACAGAGCACTTCGCGCAGCAAGCTTTCCGTTGCTGTTCCTTGTCTTTATGATTCCCATTCCTACGCCAATCCTGGGAGCAACCATTGTTTGGCTGCAGAAGGGAAGCGCTCAGGCCGCAGCGATGCTTTTCAAACTTTTGGGAATTCCCGTTTTCCAACAAGGCTTCGATTTTACGCTGCCCGGCGTCACGATACGCGTGGCTGAAGAGTGCAGCGGGATCCGGTCAACCCTGGCATTGCTGATCACAGCGGTCGTGGCCAGCCACATCTCTCTGAGAACTACCTGGAGGAAGGTTTTTTTTTGCCTTCTTGTCTTCCCGATCGGCGTGCTGAAAAATGGTGTGCGAATCGTGACGCTATCGACGCTCGCGGTCTATGTGCATCCAGGTTTCCTGCATGGCCGCCTGCACAAGAATGGCGGAATCCTGTTTTTCCTTCTGGGGCTTGTGTTGCTAGCGTCCTTGCTTATGCTCCTCAAGCGCTCCGAAGCGCGGACCCAAGATATCGCAGACCAGGCTGACAGAGATTTCGGGGTTCCCGAGGATCGCAGTGCTCCCCTTTCGCAGGGGTTGTTTCAAGACCCGGGGTCTAAACGGTAGTCAAGCTCTTTCTCCCTCGCAGTAAACGCATGACACTTTACAAAATTGACCCTCTCAAGGACCAACGATGGACAAACTTTTTGGAGCGGCACTCGGGCGCCTCGGTTTTCCATACGTTTGCCTGGCTCGAGGCTCTTCACAAAGCGTATGGATATGAACCGATCGTCTATACCACTGCGGCTCCGGGCGCCGATTTGCAGAATGGTCTGGTCTTTTGTCAGATTGACAGCCCGATTACAGGACGCCGGCTGGTCTCGCTGCCATTCTCCGACCATTGCGACCCGCTAGTCGATAATCCAGCAGACCTGCAAGATTTGCTCACCGCTCTGCGCGGGCAGTCTGCCGAGCAAAACTGGCGATATATTGAGATACGTCCTCTCCACCCTCTCAACCTGACCGCTGCACTTTTTCAAACGACCGAGACCCATTGTTTTCATCAGCTTGATATCACTCCGGCGCTCGACACAATTTTTCGAAACTTTCACAAGGACTCGATACAGAGAAAGATTCGGCGCGCGGAGCGCGAAGGTCTGACCGAAGAAGAAGGTCGCTCCTCTTCGCTGCTCGATAGTTTCTATCGCTTGCAATTACTCACTCGCAGGCGCCATCGTCTGCCTCCCCAGCCTCGAAAATGGTTTCAGAATCTAGTTGAATGCTTCGGCGAACGACTCAAGATACGCGTCGCCTTCAAGAACAAACAGCCTATCGCCAGTATTTTGACGCTCTCTTATAAAGATACTCTGGTCTACAAGTACGGTTGCTCCGACGCCCGGTTCAACAATCTGGGGGGCATGCACTTTCTGTTCTGGAGATCGATTCAGGACGGCAAGCAGAGCCGCCTCGAAACATTCGACCTTGGTCGCTCGGAAAGCGACAACAGCGGATTAATAACGTTCAAAGACCGCTGGGGTGCCAAGCGATCGACATTGACGTATGCGCGAAGCCCCGCGGGTCTTTCTCAACCCCTTACCCTAGGCTGGAAACTGAAAATCGCAAAGCGAATCCTGGCTCACGCACCCGACAGCGTTCTGTCTATGGTCGGCAATCTCCTCTATAAACATATTGGCTAGTACTGCGCCATTGACCGTCCTGGTTCCAACGCAATCATCTTATTGCCGTCCTTCTGGCTCATGGCATGGGATTGCCCGCGAGAAAGGTCCCTCACCGCAAGTCTTAGAGTAAATGACGTTGCGTCCGGGTTACGTTTACCGCCACAGGCGTTCCGGCTATCGTTAAACCCTGGTACGGTCTCGCTCGGGCTCATCCAGGCGCCCCTCGAAAACCCTCCTCCCTTCGTCCCACGCTCGTACATCCCTTCGAAGCTGAAAGCCTCTAATTCCGTTGCCGATCGCTTTAAGCGGCGTTTTCTGCGCGAGCATTGGCGAATGAATAGTTTTCAGCTTCCCGAAGTGTGTGCGTCAAACATGGGTTTAACCGTTTAACGTGTGAGCGTTGGGTTGAAGTTTTCAACAACTGGGCTATAGGAGTTAAGGCAAGGGTATGGTTACCGACGCCTCTTCTGAAAACTCGCTCTCCTCTTCCTGCTCATCATTGGCCACCGCGGACACCACGTAGAAGTAGGTTTGGCCTCCGCTAACCGCAGTGTCGGTGTAACTGAGCGTGGCCGCCGGTACCGGATTGAGTCTCCCGTAGGCACTGCCGGGCTGCGTGCTGCGGTAGACGTAATAACCCTCGACTCTGGATCTGCTGGCCTCCCAGCTCAAGAGGACCGAATGCGAGGTCGCTTGTGTCCCTGAACCGGTCAAGGAAACTGTCGACGGTGAATTGCTCGCGGTGCTGATCGCGGAAATAGTACCAAGTACGTCGCCGGTAGCTTGCGGAGCAAACACCACGTTGAGGCTGGAGGTCTGTCCGGCCGACAAGGTGACCGGGAGCGCCAGTCCTGTGACACTGAAAGACGCCGCCCCGGTAAGGTCTATCTGCGAGACAGTCACATTGGAATTCCCGGTGTTGCTGAGAGTTACCGTCTGTGTCCCGGTGCTGCCTACCGCGACATTCCCGAAATTCAGGGTGCTGGGATTAGCCGAGAGCTGGAGGGCAGTGCTTACACCGGCCCCGCTCAGCGGAATAGTCGCTGGCGAGTTTGAGGCACTACTCATGACCGTGATGCTGCCGGCTAAAGCGCCGACACTACTAGGAGCGAACACAACGTTGAAATTGGCGGACTGACGCGCTGATAAAGTGAGCGGCAGAGTTAAACCGGTCTCAGTCAGGCTCACTCCGGTTATGATCACGCGCGATACCGTTACATCCCCATTTCCTGTATTGGCGAGCGTGATATTTTTCGTGCTGCTGCCACCCACAATCACGTCACCGAAACTTACTGTGCTTGGGTTGACAGAAAGTTGCAGATCCGAGGTCATGCCTGTGCCGCCGAGGCCAATGGTAAGCGGCGGGGTTGGCGCATTACTCAGAAGCGAAAGGCTGCCTGTTACCGAGCCCGCTGTGCTTGGTGTGAAACTCACAGCAAAGGTCATGGACCGACCTGGGGCGACCATCAGCGGTACGCTGAGCCCACTTACGTTGAAACTCGTTCCAGTTACCGTAGCTCCCGAGATAATTAGGTTTCCGCCCCCCGGGTTGCTCACAGTCAAGCTTTGCGTGTTTGTGGCTCCTAGCATTACCGATCCAAAGGTGATGCTCGAAGGAGCAACGGAAATTCTTGGTTTCAGTGCGTCGGTTGTAAGTCCGGCGCAGCTTTCAAGACTCAGACTTCCAAGCAAACCCAACACAATAAAAAGGAATGCCCAATTGAGCTGTGTCTGTTGGGGCTGGCGGCGGGAGATGAGGCCCGGAAGATGAAATCTCGCCCAATTTACACGTAGCACGGTTTGGAAGTGTAGGGTTCACAGCGGAGGGGAATCTACTGGCCATTAGTCTAGTCGCGGTACAGGTAGCACACTGTACCGCGAAGGAGCTAACCGTTCGCCGATTCCGGTATAACGCGACTTATACATTCAAACAAGCAGTTACGACACCCCTTGCAAGCTAGGGCGTTGGTATCGTGGCCGAAACCTCGTTCGAGAAAGCACTCTCCACAGCGCTCGAGTCAACGGCCGTAACCACGTAGAAGTAGGTTAGGCCCGCTTGCACGGTGAGATCCGGGTACCCGGTTGCGGCCACCGAAGAACTGTTGAGTAGGGTATAGGGTCCGCCTGACTGCGCGCCGCGATACACATAGTATCCGACCACAGTTGATGTACTTGGATCCCAGCTCAAGGTAGCGGAATGGGCAACCGGCTGAATCCCGACACCAGCCGCAGAAACGATGGCCGGAGAGTTCGAAGCTGTGCTCCGGATCGTAACGGTACTGGTCTGACTCCCCACACCGAGCGGAGCAAACACCACATTGAGGCTGGCCGTCTGCCCGGGCGACACTGTGACTGGGAGTGCCAGTCCGGTTACACTGAAGGCCGCGCCGGTAGGAGTGACTTGCGAGACGCTCACGTCGGAATTCCCGGTGTTGGTGAGTGTAACTGTTTGTGTCCCACTGCTGCCCACGCTGACGTCCCCAAAGCTCAGCGCACTGGGGCTAGCCGAGAGCAGCAAACTGGCAGCCAAGCCTGTCCCGCTGAGGGGAATCGCAATGGGTGTGGTCGGTGCATTGCTTGCCAGTGATAAACTAGCGGTCACGAGCCCGCTCGCGCTGGGTGTGAAACCCACAGTAAATGTCATGGACTGCCCCGGTGCGACCGTAACAGGTACGCTGAGCCCGCTCACACTGAAGACGGTTCCCGCCACGGTAGCTTGCGAGATGACCAGGTTTGCATTCCCCGGATTGCTCACTCTCACGGTTTGAGTATTTGTGGTTCCTATGGCGACGGTACCAAAGGCGATGCTGGAAGGAGCCACGGAAATAGAAGGGGTAGGGGTGGCGATGCCGGATCCGCTGGCGGAGACAGTGGCCGGGGAATTCGAAGCCGTGCTCAGGATCGTAACCGTGCCGCTTTGGCTGCCGAGCCTGGTCGGAGAAAACACAACATTGAAACCGGCGGTTTGTCCGGCGGACAATGCGAGCGGGAGTGCCAGTCCGGTAACAGTGAAGGCCGCGCCGGTAGGAGTGATTTGCGAGATGCTCACGTTGGAATTGCCGGTGTTGGTGAGTGTAACGATATGCATCGCCGTTGTGCCCACGCTGACATTGCCATAGGTCAGCACACTGGGACTAGCCGAGAGCAGCAAACTGGGAGCCAAGCCTGTGCCGTTGAGAGGAATCGCAAGGGGTGTGGTCGGTGCATTGCTGGCCAGTGATAAACTACCGGTCACGAGCCCGCCCGCGCTGGGTGTGAAACCCACAGTAAATGTCATGGACTGCCCAGGTGCGATCGTAACAGGTACGCTCGGCCCGCTCACACTGAAGGCGGTTCCCGCCACGGTGGCTTGCGAGATGACCAGGTTTGCATTCCCCGGATTGCTCACCCTCACGGTTTGAGTATTTGTGGTTCCTATGGCGACGGTACCAAAGGCGATGCTGGAAGGAGCCACGGAAATAGAAGGGGTAGGGGTGGCGATACCGGATCCGCTGGCGGAGACAGTGGCCGGGGAATTCGAAGCCGTGCTCAGGATCGTAACCGTGCCGCTTTGGCTGCCGAGGCTGGTCGGAGAAAACACAACATTGAAACCGGCGGTCTGTCCGGCGGACAATGTGAGCGGGAGTGCCAGTCCGGTAACAGTGAAGGTGGCGCCGGTGGGAGTGATTTGCGAGATGCTCACGCTGGAATTGCCGCCGTTGGTGAGTGTAACGATATGCGTCGCCGTTGTGCCCACGCTGACATTGCCATAGCTCAGCGCACTGGGACTAGCCGAGAGCTGGGAACTGGTAGCCAAGCCTGTGCCGCTGAGCGCAATTGTAACCGGTGTGGGTGGTGCATTGCTTACAACTGAAAGGTTACCTGTCGCGGGGCCGGCTGCGGTCGGCGTAAAACTCGCAGTAAACATCATGGACTGACCCGGTGCGATCGTCAGGGGTACGTTGAGCCCGCTCAGACGGAAGGCGGTTCCAGCCACGGTAGCTTGCGAGATGACCAGGTTTGCATCCCCCACATTGCCGACCCTCACGTTTTGGGTGTTCGTGGCTCCAACTGCGACGCTACCAAACGCGATGCTCGAAGGGACGATGGCCATAGAAGCCCCCTGCGGTGGTTTCGTCGAGGCACTGGTGAGTCCGGTACAACCCACTAGGGCTAAGTTGGTGCTCACCGCAAGAAGCACAAGGGAGAATGCTAAACATTTTGTTCGCAGCGCCTTACAAAGATGCAGTTTCACCATAAAGGTTTTCGTCAAATAGAGAATTGGTTTCATCAACAGGAGCAGTGTGGGGTTTGGTGCTTTGGGGGCCTACTGGTCTGAGGACTAATTGCGGTTCATGGTACTTTCGGCGTGGCCAGCAGTCCGGGTGGACCTGAACTCCTGACCCTGCAACTGTCCTTCAGGCCAACCGGGACCTTAAACAGAACATGTAGCCATGGTACCGGCCGAAAAAAAAACGATCTGGTTTGCGTGAGATATGCGGTTCGAGGGAAGACTTAAGATTCTGGAATTAAGACTCCGTCTATCTACTGGACTGGATCACACGGTTAGCAACCGGCTTTGGGTAGGACAATTTTCTGTAGGCCGCGTCTAGTGCTGATGCGGGATCGGCTCCGCGCTCTTGAGCGAGCGCGAGGGAAACGTTTTTTGCAGGTGGAGACGGAATGGGATCGCACTAGGAAATCAGCTTGCCATCAATGAATTTGCGAGGCTCGTGTTAGACTCCGCACGTGCCACCCGAGCAGCCCCGCAGTGCTAATCCATTCCTTGAGTTACTCCGGTACTGGGGGCCCGTTCTTCGTTGGGGCTTGATCATCTGGAGCGTGTCCACCAGGGCCTTTTCTGAGAGCCACACATCCCGTCTGATTGTCCCGCTGCTGCACTGGCTGTTTCCGTTCGCCTCTCAAGGAACTTTACTTCGGGCGCATCACTTAATACGTAAGAGTTCGCATTTCATTGAATATTTCATTTTCAGTTTATTTCTTTTCAGCGGGATTCGTCGCGGTCGTTCAGGTTGGCGACTCTGTTGGGCGGTTACAACCCTAGTTCTCGCGGCGTGCTGGGCTGCGTCCGACGAATTGCACCAGGTGTTTGTGCCCAATAGAGGCCCGTCGCCATTCGACGTTCTACTGGACACTGCCGGCGCTGCAGCGGCGCTGGTGTTTACATGGTGTCAGTATCGCCCGATTCGGACATCCTGGTCGCAGTTTCGAACTTTAGACAGTATCTTGTCCTGGCGAGGCCATTTCCGGCTGGGAGGCGTCTAAACAGAGGAAGCATTCCGAGCATTGTGGGAAAACCCTTTCCACCGCAGCCCAGGTTCAGTTACAATTCCAGACCCACAAGTAGCACTTAACATACTGAAAACACTAGTGTTAAGCTAGATTAATCGTTGCGGGCGCAAAATGAGGTTGGCATGTGAAGTGCACTTAACAAGATAATTCCAGGTAGGACGAGGTATGTGTAGTCTTTACTGCCCGTAGTATACAGGTCCGGTATCGTATCTTCAGAGTTATATGGGCACTCTGAACCAGAGCCGTTCGAGGACGAAAGCGCGATGCGTCTGCTGTCCTCCCTATATAGCGAGAATGGAGACCCGCGCTGTGGCCCTAACCAGCCATCAACTTACAAGTGGCAGTATCAGTTCAGGTAAATTACGAGTAAGGTCGATTGATTTCCGGAATGATACGAGAGTTATTCCATTTCTATCGTCCCATCCGAGCGCCCTGATTTACCACTATCCCAGCTGGTTAAACGCTCTCCAGGAGGAGTCAGGCCAAGAATGTTGGATGTTGGCGTGCGAGGGCGACGATGGGTCGCTGTGCGGGATTATGCCTCTTGCCTATACTCGCGGCCTCCCTTTTAATGTTGCCAATCACCAAACAAAACGTCGTATTTGCTCATTGCCTCGTACTCCGTTCGTCGGTCCGATCGCCACGAGTTCTGAGGCGACAAAGTTATTGCTCGGCGCTGCAGTCGAGCTTGCAAAGAAAAATAATACACAACTTCAGATCAAGATGGACAGTCCTCTGCCCCAAGAAACTCATGACCGCCTGATTTGCGCCGAATGGAGACCGACATACGTCTTGGCGCTACCTAAGTCTCGGGATCAACTGACTTTCGGAGACGCTAGAAGCCGTCACAGAGTGAAGTGGGGAGTCCAAAAAGCTGTGAAACTTGGGTTAGTGGTTCGCCTTGCCGAAACGACAGCTGATTTGGAAGCCTGGTATCGCCTTTATCTCGCCACCATGCGGCGAAACTTTGTTCCACCTCGCTCTTATAAGCTGTTCGGTTCTCTCTGGCGTGACCTCAGGGGATGCGGATCCATGAAACTGCTCCTCGCCGAGCAAGTCCACTCGAGTGGCAAGACCCTCATCGCCGGCTCTATTTTCCTAATGAAGGGTAAGACCGTTTTTTATGCGTTCACCGGAGCTCTGACGCGGCACCTCACCACCCATGCCAATGACATTATTCTTTGGGAAGCCATTCAGAACGCTTGCCACGATGGTTATCGCCTATTTGATTTCGGCGAGGTTGCCGAAGAGCATCCCGAGCTGGTCCGATTCAAAACCAAGTGGGGCTCTATGCCTAAGCCCCTGTATCGTCACTACTACCCTTACCATCACGAAAGGACCAGTGGTGGCACATCGCGCAAGCTGCGGGAAGCGTTAGGACGTGCTTGGCAACACGTGCCGCTTTCCATGACCGCCCGCATTGGGGAATGGCTTTATGGCTACTTATGACATCGCTGGGGTGTGGAAAGCATTCTTGATTGAGTAGGAGCACCTAATTATGGCACAACCCGATAAGACAGATACAGATTGCCAGGCCAACACATTCGAAAGTGGCTCTGAGCCTATGCCGCGGAGCATAGACCTCGCGCGCCGCGCTCGAGAACAGCTGCGCCGTTACGGAGTTAAAGCCACCCTCGGAAAGGTGCTGGGCTTCCTCGCAGACCGGCTCACCGCTGAATCGGGGCCATCGATGTCCGGTCCCACACCGTTTGCTGCGGCGACCACCGATGAGGTGGCAGAAAACATCCGCCGGCCGGAGGACGTACTTAAGCTCCAGGCGGGCGAGTACATAGAGGTCAAGTCCGAGGCCGAAATCTTGCAGACTTTGGATGAACACGGTCGGCTCAACGGGTTGGCCTATGTCCCCTCAATGAAAGAGTTCTGCGGTCGGCGCTTCAAGGTGTTCAAACGGATGGAGACAATGTACCAAGAGGAGTCCGGCAAGGTTCGTCGCCTCAAAAATACCGTCCTTTTGGACCAAGCTCACTGCGATGGGCTATTGATGCGCTGTGACCGGGCTTGTTTTTTCTATTGGCGCGAAGAATGGCTGCGCCGAGCCGATGGACCAAAATCCGAGCTTATTCAACTTAAATAGTAGAAAGATCCTGCGTGTGTCTTGCGAACCGAAGCGAACAAGATTCCGAGGCGTTCCTCAAAAATCTATAGGATGGTAACTAAAAGCCTATGCATGACTTGGTGATTGTCGGTGCTGGACCTTATGGCATGTCTGCTGCCGCACACCTTCGGCAGATCAGGGGCCTGGATTTGAAAGTGTTTGGCGAACCCATGTCTTTCTGGGAGCGCCACATGCCTTCGAAAATGCTTCTGCGGTCTTGGCGACCGGCATCACATATCGCGGATCCTGAAAATCGACTGAGCTTGGATGCCTACCGGGCGGTGAATGGAAATCATGGTTTGCAAGACCCATTGCCTGTGGGAGATTTCATTAAATATGGCCACTGGTTCCATCAACAGGGCAGTGTGCAGTCCGACCGGCGCAAAGTAGTTTGTATTGAACCCGTTTCTGATGGATATCAGCTCACTCTCGAAGACGGAGAAATTCTCCCCACCAAGCGAGTTGTGGTCGCTACCGGCATCGAGTCCTTCACCCATCGGCCACCAGCGTTCGACGGCTTTCCCAAATCGTTGGTTACGCATTCCTCGGACAAACACGAGTACGAGCGATTCCGGGGCAAAGAGGTTTTGGTCATTGGCGGAGGACAGAGTTCTCTCGAGTCGGCGGCCTTTTTGGGGGGAGCCGGGGCCCGTGTGGAGATCTTGATTCGGTCGCAATCCCTTGCTGCGCGAGCCCAGCGGGCATGGTCAGACAACCTATGCTGTTCGGGTCCGGTTTCCTGGGGGGGATGGCTCAGAAGTCAGCGATGGTTTCATTCCCGGGCCGATGTTGGACCTCCGGGTCTGAGCTTAATCATCCAGCGACCGAATTTGTTTCGTCGATTGCCGCGCTACACCAAGGATTGGTCGGATCGGCGTGCGATCCGGCCGGTGTTTTCTTATAAGTATGTCGTCGACAAGAAAGAAATGCCTATTCTCGCGAGCCGGTTCGTGGTTCGGGTTCAGGCCCAAGGCGAGCGCCTCGCGGTCGAGCTCAATGACGGCAGCGAACGAACCGTAGATCATGTCGTTCTGGCAACCGGCTATCGCGTGGACGTTGCTCGGTATAGCTTTCTTTCGCCAAGAATTCTGGAAGGGTTGGACACTGTGGACGGTTATCCACGCGTCGATTCAGGATTTGAGACTTCGTTACCGGGGCTGCACTTTCTTGGAGCGCCTGCGGCGTGGAGTTTCGGGCCCCTGGTTCGATTCATCGCCGGGACGGAATTCACCTCGCGCGCGCTTACCAGGCGGATCCGCAGGGCGAAAAAACGATGATGTATCCGTGGGGCCATCGACGAAAAGGCTTGTTACCTTAGACGAGGGTTCATTTGGATTCTATGGCCATCGAGTCGATCCAGACAAGAATAGACGAGCAGAGACGAACCAGTCTCTATGCCCGAGCCCTGCTTATTCGAAAGGTCGAACAACGTCTGCTAACAATGTTTTCCGAGGGTAAACTTTTCGGAACGGTGCACACCTGCATCGGTCAAGAATGGACCGGAATAGCCGTCGCCGAGTCCTTAAAGGATGGCGATAGGATATACAGCAATCATCGGGGGCATGGCCATTTCCTGGCACGAACCGATGATGTGTATGGTCTCGTCGCTGAAGTAATGGGGAAAAAAACCGGGGTCTGCGGAGGCCACGGTGGAAGCCAAAATCTTTGCGCCCGTGATTTTTTCAGCAGCGGTGTCCAGGGGGGGATCGTCCCGGTCTCAGCGGGTCTGGCGCTGGAACAAAAATTAAGCAACAGCTCCAATATAACCGTGGTTTTTGTCGGAGACGGCACGCTTGGCGAAGGTGCGCTTTACGAAGCGCTGAATATCGCCTCGCAATGGAATTTACCGCTACTGATTGTTCTGGAGAACAATTACTACGCGCAAAGTACGCC
The DNA here is from genome assembly GCA_035602605.1 of Candidatus Dormiibacterota bacterium. Lineage (GTDB taxonomy): Bacteria > Acidobacteriota > Terriglobia > Acidiferrales > UBA7541 > DASQHY01. Next base: position 17,650 of record DATNLZ010000122.1, read on the forward strand.
CCAAAAGCAAACACTCGCGGGAGATATTTGTGCTCGAGCCAGCGCCTTCGGAATCAGGACAGCACATGGCAATACCTGGAAACCCGAAGACCTGCTGGAGATTACCAGCGACTGCGTGTCGTGGGTTCGTGAGCAGCGCAAACCTGTTTTTTTACAAGTTGATACCTATCGTTTGATGGCCCATTCCAAAGGGGATGACGATCGGGACCGTAACGAGGTGGAGAGCTACTGGGCGAAGGACCCCATTACCCTTTTTACAAGAGAATTTCCTGAGGCTTCGCGTCAAATTCAGGCTGAAATTGACGAGCGGATCAATACATCGATAGCCCAGGCCGACCGGGATGGTTACGCCGAATCGATGGCCGTCGACGAAGCCGTGCCTCCCTATGGCGCGACAGCGTGGCGTTCGATAGCCAATGAAACTTCCGATCGAGTGGTCAACAGGATTCATGCCGCCCTACAACGTAACATGCGACGCGACGAGCGGATTCTGTTGATCGGCGAAGATATAGAGGGTCCGTACGGAGGCGCTTTTAAGGTCACCAAGGATTTGAGTGCGGAATTCCCCGGTCGGGTACGAAACACCCCGATCAGTGAGGCAGCCATCATAGGAGTTGGCAATGGCCTGGCCCTTAGTGGACGATTGCCGGTCTGTGAAATTATGTTTGGCGATTTTCTTCCTTTGGCCGCGGATCAATTAATCAACCATGCCTCCAAATTCCGCTACATCTACAACGAGAAAGTGAATGTTCCCCTTATCGTCCGGACTCCGATGGGCGGGCGACGCGGCTACGGTGCCACGCATAGCCAAAGCCTGGAGAAGCATTTCCTTGGTCTGCCGGGCACGGTTATGCTGGCCATCCATCATCGATACGATCCCGCGCTGGTTTTCGACACTCTATTCCGGACCATCGACCGCCCGGTTATCGTGATTGAAAACAAGTTGCTGTACGGTGTCCGGGTGTCTAACGAGGCGCCTGCCGGGTTTGCGTGGGAGCATAGCGACGAGCTGTACCCAACCACGCGCTTGCGCCCGGAAGGAAAACCAGATCTAACGATGCTGTGCTACGGCGGGATGCTGCCTGAAGTCGAAAAAGCCGCCGACAAACTTCTCGATCAATATGAAATTGTTTGCGAGGTTTTGTGCCCGATACAGCTTTACCCGTTCAATCCGTGGCCGATCATTGAATCCATCCGCGAGTCGGGCCGATTGGTCATTGTTGAAGAAGGTCAGAATTTTGCCGCATTCGGCGCAGAAGTGATTGCCCAGATACACGAATCCGCCCCTGGTATTCTCAAGAGCGTACGACGGGTGGGTCCGCCCCGACATTCTATACCGTCGTGCGGGGTGCTCGAGGGAGAACTCCTGCCTGGCGAAACGCATGTGATCGAAGCTGCGTTGGAGATCATGAACCAATGACTGGTCTGACTCCAATATTGGTGGAACGCGATAACGTTAACGACGATTCCGTGTGCGTTTTGCAATGGCTAGCCGCGGAGCGCAGCAGGGTAGAAAAAGGACAGGTGATCGTCGAGGTTGAAACGAGCAAGGCCAATATGGAAATTGCTGCCCCGGCAAGCGGTTTTCTTCGACACGCGTGTCAAAAAGGCGAAGAGGTAAAGATTGGACAAGTTTTAGGTTATATCTGCGACCGAGCTGAAGCGCCCCTTCCAGCGACTGCTCATCTTATCGATGGCCCCCAGAGCGAAGTTGGTTTGCAGCCGGGAATCCCAAACAGCCCAACCGATCAACCCAAACAGGAATTAGCGTCGACAGTGCGGCCTCCGGTCGCGGCTAAAGAACGGAGTCCACGCTTTACGCAACAGGCTCTGGATCTGATTAAGGAATGGGGTTTGGACGCAAGTCAATTCGAAGGCTTGGGCCTGGTTCGTTCGCAAGATGTCCTTAAAGTAGTGAAGGAAGAAATGGCGCGCCGGAAGGATTTGCCATCCTCCACAATCTCCAGCGCCTACCCTACGCGCGAGGCGCCGGTACCGGCCGCTGGGGTTACATTCCGAACAGAAAAATTAGCGCGCAGCAAACGGTTAGAAGCGAAATACCTATGGTCGGCGTACCAGAACACGCTGCCCTCGGCAGTCACCGTTAGATGTTCCACAGCCGGCCTGCACGCCGCCGCAGAAAAGGAAACTGGGATCCGGGCCGATGTGACCGCCTTAATTATTTTCGAGGTGGCCCGTCTGCTTCGCAAATACCCGGTCTTCAACGGCTATTACCAAGCAGGGTGTGTCAATTATTACGACGCCATAAACATCGGCTTTGCACTCGATGCCGGCCGAGGGTTGATCGTTCCGGTTATTCGTGACGCTGACAAGAAAAATGTCTCCGAGATAGCCAACGAGATGCGCGAGTTCCTGATTCAGTATCTCAGTAATGAAATCTCGGTGGAGTCGCTAAAGGGAGGGACGTTCACCATCACCGACTTGTCCAGCGAGGGCGTCCATTCGTTTCATCCTCTGATCAATCAGGGACAGTCGGCCATCCTGGCGGTGTGCAGCGAGTTTCAAACCGCTGAAAATCACGAAAATGTCTTTCATTTGATCTTAGTGTTCGACCATCAGGTTTCCGAGGGACGTGAGGCTGCTCGTTTTCTTAATGAACTTCGGCAGCGCCTAGGCGGAAAAGGAACTGCGCTGAAGCAAGCACCCTCCGATCCTACAGAAAAGTCCGTGCTTCCGCGGAACGCTCCCGAGGAAATGCTCGCGGGAATTTGGCGGGAAGTATTCGGGCTGCAACAGGTCGGGATGTACGACAGCTTTTTAGAGCTAGGGGGACATTCTTTACTCGCCGCCAAGCTCATCTTTCGGGTCCAAGAGGCGTTTGGTGTCGAATTGCCCCTGCGTTGCCTGTTCGAGTCGCCTACGGTGGCCGACCTGGCCGCGGTCATTGAACAGCGGAAGAACGAGACTTCGGGTTATGTTCCCCTTCCGGTTATTGTTCCTGCGCCAGAGCATCGCTATCAACCATTCGCCCTTAGCGATATTCAACAAGCCTACTGGATCGGGCGTGGCGACTCTCTCGAGTTGGGCAATGTGGCATGTCACGTCTATACCGAAGTTGATTTTGAACCGTTTGATCGCGAGCGCTTCGAACTCGTTTTACAACGCCTGATCGCGCGCCATGACATGCTGCGCGCCGTCGTCTTGGCCGACGGGCGGCAGCAGATTTTAGAGCATGTGCCTTATTACCACGTCGAAATCTTAGATCTGCGGGGACACAACCCGGAAGCAACCGCTAAACAGTTGAACGATGTTCGCGGGCGCATGTCCCACCAAGTCTTGCCAAGTACCGAGTGGCCTCTATTTCAGATACGGGCTTCGCTGGTAGAAGATCGGCGCGCTAAACTTCACATTAGCCTAGATCTTTTGATCCTGGATGCCAAGAGCATTCAAATTCTTACTCAGGAATTCACCGAGCTTTATCGCAACCCAGAAGCTTCTCTGGCTGCTCTTGAGATTTCGTTTCGTGATTATGTTCGGGCGGAAAGTGCCCTGCAACATTCCGAAGCGTATCGGCGTTCACAAGAGTACTGGACTCGCCGCCTGCCATCGCTTCCCCCGGCGCCGGATCTTCCGTTAGCAAAAAGTCCGAACGCGGTCACGCGCGCGCGCTTCGTACGCAGGGCTACAAGGTTGCAGCCTGATGCATGGAATCGGTTGAAAAACCGCGCTACCCGGGCCGGGCTAACTCCCCCGGCAGTGCTATTGGCCGCATTTGCCGAGGTTCTGAGTATTTGGAGTAAGAGTCCCAAATTCACCCTCAATTTGACACTTTTTAATCGACTTCCCCTGCATGCTCAAGTCAACGACGTCGTCGGCGACTTTACATCGCTCAACATGCTGGCCGTAGATAACGCCCCACAGGGCACCTTTGAAGTTCGTGCCCGGCGCATTCAGGACCAGCTTTGGAGTGATCTCGATCATCGATATTTTAGTGGCATTAGGGTGCTTCGGGAACTCTCCCGGACCCAAGGGGAATCCCTGCGCACCACCATGCCCGTGGTATTCACTAGCTTTTTGAACCTGGACACCTCGCGCACCGGTGCCAGCGTGCCGCCACTGGGGAAGATATCCTACGGCATTACCCAGACCCCGCAGGTCTGGCTGGATAATCTGGTTCGCGAGGAAGCTGGAGAGCTTGTTTGTAATTGGGACGCGGTCGAGGAACTGTTTCCTGCGGGACTCTTGGATGACCTCTTCAAGGGTTACCAAACTTTGCTCGAACAGTTAGCAGCCGACGATTCGAGTTGGAATCGCGACCTGGCAGAAAACACTCGAAGGTTGGTACCTTCAGCGCAGATGGAATTGCGTCATCAGGTGAATCACACCGCCGCGCCATTCCCGTGCGAAATGTTACATACACTTTTCCTCAAGAAGGTCACCGATCAGCCCAACCAGATCGCGATTTCTACACCGACGCGCAAGCTCACCTATGATGAAGTGTATCGACGTGCGTGCCGAATTGAAGATCAATTGCTTGAGCGCGGGGTTAAACCGAATCAGCTGGTTGCGGTTCTGATGGAAAAAGGGTGGGAGCAGGTCGTGGCCGTTCTCGGAATCCACTTCGCTGGCGGGGCTTATTTGCCCATTGATGCGGAGCTGCCGCCGGAGCGACAGCGCTACCTTATCGAACACGGCGAGGTGAGCGTTGTACTGACGCAGTCAGCGGTGCACAAGCGTCTGTCTCTGCCGGGCGGAGTGCAAGTCTTAAAGGTTGATCTCTTGAAGGCTGGCGAAGCAGGACCCCCTGTTCCCCGGCGGCGGCAAAAACCAGAAGACCTTGCCTATGTGATCTACACTTCAGGTTCAACCGGCCTGCCCAAAGGGGTAATGGTTGACCACCGCGGCGCGACAAACACCGTGCTGGATATAAACCAACGATTCAGAATTGGACCTCAGGATCGTGTACTGGCCATCTCGCGATTGAGCTTTGACTTGTCCGTCTACGACATTTTTGGGCTGCTCGCAGCAGGTGGCACGATTGTAATGCCCTCTGCCGACCTCGCCCATGACGCAGCTCATTGGGCCGATCTCATAGCCACAGGCAAAGTCACCGTATGGAATACGGTGCCGGCGCTCATGCAATTGCTCGTCGACCAAGTGGGCAAAGGGGAAGCCGATGTGTTGGGCCATTCTCTGCGACTGGTTATGATGAGCGGCGACTGGATCCCGGTAGGCCTTCCCGCGCAGATTCGCAGGATTCTACCGAATACAAAAGTGTTCAGCTTGGGAGGCGCTACCGAGGCCTCCATTTGGTCGATTTTATATCCGATAGAAAACGTGGATCCGAACTGGAAGAGCATACCTTACGGCAAGCCTATGCTCAACCAGAGCTTCCATGTGCTGAATCAAGCGCAAGCAGCTTGTCCGGTATGGGTACCCGGCCACCTGTACATCGGCGGGATTGGCTTGGCCAAGGGGTATTGGCGGGACGAGCAGAAGACCAATGCCAGTTTCATCCAAGATCTGGAGTCCGGACTTCGTTTGTATCGAACCGGTGATTTAGGCCGCTACTTGCCTGATGGCAACATTGAATTCCTCGGCCGCGAGGATCTCCAGGTGAAAGTGCAGGGGTATCGAATCGAGTTGGGCGAGATTGAAGTTCGATTGCAGGAACACGAGAACATTGAGACTTGTGTTGTGGCGGTGCGCGAGGACCATCCCGGGGAGAAGCGTCTTGTTGGATATGCGATCGTCAAGCCAGGAGTGCGTTTAGAACCTGCGGATCTACGAGAGTTTCTCCGCGCGAAGTTGCCAGAATATATGGTGCCTTCATCGTTTGTATTCTTAGATCGATTTCCGCTGACCCCCAATGGAAAAGTAGACCGTAAAGCGCTGCCTGCCCCGGTGCGCTCGATCACGCAAATTGGATCGAAGCCCTCCGCGCCTCGAGACACGCTAGAGTTACAATTGACCAAGCTCTGGGAGAAAGCTTTGGGTGTTCACCCGGTGAATCTCGGAGACAATTTCTTTGATCTTGGTGGCGATTCTTTAATGGCGGTTCGCCTTTTCTCCGAGCTAAGACAACTCACCGGCCGAACCCTACCGTTGTCCTCGCTGTTTCAGGCTCCCACCGTGGAGAAACTGGCTGAGCTTCTACGGCAGCAGGGCTGGTCTCCCTATTGGTCTTCTTTGGTTCCCATTCAGCCTGGTGGAAGTAAGCCACCGTTTTATTGTGTTCATGGGGCGGGCGGGAATGTACTCCTGTTTCGGGATTTGGCGCGATCTTTAGGTCCTGAGTATCCGTTCTTCGGCCTGCAAGCGCGCGGGCTTGATGGCAGCAAGAGCTATCTTCGGAAGGTTGAAGAGATGGCTATACATTACCTAAAGGAAATTCGTGAGTTGCAGCCACAGGGTCCTTATTATCTTGGTGGTTTTTGCATGGGCGGGCAGGTTGCTTACGAGATGGCCCAGAACCTTCGCAACCAGGGGGAAAAGGTCGCCCTGTTAATCATGATCGACACCTATAACTTCAATGGTATTCCATTGCAGCTATCGTTTAGAGAAGGTGTCACTCACACCCGCGAAAAGATAGCGTTTCATTCGATAAATCTTTTGCGGCTTAGCCCCAAAGAACAGCTTGCCTATCTCGGAAGGAAAATAAAAGGTGCCTGCGACAGGGAATTGGAGAGGTTCTTTGTTAAGATTTCCAGTCTTCTTAAAAGGAGACCTTTTGGTGGTGCATCGAATAGCTCTGATATTTTTTTGGAAAACATCAACGAAGAAGCTCATTTTTCTTATGTACCTGAGGCATATCCCGACCCGGTAACCATTTTTAAACCTCAGAGAAATTATACGCACTTAAGAGATCCGCAAATGGGTTGGGGCAGAGTCGTTTCCGGGCAGCTTGGCATTATTGAACTTCCCGTCAATCCAGGGGGTATCTTCATCGATCCTTATGTGCAAACACTGGCTGAAAAACTGCGGGGACTGCTAGACGAGGCCCACGCTGAGCAAACACGCGAGAACCAGTTAACATCGTCTTTGGCCTGAACGAAGCCGCGTTGAGACAATTTCCATTCCGGGCCGTTATTCTGATCGTTTTCGATCGCCCCGATTCCGAATGCGTCAGAGTTTCGACCCCGATTGAGCGACGAGCGTCGCGGCCTCACGGGTAGAAAACAACGCCAGAACCGCGGGCAGTTCGACGCGGAACGTAGCCCCGCCTCCCTCCGCATTGAAACATGTTATGGTCCCTCCATGCTCCTGAACCAACCCGTAGCAGATGCTTAACCCCAAACCAGTTCCTTTGCCCACCGGTTTGGTCGTATAGAAGGGGTCGAAAACCCGGTTCGGCTCTTTTATTCCCGGTCCGGTATCGCTGAATGTCAGCACCACATTCGCGCGTTCACGGTGAGTTTTGACGGTTAAAACCCCTCCACCCACTTCCTCCAAAGCATCGATCGCATTGCTGACAATGTTGAAGCATACCTGGACGAGTTGATTTGAGTCGGCACGCACAGCAGGCAATACCGTCTCGGTGCGGATCTCAATCCGCACGCGGTCCCCGCGCAGGTCAAGGGCGCGAAGTTGCACGGCGGTCGCCACAACCGCATTTATATCCAGCAGCGTGCGCTCCGCCGGAACTTGTCTCGAAAACGTCAGAAGGTTGGTCACCAGGGTTTTGGTACGGCGAGCCTGATCACCTATCTTCGTCGCCAGCGACCTGGCTCTTTCTCCGACAGACGGATCAGCGGCCAGCAGATCTGCGTACCCCAGGATCGCCGTCAGTGGATTATTAATTTCGTGCGCCGCACCGGCGGCCAGCTGACCGAGAGAAATGAGTTTCTCCGACTGCACCAGTTGCGTTTGCATTCGTGTCATGTGTTCAAGCGTGGCATTCGATTCATCGATCACTTCCTGCCTTTCTCGATTGAGGAAGCTCTGCCGCAAGAACACCAGGGAACTAAGCGGAATTGCCGCGATCAGCGTCACCAGCAAGCGGAAGTTCCGCACTGCCGGCGGATCGCTGCTCGATCGAACACACCAAATTGCCAGCAGCGGCATCGACAACACCGCCACCATCGCCAGCCGAGCCGGCCATACCCCCTCGTTACGGGCACCCTTCTCCTTGATCTTCAGCTCGCTCGGAATGCTGGACGATTCGCGCAAACTCATCTGATAGGCGATGATCCCGGCCGTGCCATACCACAAGAACGATACGATAAGCGGGAGGTCGTACAGGCTCCGCGCGTAGTATGTTCCGGATAAAGTCACGAACTTAATGGGTAGCGAGGCCAGGGTATAGGCGCTGGCCGCGCCAAACAGATGTGCGTAGGTCACCCGCCACGCGCCGCGCGTGGTCAACCACAGCATTCCAAAGCCCGCAAGAATCACAAGATTTTGAATATGCGAAAGCAAATTTAGATTGTGGACGTACAACGCGCCATCCGGGTTCACTTTGGTCCAGGCGGTAACCATAAAGAGAAACAGATAGATCCACCAGAGGAACAGCAGTACAAGATCTAAATACCGATGAGCGGTGTTGCGCCCCACCCACTGCCTGTGAGGTTGCAGCGCTAGCGCAGCTATGGTGGGTACGCCATGCAGAAAAATAACGATGTCGCCGCCAAACACCGCCGGCACAGCTTTATGTAAATAGACTTCGTAATAGGTCCAGCCGAATTGCGCAGTCATCCATGCCGTACAACTGAGCGCCAGCAAGGTCCAGAAAGCGTTTCGCCGCCAGTTTGACGTCCCCGCGTTCAACAAGAGCCCGGCGTTAGCGAGCAGCGGCGCAAAGCACAAGGCTACGTCCCCCACGGCCATGAGCGAGCGCCCGGGTTTCAACACCAGCGCGACCGCTAAACAGGTGCCGCCAAACAGCGCCCACGCACCACACAAGCGCCGGTTTATCAGGGAAAGGGGCAAGGAGAGCAGTCTTTCTATTGCAATTTACAGTCTACCGACCTTGCGTGAGGCGTGGCTCGTTACAAATTCTTACATGGCTTAAAGATAAACGAGTCCACCAGGACAGCCCTGCGGCTTCCCTCCTTGCGCTCGCCAAAACCGAGTACTGAGCTTTACCCCGCTAACCATGTTACGGGCCCGTGCGCACGCCCCTGATTTCAGAGTCGTTCATCGTTCTGACCAGGCCCCGGTGTTCGCCGCGCATCCATTTTATTTCTCGACACGATAGAAAAGATTGAATTGACTCCCGGTATAGATGAAGTAGAGTGCGCTCTGCTTCTGTTTTGAAGTGCGGCTTGTACGCTCGTAAGGAGTGCCAGGCCCGCGCGTCCGCATCGCCCGCGTGCGTCGGTGTTCGCGCATCTCAGTCCACGTTCTGACTTCCCGTTCCGTTTTTTTGCTTGGTGGCCTTCGTTGAAGTGTGCGCTGTGTCCGGGTGTCTGCAAGGAAGCGGCGGTTCGGGACTGGGTTTTTGGTTCCGGCCCGAGACTTAGCTTGAGGGGGGCGAGATGAATCACGAATCGTTTGGTTACTCCGATCTTTTCCGTGTGTCCCGGCGCACATTCGTGCGCACGGCTGCGATCGCTTCAGCAGGGGCGCTCGCAAGCATCACGACCGAAGCCGACTTGGCTTACGCGCAGCGCCGCACGGCCCGGGCGATCCCCGACGATGCGGTGCTGATCAACGCAAACGAAAATCCTCTGGGTCCCTGTGCGGAAGCTTGTTCCGCGATGGCGGCCGTGGCGCCCAAGGGCGGGCGTTACAAATTCGAGCTCACTCAGGAATTGATCAAGACGTTCGCGGACATCGAAGGCCTCAAGCCGGAATATATCCGCGCCTATGCGGGATCGAGCGAGCCGCTGCATTACACGGTGCTGGCGTTCACATCGCCCGAAAAGAGCCTGGTCATGGGCGACCCCGCGTACGAGGCCCCGACGCGCGCGGCCGCTTACAGCGGAGCCAAGATTCGCAAAGTTCCCCTCACAAAGAACTATGCGCATGACGTGAAGGCCATGAGCGCCGCCGATCCGAGCGCGGGCATCGTGTATATCTGCAACCCCAATAATCCAACCGGCACGATAACCAGCCGCGAAGATATCGAGTACGCGCTGGCCAATAAGCCGAAAGGGGCCATTCTCCTGGTCGATGAGGCCTACATCCATTTCTCGGATGCCACGCCTTGCCTCGACCTGGTCGCCGCCGACAAGGAGATCGTGGTGCTGCGCACCTTCTCAAAAATCTATGGCATGGCCGGGCTGCGCTGTGGATTCGCGATTGCGCGGCCGGATTTGCTAGCGAAGCTTGATCCCTATGGATGGAATTCCATGCCGGTTACGGCCGTCGTGGCAGCCACCTGCAGCTTGAAAACCAAGACGCTGGTCCCCGCGAGAAAGAAGATCAACGCCGATACTCGGAACGATGTCTTCTCATGGCTATCGGCGAACAAGTACTCGTTTGTTCCGTCGCAGAGCAACTGTTGGATGGTGGATGTGAACAGGCCGGGGCACCAGTTTATTGACGCCATGGAGAAGAAAAACATCTACATCGGCCGCGTGTGGCCGGCATGGCCCACCCATGTTCGCGTGACCGTGGGCACGCCGGCGGAAATGGAACTGTTCAAGAAGGCCTTTAAGGAAGCGATGGAGAGTCCGCAGCAGGCCGCGTCCATGGGAGCGCCGGAGCAGCGTCTGCGCCAGGATCGTCCTTATCCGAGTCTTTCCTGAACGGAAATGGAGAACCGGGAACCAAGTACCGAGCGACGGCGCTATCTAAACCAAAGGGGAAACTATGAAAACGAGAATCGTCGGAGTCACGCTTTTGCTTTTGCTGTCAGGCATCGGTTCTTTTGCGCAGAGCTACTATGGCGGCCTTCGCGGAATCGTGAGCGACCCGACCGGACAGGCCATAGAGGACGCCACGGTCAAGCTGAAGAATGAAGCCACAAATGTGGAACGCTCGGTGAACACGAACTCGGCCGGCGAGTACGTGTTCAGCTCGGTGGATCCAGGCTCGTACGGCATCACCGTCTCAGCCAGCGGTTTCAAAGCCATGTCTCGAAGTGCGGTAACCATCTCGACGCAACAACTGCTTACGCTGGACTTCGGGGTCCAGATGGGATCAACCAGCGAGGTTGTTCAGGTGGTCGGGGAAGTCCCCATTCTCGAAAGCTCGAATGCCTCGAACGGGCAAGTGATCGATAGCCAGAAACTCTCGGATTTGCCAATTCTTGGGCGGAATCCGTTTCTGTTTTCGAGGCTGAACAACAATGTCGCGGCCGTGGGCGATCCGCGCTTTAACCGTTTCCAGGATCAGAGCGGGTCTTCGGCCATCAGCATCGCCGGAGGACCGGTTCGCGGAAACAACTACCTGATTGACGGCATCCCGATTACCGACAGTACCAATCGCGCGGTGATCATCCCGTCCATCGAAGCGACCAACGAGGTGAAGCTGCAAGCAAACACCTACGATGCCCAGATGGGGCGCACCGGCGGCGGAGTTTTCAATACCACGCTGAAATCCGGCAGCAACGGATTGCACGGCTCGCTTGTCGGATATACACGGCAGACCGATTGGCTGGCCAACAGTTTTTTCATCAATCCCAAGCCGCGCCCGGAGACCCCTTTCTACAACTACGGCGGATCGCTGGGCGGGCCCGTAGTTGTTCCGAAGATCTACGACGGACGAAACAAAACGTTTTTCTGGATTACCGAAGAAGGCTACCGGCAACAGTCTCCGCTGGCGATCAACTACGCCGTGCCGACGGCGCTAGAGCGGAAGGGAGACTTCTCAAAGAGTGGCATCACGATCAAGGATCCGGTTACCGGCCAGGCGTTTGAGGGCAACGTGATTCCACAAGCCCGGCTCAACCCGGTTGGCGTGGCCATTGCGGCGGCATACCCGCTCCCGACCATTGCCAACGTTCCCTATTCAAAGGTCAACTACTCGGGATCCGATGTTCTGAAGGATCGCGCCGACGAGTTCATCGGCAAACTCGATCATCAGTTCTTTAGCTGGTGGCAGACCAATGCGTCCTATCTGCACTACGGCAGCACCGAGCCGGGCGGCAACCCGCTGCAAAATGTCGCGGGAACCAATGGCGTGTCCTTCTTGCTGTTCCGCAAAGTAGACGCGTTCAATTGGAATAACACGCTTCTGCCGAGTTCCACGATGGTGGTCAATGTCGGCTTTGGTTTCAATCGATTCCCCAATCGCTCGCTCGATATCTCCCAGGGCTTCGATCAGACTACCCTCGGATTTCCGTCGTCCTACGTGAGCAAGCTTCAAAAGAAGTCGTTTCCGGTGGTCAACATGGCGAACTTCGCTTCCCTGGCAACTGCGAATTCAGGAAACTCGGTTTTCTATTCGCGAAATGCGGTGGTCAACGTCTCCAAGTATCTCGGCAAGCACAACCTGAAAACCGGTTTCAACTTTCGGTCTATGAGCGTGGACTTTACCGACGTGTCCGGCGGCAACGGTTCGTTCACCTTTAGCGATACCGATTTCCAATCCAAAAATGACCTGGTTAACTTGCTGACCGGCTATCCATCCGCCGGACAGGTCAGTACGTCCACCTTCCTGGCGACCAACGCTCCCTATTATGCGGTTTACTTCCAGGACGACTATCGCATAACCGACAAACTTACCCTCAACCTGGGACTACGCTATGAATGGGAAGCGGGAGTGAGCGAGCGCAGCAACAAGTATGCCGTGGGTTTCGACATGAATGTGACCAACCCGCTGCAGGCCAGCTCCGGATATCCGACCAAAGGAGGCATCGAATTCGCCGGTCTCAATGGGTATCCCAGCACCTGTTGCAACTACAGCAACAAGAAATTTGGTCCGCGCGTCGGAGCCGCCTACGCCTTGACTCCCAAGACCTCGATCCGGCTTGGCTACGGCATCTTCTACGCTCCGGTCTCGTTTACCGGCAGTTCGGCATATGCGCCAGGCTACTCGCAGACCACCACCTACGTCGCTTCAAACGACGGCATGAAAACTCCGGCAGGCAGCCTCAGCAATCCGTATCCTGGCGGTGTTCTTCAGCCCTCGGGAAATGCAAACGGTTATCTAACCGGAGTTGGCAGCAGCGTGACATCGTGGTATCAGGGCGCGCAATCGCCCATCGTGCACCAATATTCTCTCGATATTCAACGCGAGCTGCCCGGCCAGATTGCGCTGCAGGTCGGATACGTCGGATCGCTTTCCCGGCACCTTCTGCCCGGCAACACCATGAACTTCAACCAGCTACCAAGTCAATATCTCTCCTTAGGGGCGCAACTGCTCAACACCGTGGATAATCCGTATTATCTGAAGGGCGGGACCGGTGTGATTGGCGGTCCGAAAGTGGCGTACAACCAGCTTTTGCGGCCATTTCCTGAATTTGCTTCCGTCAACCTTTACAACTACACGGCCGAGGCCAAATACGATGCGCTGATCATCAAGGCGCAAAAGCGCTACCGGCAGGGGCTGACGTTCCTGTCAACCTATACATGGTCGAAGAATCAGGACTCCACCTGGGCGGCTTCCAATTTCCTCAATTCCTCACCGAGTGCTCCCCAGGACATCTACAACCTCGGGGCCGAATGGAGCCGCTCGGTCGTCGATCTTCCACAGCGCTTTACGATCGCCGCCACCTACCAATTGCCAATAGGAGAAAACAAATGGATGAGCGTCCACAACTCAGTGTTGAACTTCTTCTTGGCCAACTGGAGCGTCAACGTCGTTAGCATCCTGCAAACCGGATTTCCGCTGGCGATCACTCAAAACGCGAACAATAACTCCAAGATCGGCACAGCTGTGCAGCGTCCGAACATTGTCGCCGGTGTTAATCCTTGCGTTAGTGGCTCGCCGGAAGATCATACCGCTCCTGGAAATCCGTACCTGAATCCCGCGGCGTTCCAGGCCGCGCCTGCTTATACGTTCGGCAACGCGCCGCGCACGATCGGGTGTCTCTCGCCTGGCTATGAGAATTGGGACATTTCGGTCTTCAAATCGTTCCCTATCCGCGAGCGCATCACCTTGCAGTTCCGCGCCGAGGCCCTCAATGCCTTCAATACTCCGCAGTTCCGTGCGCCGAATACCGCAGTTGGCAACGCCAACTTCGGCAGAATTACGCAGCAGGCCAATTTCCCGCGTTACCTTCAGCTCGGCGGACGAATATCGTTCTAACCCAGGCTGATGGCCAACAGAGAGGAGGCAGAGTACAGACTTCGGCGCCCGCACAACAGCCGCGGGCGCCGAACCCACTACCAGCTTCGCTAGGCGCGATGGGTCGCGCCGCAGCACAGCGGGGCTCGTGTGTTCTGGCCGTCTGCGACGCAGGTACGCCACCCGCAAAAATGGCAGTCGGCCTGTGCAGCAATCGTTAGTGGGGCCGGACAGCAATGATTTCAATTTCCACCAGAGCGCCGGCCGCCGCCAGCGCCGCAACCTGCATGGCGCTACGCGCGGGTTTGTTGGGTTGCTCCTTGGTTCCGAAGAACTGGCTGTAGCCCGCCATGAACCCCGCGAAGTCCATCTTGCCGTCTTTTGTAGAGTCACCAACGAGATACACGTGCATCATCACGACGTCGGCGAGAGAAAGCTTCTGCGCTGCAAGTGTCTGGTCGATCCTTTTCAGAACAGCAACCGTCTGTGTCTGGGTGTTGCCGTACGCTTGGGTGCTGCCCTTGGGTGCATCGGGATTGGACATTGGCGGGATGCTCCCACTCAAGTAGAGAGTGTCGCAGCCGGCCGGCACCCACACGCCCTGAGAGATCGGAAAATCCGAGTTTGGAATGGCAATGCGCTGAACCTTTCCGGACATCATTTGGGTTTGTGGCCGTGCCAAAAGCGGAGCACATGCCAACAAGGTGCAAACCAACAGGGAACATGCCGAATTCTTTGCAGTCATCGTGATCCTCTCCTATTTTTTCCTATTTTTTGCCGCCTTACTAATTCTTGCGGTGTGACAATTGTGGGTGGTGTGACCGGGGTCAGGCCGCCTGCGCCTTCTGCGCGCCGATGGCCCGATTGATTTGTGAGATGGCGCGATGAGCTGAAAGCGCGGCGCCCTCCTGCCATCCCACGATGTGGCTGACGTGATCTCCCGCCATATAGATGGGGCCATCGGGCTCGAGTAGCCGATCATAGCCGGCGAGAGACGTATTTGGGCCCAAGCGCCTTACCCAAGATCCCAGATTGTAAGGGATGTGCCCCCAGGAGATGTAGACAGGCTTTGTGAGTTCGCTCGATCGTCCCGGGTGGAGGTGTTCGACCGCTTGGCGCGAGGCCGCCAGTTTGCCGGCTAGATCGAGTTTTCCGAACTCGGTTCCGTTTTCGATCGAATAGCCAGCCACAATCACGCCGCTTTGCGAGAAAAGGTTCGCGCTAGGGTACCAGACCACGCCAACCATCTGCTTCGGGAAGGAGATACCTCCGTAAATGCTATGTTCCTGTTCCCAGAAACGCCGGGATTCCCAGGCAATTTTGTAGGCGGAATCGTATGTTGCGCTGTCGATGGCTTGTTTGAATTCCGGCGAAAAGTCGGTGTCCAGAGTCTTGAGGATCGACAGAGGCATCGCGCAGATACAACAGTCAGCCTCGACCGAGAAGATCGCCCCTGTCTTGCGATCCCGATAACTGACGCGCACGCCCTTGGAGGTCTTACGAATCTGCTCGACGGGTGCATCGAAACGAATCACGCTCGCGAGTCTTTTCTCAAACGCCGCCGCGACTCTGTCCATGCCACCCACGGGCTGGAACATGGTGGCTTGCATATCGAACATGTCTTCGAAGAGCATGCCGTCCCACAGATTTGCGTCCAGCAGCGCATGCATGTCCAGCGGGTCGCGAACGATGCCGGCCTGGTTCCCTGCGCCGGGCAAAACTTTGTAACCCGACCGTGCCGATCCTTTATAGAAGTAATCCGGGGACAGGTCGCCATACTTGCGCAGGAAACTGAGCATGCGCTCGCTGTCGTCTTTGGTAAGTTCCTGGTCGAGCGCGTTGCGCTGGATGGATTTGGCAAGGAGTTCAGCGACGTGTCCGCGCGTGTCGTTGATCACTTGGCGCTGCTGCACGGCTTTGCCGCTGCCAAGCGCGTCGCTCTGCAGGAGCGCGCTGCGAGAACTGTTCACCTCGACTTCCAGGGCAACCCCAAACTCGCGGCAATATCCGAGCATGGTCACATGCTGGGAAGGCAAGCGCGCCGGACCGGCGTTGAAGTAATTTCCTTCATTGAAGCTGCACGTTTGCGTCGTGCCGTTGGTCATCTCCACGCGCGTACCGTTGCGGATGGTCCAGTTCCGTCCGCCCACCCGGCTGCGCGCTTCCAGAATCGTGCACGAGTACCCAGCTTTCTGTAGCTCCCATGCCGACACCATTCCGGCGATTCCGGCGCCGAGGATCACCACGCTCTTTCCTTTCCCAGACTCTTCCGCCAGCCGGACAGAGCTGGCCACCGCATCCGGAAGCGGTAATAGCCCCAAAGATTGCATCATCATGTAGGCGGCGCCGACCCCCCCCACTTGCCCCACTTGTGTAAGAAATGCACGTCGTGTCGTCATTGCTGGTCTCCCGATTATAGGTATCCGTCGAAAGAACAGACACAACGCTGTGTCCGAGGGCGTTCACACTTCCGAAGTCATGACCTACCAGTTCTTATTGCGACCCGGAATAAGAACCGCCCTGTAAGCTCCTTGAAATCTGAAAGGACTCTGAAGGTGTCAGCGTGGATCCCTCCACCATGAACCCTAAAGCCTGTTCCGCAAAGCAAGCAAACGCAAAATTTGGATGGCAACGATTCGTTTTGCCGGCACTTGATCTGGCTGGCCACAGCCGACCGAGCTTGTAGGCCTAGCGCAGAGCACTGCCACAACCCCACCCGCTTTGGGGTGTAACAGGCTTACCAGCGACCGACGCACTAGGGTCGTGGCAACCGAATGAGACTGTAGTCGCGTAGCCAATAGGACAGGTTGGCCTTTCGACTAGATAAGAAAAGGGCTAATCAGAGCAGACTGAAACTCGCGTGCATCAAGGGGTCACACGGTTTTGTGAAAAGGGAGAAAACGATGAAAGCAGTTCTAGCAACTGATCGGAAAAGCATCGCTGTCGCCAAACGCGTACGAACGAGATTTTTGGCACAGACGGGCCAGAGTGTGCCAGTTTTCCAAGCTCAGAAGCCCTCAGGCCAGTGTGGTGCTCCGTGGTAGACGGCGAGGATCACGATGTCGGCTTTCTCGATGGCATACGCAGCGATGAAGGGCGTATTCGAAATGACCAACTCACGGGTGCCGGGAACTCTGCCAGCTCTGCCGGACATGGGGAACGCGGCAAGTTGTTGAACGCTGGTGACGATCTGCATGGTGATCCGGGCGGCAACTTCCTTGCTATTGGAGAGCGCGATGTAATCGTGAGCCTGATCCAGTTGCTGGGTCGCCTGCTCGGTCCATTGGATCACTGGCGAGCGCGTCGAGTCCGCTTGAGCCCCCTTACGACCTGCTCATGGCTTACGACGCGGCCTTTGCGCATCTCTTCGAGTCCCTTGCGAACCAACGCGTCCTGGTAGGCGTGCAGCGCGATGTAGTTGGTGATCGCCTCGTTGATGAGATAGCTGCGCGGACGTTCTTGCGCGGCGGCCAGCGAATCAAGCGCTTCGATCTTTTCAGCGACGGCACGGAAACTGATGGTTTTCTCGTTGCTGCTCATAATGCCAGAACGATAACACATATTATTCTGTATTACAACGCGTCAATCCGAGATTCCGTTGGGCGGGCAGGGCGGCTATTGTCCACATAGAGCCATACTGTTGCAGACGAAGATTTCCATGCCCCTGAATAAGATCCCAGGACTCGGCCAGATACTCCTTTCGATTTCGACTCCAAATCTCCACGGAATGTCTAAAGCCCGGCGGCGGTTCAAAGTTCCGGTAGGACTCCACAATAGTTGGACCATTATCTCTGAATCTCCCGGGATAGTTGCCAATGCTGAATTATTGTCGCAAAAGCAGAAAGTTGTGCGGCTTTCGTGCGTCAAAGAAGTCTGGACCGCCAATACTGTTTGGGAATCCGCTAAACCCGGTCTTAGGGTCGGGCTTGTGAGTGGTGGTTGGAAGAGGAATGTGTCAACTGTGCAATCTGCGATTATTGCAGGGGCGGTGTCCAAACCGTCCGCGTCATTTCAAAGGGTGATCTTCGCCCGCAAGTCATAATGCGTCTGGAGGTTTCGCCAGAATTCCGGCGTGGTGTAAATATTGGGCTAGTCTGACGACCGCTTCCGGGGAGATGCCGCGCTCTTCGTTGACCGATTTCGATGAAACGCCGCTCTCTGGAGCAGCCGCGGTACGCGCCCGCGTGACCTTTCTTTGGCAATTAGCTTGGCTGCGCGGTCCTCAACCTTCGTTCGCTGAGAATTCAACTTTCCGATCTTGTCGCGAGCGACGGCGCCTCCCCGGATGGCCGACTGGACGAGAAAAGCCGATCGCGTTAGGCCAGCCATCCGCGCCAAACGGTCGATCTTCTCAATCTGGCTCTCCTGGGCAGTTATGTTGAGACGGATTGTCCGTTCTGAGTGGGCGGGAACAAGAAACGCAACAGCATTTTTAAGGGCAGGATCACCTGCCACGTCATCAACCGTTGATGGATTTGGAATCCTATCGCCATCCTCAATCATGCCAGCGATATGAAAGCTCAACACTTCTACCGCTCTGCGCCGCGCCTCTTCTAAAGTTCTACCAGCCGTAATGCACCCAGGAAAGTCTGGGAAGCTCACGCCAAAATCAGATTTACGATCTTTGTGCAGATATGCGATGTAATCCATAATCACCTCAATCTAATGCCTGCTTGCTTTTCAATGCTTTTCAGCGTGCCAATTGGTATATCTCGAACAGGATGCGGCACAGTGACCCGACCCGTCTTCACCGGATGCTTGAACTGTTTGTGGCTCCCATGATGCGCAACCTCCCACCAGCCGGCCTGCTCCAAGCGCTGTATGATTTCTCGGCTGGACATAAGATACGATACACACTTTATACACACTTGTCAAGTAGGGGTAAGAGCACTTTGGACGACGCAAAGGGGTGTCCCGTGTCTCTGACATCCATTCTCTCCCGAACCGTTTTGGAAACTTTCGTGCCTGGCTTTACAATCAGTTGGGCCTTTTGCCCGGCTTGCTGAGAAGCTGCGGATGGTCGTCGAAGCTGCACGGAATCAGAGACCTTTTGACCGCCCTTCACTTCGAGGTCTGTCCGTTTTTTCTAAGCGCGTCTGGGATCGTTGTTCCAGGCTTACCAGTTTTGGGTCTTGGGCATTTCCGGAACCGCCCGCGCCGGGTTCATCCCCGGATGGCTGCCGAAGCGCCAGATCGTCTGGCGGTTGTCCTCGCGCGGGACTTTGGGGCGATTTTGGTGCCGGTCTCACGGAGGGCTATTTTTCGCCAGGGCAGATTGTCTTCAAACAGTACGACTGGGGCACGATCGGGGAATTCAGCAACAAAACGCACGTCTCCGCCCATCGCCCTAACCGTCTTCCGTAATGTCGAAAGCAATAGATCGCTACGCTTTTCAAGCCGCGAGACACTGTCCTGGGTAACCCCGAGAACCCTTGCAACGCTGACTTGTGTAAGCTTGCGGGCTTTCCGGAGGTCACGCAGGCTCATTTCCTCAGCAATTAACTCGACTGCGCGAGCCGTGACCTTTCTGCGCTGGGTGGAATTTAAATGTCTGATTTTTTCACGGACATTGACAGACATATTTATCTCCTCTCCCGGGCAAGGTGGGCGTCAAACCGCTCATCGGCCTTCCGTATCAATTCGCGGTAGAAGCGTTTTCCACTCCCGCCTGATTTGTCTCCCGCCACGAGCAAGATCGCCCTGCGTCTGCGATCAAAGGCGAAGGCTACTCGCCATTCGCCGTCTGCCGCGCTAAATCGCAACTCTCTTTCATGTTGGCATAGCGGGAGCCGTTGAGCGTGTCAACACGGGGCCTTCCCAACTGCGGCCCAAACTGCTCCAGAACGAGCGATAACGCCAGAATCTCGGTCTGCACGTCATCGTGCAGCGCGTCAAATTCCGGTTCAAACTCATCGGCCATCCGATGACGTCCAATTGGGGAGATCTTGGGTGTACCTGTTACCGGCTCAGGCAGGCTGCACGCCTCGTGTCTCGAACCTACGATCTTTTCCTTGCGCCAAGCGGTATCAGCATTGGCCAGTTCGGCCTGCTTGCCACCCTCGTTGCGATGGAGGGAGATTCAATATCAACATTGGCAACATCGCCGACCAAGCGTTAAAGATGGCTATCCTCCATCGGAAGAACGCGCTGTTCGACAAGACCCAGAACGGCGCCCGCGTGGGCGACCTGTTCATGAGCCTCATCTACACCTGCCAACTCTGCGGCGCCAACCCTTTCGACTACCTGACAGAGTTGCTGAAACATCGCCGAGAGCTATTCCGGGACCCCTCGGAGTGGATGCCCTGGAACTATCGAAACGCGCTCGAGCGTGGTGTGGCGTCCGGCGAGGCTCCGAGTTGAGCGCAGGTTGCGTGTGGATCCTGTGCGCGCTTTTCAAGAGATTCATGCGCCAGGAGGCGTCTGGCGCTTCACACGTTTACGTCCTGCGCGAAGGACACCTTCTCTAAGCAAAGGAATGCTGACCATGCCAACCGAACGGAAAAGCTCTGGCAACGAAATCTATCAGATCAAAGTTACGCTGTTGCGGACGGCGCCGCCCATCTGGCGGCGCCTGCTGGTACCCGCGGATATCACACTGTCGAGTCTGCACGACCTGCTGCAGCTGGCCATGGGCTGGACCGACTCTCACCTGCACGAGTTCCTATTTCGCGGGCAGCACTATGGCCCGACCGATCCGGAGCGAGGTGTGGCGGAGGGGATCGACGAGCGCAAAGTACGGCTGAATCAATTACTGGCCCGCGTTGGAGCAAAGATCGTTTATACGTACGACTTCGGCGACGGCTGGGAGCATGGCATAGTCCTCGAAAAGGGTTTGCCGGTAGACCCAAACATGGCCTATCCGCTGTGCATGGGCGGTGCAGGCGCCTGCCCGCCTGAAGATTGCGGGGGCATCGGAGGGTTCTGTGGTTTGTTGGAGGCGTTACAGAATCCGCGTCATCCTCAACACGAAGAACTCCTTGAATGGGTGGGTGAAGACTACGATCCGGAAAAGTTCTCCATCGAGTCGATCAACCGGATACTGCATGGAAGAAAAAAGCGAGCGGCTCGATCTTCGGGCTGAAAAACGCGCCGGAGTTGTGGCCTCTGGGCACAAGTGCCGACGCGCCAGACTCACCCAGGTCTAGCGGCCTCTGCCGTGACAGTGCACAATTTTTTGGTAACTGTTTGAAACTACGCGGCACGGATGGCTACCAAAACCGCGCTTTGGAACCCCAAGTAACAAATATTGGACCATGAATGGACCAAGAAATGGACTCTGCCCTGCAACTCATTTCGCGCGATCAAGGACGGCGGCTGGTCCAGTTCTGGAGCTTAAGTCCGGGGACGCGCTTGAACTCGCGTTCATTGTTGGTGACGAGAGTGAGCCCCGCGGATTTGGCGTGAGCAGCAATCCAGAGATCGTTGCCACCGATCCTCTCATCGCGGGCCTCCAACGCTGCGCGAATCTCGCCGTAGGCTGTCGCCGCTTCCCCCGGCAAGGGAACCACAGGCAAAAGAGATACAAGGCGCCCGAGAGATTCTAGAGCATGTGTGCGTTGCTGGCTTCGCTCTGCGCCATAATGTAGCTCGCCATAGGTAATCACCGATATAACGGCGTCGCCATGCTGCATTTGGCGGAATCGCGTGGTCACTTCTGGGGGCCGGTTCTGCCGCAAATAGATGCAGATATTGGTGTCGAGCATATAGCGGGCGCTCATCAGAGACCTTTGCGGCGCTGTGGATGAGGGTCTTTGCGCTTCTTTGGGAACATGTCCGCTGGCAACTCGGCTAGCAAATCCAGCACGCGGACCATTCCGCCGGCTTTCTCTCGTAATACGATTTCGTCGCCGCGCCGGAAAATCTCAACTTCCGAGCTTTTGACGCGAAACTTTTTTGGCAGCCTCACAGCTTGGCTGTTCCCGGACTTAAATACGCGAGCGATGGCCATGATCTGCCTCCCAGATATATATACATCAATGTATATACATTTTCAAGCGCCAATTCCCGAGCTCTGGGCCGAGCAGAGGGCGAGGAGGGGCGCAAAAGGGGCACGGGGGACGACGAGACTCGAACTCGCGACCTCTGCCGTGACAGTGCACCATCTTTTGGTAACTGATTGACACTACGCGGCACGGATGGCTACCAACACCGCGCTTTGGAACCCCAAGTAACAATTATTGGACCATGGATGGACCAAGAAATGGACTCTGCCGCAGAGTGGCAGAAACCTAAACTTAGGACGAGCCAAACAATCTGGCCCGCCCCGGGGACCAGGTTGGAGCCGACCGGCTGTCATTCGTTCAAGTGTTCCCTTGATTCCTACACCGTCAAACCAGCCAAGCAGTTTTTGCATTCCATACGGAAAACTAATTATTCCAGCGATAATTCTGAGGAAGGTGCAGACATAATCTGTATCAGTTTGAAGAAGTTTTTCAATCATAACTAAGGCCTGTTGACATCAAAGCCGCCGCTCCTCGTTGGGCGTTCTTTCGTCTTCGCGGAAATGACCGCCTTCCATCCCTTCTCTTATCGCCTCCGCCATCAGGTTGGCGGTGGGGGAGTCGCCGGCCTTGAAGTCATCTCAGTACATGGCAGTGCGGCGATGCTCGAAATTATGGCGCCGGTCGTGTACAGACGGCCGGCTAGCGTGTGGTGAAGTTGTTTTGGGGGCTGACGACTCCATCGCTCGTGCCATTGGCCTCCATGGAGTCAACCGTGTAATAGTACGTCGTCCGCGACTTAAGATTATCAAGGCGTACGCGGAAAACCGTCGAGGAGTAACCAGGGTTCAGCCTGATCGGAGATTTCGCGGTATCGCGCAGGGCACTTGGATCTGTACCGTAGCGCACGATTCCGTAATGCACGGGGGAGCCACCGGGATTGGTCGTTGTCCAGCTGATAATCGTTAAATGCTCCTTTGCCAACTCGATCTTAGGCCCTTCGATGATCCGTACCCGCGCGGCTTTTGGAGTCGTTGGACTTTCCTGAGCGAGCAGGCTTTCCCCCCCAACCGATATCGCCAGTATCAGAATCATTCTGTTCATGTTCACACCTAAAATAAATACTCTACGGATAGACGATCAAACGTAAATCCCGCGATCGATTCACCATCGGCGATAACTGGCCTCGGCCCGTCCGCTCGCATTCAGAGTTTTGCGAGACGGACGAGCCAGAGAAGACATGCATTGGTTCTGGCATTCCCGCCGTTTCGCGGTTTGTATTACGGTATAGGCTTAGGGCCGGGGACAGGCGAAGCGCCGCAGATAGCTGATGCGCAGGGCGGTAGAGGCGGAGTCGGGATCAGCAACTCGTTACCTTGGGTCGCAGCCGAACCACCCTTCATGCAAGCACCCGTAAAAGTATCGCGGTTGGGGTAAGGCCTCGTGAAACCGTCCGACAATGTTTCCAGAAATTTAACGATCTGATTCTCCTCCTCATCCGTCAAGCCAAGATTACCGGAGGTCATATCGATATTGTTCGGCACCTCTGGCATAGGCCAGCAGTCTACTTTTTCGGTCGTTCCTGGCGGGCAATGTCCGGAAGTGACCGGGTACGCATATTTGTCGCAGACGAAGATTTCCAGGCCCTTGAAAGACCCCAAGGACTCGGCCAGATACCCCTTTCGATTTCGCTCCAATTTTTGTTTACTTTTATCTCTGTCAGCTCTGCGCGATTCGTGAGAACAATTGTTTTTTAACCCACTTAGGCATTTCGGCGGGACATCTTGCGGAGTTCTGGCGAACGAAAATCGGACGAATCACTTTCTCTTTCTTTGTTCACCTTTCATTCGCATTTTGCCTCGATTCGTCGCGATTAGTACTTCTCTCGGCCTCTGTAAGTCCGTGCTCGGCAGCATTCGAAATGGTTTGTTTTTGCCCCAGCGGTAGATTGCGAAATCCTGATCCAGCGTCAGAATATCCGCAGTCCCGAACTCGTCCGCCAGTCGAATCAGGCAGGCATCCGCAAGATCAATTTCCCGGTCCTTGTATTTTCGCAGTACTTGCTTGACACCAGCAGTTTCTCGAGAAAGCTGAAAAGGAACCTGGAAAATCCCGGCGGCGATGTTCTCGATCACCGCCTCCGACGCGCCCGACAAGTTCCGCAACAAATAGCAGCTCTCCGTAATGACGGCCTCGCAAGTGACTAGCGGCACCTCCACCTCTCGAATCGTCCGAGCGCACATCTTGTGAAAACTCTCGCTGCGGTCCAACAGCGCAACGATGAAACCTGTGTCGAGCAGGACCGGCTTCATCGCCCAAAATTCCGTAGATGTTTGTTGTTCGATCCCAGGTCTGGCACACCGGATTTGAACTTACCCAGGCCGATGATGCCTGGCTTCTTGCGGCGCAAATAACTCGCTTCCAAAACACGCAGCCCCTCGCGTACAACCCGCGAAGGAGTCCAACCCAATTCTCGCACCAGAACTGCGAGCCTCTTCCGCGATCGGCCATCCAGCCTGGCTTGAATTGCGAATCGCATGTACAAATTGTACTACAAGCAGGCCTTTGTATGACATATAGAAATTCGCATGTTCGTACGGGCCACTTGTCCGTCGCCAATATCGCGTCCGGGGCAAAAGGATCGTTGACGTCCGCGCAACTGCTGGCCAGACTACGGGCGATGCGTAGTGTTTGCCCTTTCGTCCCGCTTCGCCTTCACGCGATCGGCAGTCGCGCTTCCGGGCCGTGGGCGTTTGTCGATTCGCCTCCCTCGATCCAACTCTTATCTCTTGGCCGGCGTGTCGCACAGGATCACCGGCACCACCGCACACGTGCCAGCTCTGGCAAGGACCCGCCCAAGCCGTGGGCCGTCGAACTTGACCCGGACGTCGCCCAAAGAGCCAATCAGTCTGAGACCGTTCGATCGCCGGCCGCTGGATCGCCATCGGCAGGTCTGGGTTCCTCTCTGCGCAATCAGGTCGTCAACATCGCTGGCGGTTTGAACTGTCTTCGCTCCGGCGGTGAAGGGCACGTCTGCCACTGATTCTCGTGGCAGTCAGAGTATTGGCGAGGCACAGGCCAAATCGACCGAGAGTAGTAGCAAGAGTAGTCGCACGGAAGGAGATTCGAGGTGGTTTTTGCGCCGACAGTTGGGGTGCCGAATCCCGCGAGTTCGAGCCATCGGAGAAGCGTCGCTGTCGCCAAACGTCGTACGATTGTTAGCGATCACGTAAAAACGTAGTTTTTTGAACATTTGCCGGGCGAATCCTTGCCCCCCCGACCTCCGCATTAGGAAAATGGATCAACGAAACGGCGATCAAAAAGGCTCGGGAGCGAGTCGAAGATCGACGAAGCTGAATGCGAGGAAGGCTAGAGATGCCTATTTACTCCGCCGAGAGTGCAGCCCTCGCACCGTGCCGGATGTGGAGAATGTTCACAACGTGGTTGCGTTTATTTACCTTGTAAATAATTCTATAGGTGCTTGGCTTCTTCCCAAAAAGCAAATGGTGAAGTTTCTTGTTTTCCGGAACGACTGCCCCGCGCTCAGGAAATCGCTCTAGACTATAAATTGCTTCGGCAAGGTCATTGAACCACGCAAACGCTCCTTCGGAAGCATCCGCTTCAATGAATTCGTAGATGGCCTCCATATCCCGCAGGGCGCGGTCGGCCAGTCTAACGAGGTATGGCATGGTTGCGCCGGAACGTTTCCAGAGCTTCACGCGCCGGACGCACACGACCCTTCTTTATATCCTCGATGCCTTGCCGGATTCCCTCAAGTGCATCGGCTTGCGCGGCGACGTCGAGCAGGCGCTGATAGGCTTCGGCATCCTGCACGACCGCCTCCGCCCTTCCATTGATTGTAAGGACCAGCGGTTTCTTCGTCTTCTTGAGGTGCTTCATGAATTTCCCCGGATTGCGCCGGAATGTCGTCATCGCCTGAATGTCTTTCTTGATGTCGAACATGATGACCTCGGATTGCCATGATAGCACCCTTAAAGGTGCTATCAAAGTGCCTTGGTTTCCTGTACGTCGCTGTCTTGCCCTTCTGTCTTTGAAGTTCCGCTGCAAGATCGAGCGCTTTCGGCACACGGCCACGGTCTGCTGTAAGCTCCTGCAGCATTTGAAAGCTGTGCGGGTCGAAAGCAAACACCGCCACCCGCGTAGAGCTCACACGGTGACTAAAGAACAGCCGGAACCCTGTAAGTTTGACGGTATCCAGCTCATGCGACAACAGCCTGTCCAGGGTAAAATGCAGTTGTTCCGGGACTGGAGACATCCGCACCGCCGCAAGCCCCCTGAAGACCCTACCTGAATGTGACGTCCCCGGGGCTGTCACTCTGCTCTTTCATAAGGGGAAGAAACGGGGCCAAAAATATAGGGCCCAACAGTCCCTCCAGTTGCAGCGACTTGGGTCCGCAATTGAAAACTTGACGGGTGATGCAAAGATTAATGCAATCATCAAGATTTCTCTTGTCTGCCATGCTCCGGCTGTGACGAAGGCTGAAGATTTGCCCCGACGTAAGTGGTGTTGCTCTGAAGGGTCCGAGAGTCAGGAACCGGTTTCTCTCAAATCGTCCGAAGCCTGAGCCAGTCCGAGGCTGCCGCACTGCTGGAAGATTCACAATGTTGGTCCTCCTCGTCGCACGTCCGGGGGCGGCCAAGAAAACTAGACTACCTGCCCGAGGTTGTTAAGAGCCTGGGGCCCAAACACCCATTCCCTTCGACACAGAAAAGTTTCGTAAGCCCCTCCCTTTGGCAAGAAGAACCGTTTGTGACAAGACGTGTCAGAGTAAGCGGCCGGCAAGATCCTGCGCTTTGTTCGCGATTGTTGTCATGATCCTATACCCCAACCGTTCTGACATGTACGCAGATTGGAGCCGTGCTATGCAAATATGACCATGGTACAATGACCATAGACTGTAGAGGAGTTTCGGGATGAAGAAGATGGCAGCGGGCGCCTTCAAGACTAATTGTCTTGCAATCATGGACGAGGTTCAGGCCAAGCACCAGACCGTCGTGATCACTAAACACGGCAAGCCGGTGGCGAAGCTCGTCGGTCAACACAGGCACGGACGAGATCTATGACTTCCTCGGTGGCAAGGGTGTCGTTACCGGCGACATCGTTTCGCCGGCGATTTCCGCTGAAGATTGGGGCGAGCTCAAGTGATTCTCGTCGACACGCATGTTGTCGTCTGGCTGGCGTTTGACCAAGACCAGCTCTCAAGGAAGGCAAGGGCAGCGATCGACGATGCGCGCAAGAATGGAGACGGCTTGGCAATTTCCGATATCACCCTCTTGGAGTTGGCGACACTCGCGAGTAAGGGCCGCATACACCTCGATATCAGCCTCGAATCCTTCCTGCAGGAAGTCGAGGCGCGGTTCGTCGTCCTACCGATGAGTGGCAGCGCGTGCGCGCGTGCAATGGAACTTCCAGCAACATATCCCAAAGATCCAGCAGATCACATTATCGGAGCCACCGCACTGGTCGAGGGGCTATCTCTGCTTACTGCCGACCGTGAGCTCCTTCGGTCCAAAGTGCTTCACACGATCTGGTAAGAAGAGCATGAAAGACGTAGCCTAACCCTTAGTTCTACTCTCCACCAACTCTCTTTATGCGAAGCTGTTAGCTCTCCGCTGATGACCCATTTGCAGTACAAAGTAGTAAAGCTATAGAAACGTTCGCGTGAACAGTTCATCGATTCCCAGCCCATCTGGGGTGAGGCGCGTGTTGCCTCGGAAGTGGCTCTCAAACTGGGCATCCGCGTATGGCTACGAACCGTGCGCGTCCTACTGGCCAGAAGATCTGAGTGTCATGATCTCCACCTGCAGCGCCTGCCATCGCGCAAGCAAGTCCTCCCGTCTTCGTTCGTAGTCCATGAACACTTCGTAAGTTTGCGCTGGGGGAGGGGCATCGGCGCTCTCCACCACATTGGCCAGGTCGGCATATTGCGCGTCAAGCATGATGGGATAGACCAGAGCGGCCCAGCGGTTTACCGATTTCACCTGGATAAGTTGTGCCTCGATATCGGCCATTTTCTGCTCGACGGTATTCAGTTTCTGCAAGTCGGAAGAGTTCGCTTTCTTGTGCGCGTTTTCGAGCGAGGAACGGGCCTCGCGAATCTTATTGACCGTGTTGTGCACTTCGGTGATGCGATCGCGGATTTTGACCGAAAATTCATGCTGCTTTTCAAGGTCGGTTTGACTCGCGCGCACTCGCGGGTCGGCCTTCACCTCGAGCGGTGCCGTGTATTCTTTGCCGGCGACGGCCAATTTGACCTGGTATGTACCCGGCGGGTTCAGTGGCCCGCCCCCATTTTGCAGTTCTAAGATCGCCATGCCAGGAACCATGGATGGCCCCTCTTCGCGAAAGTTCCAAAGGAACCGATGCATACCGGGGCGCGTAGACAAAAGCGAGTTTGGACGGCTCGCAAGGGGTGGATTTTGTCCGGTCATCGCCGTCGCTTCCTCGCGCTTTTCGCTCGCGGTGCGGTGAAGAATCTTCCCATGGCTGTCCGCGATTTCGAGTGTGATAGGTTCCGCTTGTGCTGAGCGCAGGTAATAATCGATCATGGCGCCCATCGGCGGATTCTGCCCAACGTCCCTGCGAGCAGCACCGCCGCCAAAACCTCCGGCACCGCGCTGTCGATAGGCGGGAGCCGGCGTATAAAGGTGCGCCGCCTCCGACTCAATCGCCGGGCGGGCCTGGCGAAGTGGACTGATATTATCGAGCACCCAGAACGCCCGTCCATGCGTTGCGACCACCAAATCATCGCCGTGGACGGCGGTATCGTAGACCGGTGTGTGCGGAAGATTGAGTTGCAGCGATTGCCAATTCGTGCCATCGTCGAACGAAACGTATATCCCCATCTCCGTTCCCGCATACAGCAGGCCTTTACGTTTCGGATCGGCATGTACGGAATGCACATAATCGTTTGCGGGCAAGCTCTTGGTAATTTGCGTCCAGGTCTTGCCAAAGTCGGCGGTCTTGAAAATCATCGGCCGGAAATCATCCGAAAAGTGAAAATCGGCTGCAACGTACGCAGCGCCCGCTTCGTAAGGGGACGGCTCAATCAGGTTCACGCGAGCCCATTCGGGCATTTGTTTTGGCGTAATATTCGACCAATGCTTTCCCCCGTCGCTCGTGATATGCACCAGGCCGTCGTCGGTGCCCACCCAAATCAAATCCTTTTGGATCGCCGACTCACTGATCGCGAAGATCGTGTCGTAATATTCGGCGCTCGAATTGTCAGGAGTCAGCGGCTCCGGCGTGGATTGCTGCTTGGCTTTGTCGTTGCGCGTCAAGTCGGGGCTGATGGTCGCCCAGCTCATGCCGCCGTCCGTGCTCTTGAACAACACCTCTCCCCCTAGATAGAGAACGCTTGGATCGTGCGGCGAAAGATGCATGGGCGGGGTCCATTGGAAACGGTGTTTGAGATTCGCTGGAGGGTGGGCGCGCGCGCCGAGCCACGGGGCGATGTTCTGAATTTGTCCGGTGTGACCGTTGTAACGGGTAATGTGACCGTTATGGTCTCCGGCGTAGACAATTTCAGGGTCGCGGGGGTCCGGTAAGTTAAAACCAGACTCGCCGCCACCTACCGAATGCCAATCGCGCTCGCCGATGGAGGCCTCGTCTGTTCGGCTCCTGATGGCAACACTCCCGCTATCCTGCTGGGAACCATAGATTCGATAGTTAAAATCATCGTCGGTGGCGACGTGGTAGAACTGCGCGGTCGGCTGATTATTCTGGAGCGTCCAAGTAACCCCGCCGTCGACCGTGATCGTGGCGCCCCCATCGTCGGCCTCGATCATACGCTTGGGATTGGTGGGATCAATCCATAGCTGGTGATTGTCACCGTGAGGAACAGGCAATGCATCGAAATGCCGGCCTCCGTCGGTTGATCGGAATACCCCGAGGTCGAGCAAGTACACCGTATCCGCGTTGTTGGGGTCGGCAAAAACGTGATTTTGATACCACGGTCGAACCCAAATAGGGTCGTTATTCATCATTTGCCAGCTCTGGCCCCCATCTTCCGAGCGATACAGAGCGTTTTCCCTAGCTTCAACCATCGCGTAGACGCGCTTCGACTTGGCGCGCGAAACCGCCACCCCGATTCGCCCGAGAATACCGCCCGGGAACCCGCGACCTTCGAGATGCTTCCAGGTCGCGCCGCCGTCTGTGGACTTATACAGTCCGCTCCCGGGCCCGCCACTGATCATGGTGTAAGCCTTGCGGCGAACTTGATACATTGCGGCGAACAAAGTATTGGGATCATTCGGATCGAAAACTAGGTCCGTTGCGCCAGTGTTCTCATCTAGGTACAGAACCTTCTTCCAAGTTTTGCCGCCGTCGCTTGATCGGAAGACGCCCCGCTCTTGGTTTGGGCCGAACGCGTGGCCTAGGGCAGCGACGAACACAAGGTCGGGATTACCAGGATTGACGAGAATCGTGGCGACGTGCTGGCTATCGTGCAGACCGATGTTGGCCCATGTTTTACCGCCATCGAGCGATTTGTAAACACCGTCGCCAAAAGAAATGTCATTCCGTAAGCACTGTTCACCGGTCCCCACATAGACGATGTTGGAGTTCGATGGCGCGACGGCAATGGCACCGATCGAAGAGACCCCTTCCCGGTCAAAAATCGGCGTCCAGTTCATTCCCCCATCCGTCGTTTTCCAGACGCCGCCGGCCACCGCACCGAAGTAATAAACGCTTGGATCCCCGGGCACGCCAGCCACGGATTCAGCTCGTCCTCCGCGGAATGGGCCTACCAGCCGCCACTTCATGCCATCGTAAAGGCTCGCCGGGTAGGCCTGGCCGAGAGCGGCAACGACCCAAAAAAGTGATGCTACCAGTGGCGAACTCCGAACAAAAAACGTCCGGCAGATGCGACGAACAATCATGTTCCCTCCCCGGCTAACTGCTCGGCACGCGGCTCCGCGTCTATGCGGTCTGCCTTTCCCGCACGATCAGTTCCGAGCACTTCTTTAGAACTTTCAGAACCGCACGCACATCATCGAGCGTGTTGTGGACGTGGAAGGAAATCCGCAGGCCATCGTGGCGTCCAGAGCAGATTATGTTCTGCTCAGCCAAGCGCGCCAAAACAGCTTCCACGTTGTTCGATTGCAGGACGACCAGGGGTCCCACACTGTCGAGCGGAGTCTTTATGCGAAAGCCCAGTTCCCGCGCCCCTTCGATCAGCGCTTGTGCCAGCTTGCGGATCTGCGACTCAACGTGTTCAAGTCCGATGTCGCCGAGCAATGCAATCCCCGCCATAGCCGCGTAAATATTCGGAATGGGCGGAGTGCCGGCCTCGAAGCGCCGCGCCGTCGAGGCCAAATCATGAAGTCGCACGTCGAAGGCAAACGGATTCTGCTGCCCGAACCAGCCCGAAATCGTCGGTACGAGCGAAGGAATTAGATTCCTGCGCACATAGAGAAAAGCGATCCCGGAAGGTCCGAGCAAGTATTTCAGAGCGCCACTCACATAGAAATCCACATCCCAGGCCTTCACGTTCACCGGGCGCGTCCCACAGTCCTGATAATCGTCCATAAAAACAAGGGCACCTTTCGAGTGCGCCAGTCCAATGATCCCTGCGACGTCAGAGCGGAATCCATTCATAAAGCAAACATGCGTGACCGGCACAATTGCCGTCTCATGATCTACTGCGGCGGTGTAAGACTCTGCAGGAATGCGGTCACCTCGTGCCGAAATGAATTCGACTTTTGCGCCGCGCCGCTGTTGCGCCAGCCAGATATGACCCATGGTCGGAAATTCAAAAACCCCCAGCACGACCTTACGGCGGCACGTGAAATCGACCGCACTGGCTACCGAGTTGATTCCCGCGGAAGCGCTGGGCACGATAGCGATTTCCTCCTTCTCGGCGCCGATAAATCGCGCAATTCGGCCGCGCGCCTCTTCATACTTCTGCACCCACAAATCCCAAGGAGAACCCTGTTCGTGCCAGCTCTCCAGATGTTCACGAAAACTGGCTTCGACGGAATCCGAAAGAGCACCTTGCGAGCATGAATTCAAATAAATCTTGTGATCAAAAATGCGGAATCGTGACCGAATGTGCCGGATTTCGGAGTCTGAGAGCATTATGCCATTCCCCTTACGACCTTCTTTCCTGGTGAAGACGTCGGACGCGCCGGCGTTTGGCCGGCATTCAAACGCTACGGTTCCGCGCGAACGTTTCCGTCCTCTTCCCAACACACGTTCCTAACACAACCAGAAAGCTATACCCGGAGGACACCGGTGTCGTCGTTGATGCTGATTTTGGTTCCAAAGGGCGTCGAAAGCCTGGAAAGCCTTTCGAGAATGATCCGGCTCTGCGATTGATCGGCTCGGACAGGCGACCCTCTTTGGGCCCGCGGCAAATCGCGCTGCAAGACGACCGGGTGCAGTCTCAGTTCGCTCAGTTCTCGGTGTTCAAATGTCACCTGCGCGACCACCGACTCCCAATACGTTTGGTCCGCAAAACCTTTCATCGCTCGATCAAAGAAATCTGCAGGATCGCGGCCGGTAATGCCGCAGGTTTCGTAGATTTCTCGCGGTATCTGGCGCATTCCTTCGGCTTCGAAAATAAAATTGCCCAAGCTGTAAAAAATGGGCTTTCGTTTGTAAATTTCGATGCCCCGAAGTACGTGAGGACCATGGCCGATGAAGATATCCGCTCCGGCGTCAATACAAGCATGCGCGAATTGCAGAAGGAAGGCGGCCGGTGTTTCGCGGTCGCCCTGAGCTTCGTGGGCGTGAATGCTTACCATCACCAGATCGGCGTTTCGCCGGGCGCGGCGCACGTTGGCTACGATCTCCTCGATATCCCCAATCTCCGGAGTTGTCACCACACCCGCAGGAGCTCCAGAGACAAATCGGCTGCCGAAGAAATTGAGACCTTCACCCGTCGGGGGTTCCACGATCGCACTGCTCGGTACAGGAAATAAATCGTGCTGAATTTTGCGCAGGGTCTCGATCTGTGACGCTTCAATGCGATGCGTAGTACGCACCCGCAAAGGGCTTACGCCTGGCCTCCCGGAAATTTCACCGTTGCCATTGCTGGCGAGCGACCACGGCCGAATTGTGGACGCGCAGGCAATCAGCGCGATACGGCCCGACGGCGAATCGTAGTAAGCCGGAGCGCGCGCCTCTTCGAGGCTGCGCCCCGTTCCAGCATGAGCGATTCCAACCGCGCCAATTTTCTTCGAAGTAGCGAACATCCCTTCGATCCCGTAATCGAGCGCATGATTGTTCGCCGTAGACATCATCTTGAAGCCCGCCCCGTACAGTTCTTCCGGCATCGGCCCTTCCGCACTGTTATTCAGGTCCCCGCAGGCCCCGGTCGCCGCCGGATACATGCCCGGTTCCGGGAGCGTCATTTCGAAGTTGCCAAAGGCCACGTCTGCGCCACGAAGAATGGAAAGCAGCGGTTGAAGCTTCGGATCGTTGCGCGTGAACCCGCGAGTGATCAGGCAATCCCCGACCGCTGCAGCCGTAATCAACGCCGGCCCTGAGGCGCGCGCGGGCATCGCCAAACGACTGGCTGTGGTGGCCAGGGCAAGTTTCGCCGCGCAACTCAAAAAATCCCGCCTCTCCATTTGATTCTCCTCGGCCGGAGCTATCGAACCCCTGACGTGACTGGTTCCCTCAAGGGCACGTTCCGTCCAACCGCCTCTTCGCATGCAGGTGACGCCGGAGTTCATCCCAGGATCTTCCAGCTACTGTGGCTTTCACAAGGTCTTAGTCGTTTTCGACACGAGATACGGTGGTTGCCTTCGGCCCTGTTCCTGGAAGTCACCTGAACCAATCTACCGCCGGGCCTTTTCCTTCTCCGTTCACCGTCGCACCTGCGGAAAGCTTGCGTCCCACTCCTGCCAGGCGGCCCTCCCTCAGCAGTCGTACAGTTAGCAAAACAGTGCACTCTAACCCTCACCGTTTGCTCGTGGCACACCTAGAAATTCAGCTTTAAGCCGAATTGCAAGATGCGCGGATCGAGCGCGCCTTGAAGCCGGCCGAACGTCGTTGATCCTTTGGCGATGGTCATATCGGGCAGATTGAAGTTTGGATGGTTGAAAAGATTGAAGAACTCCGCACGGAATTGCAGGCCAAGTGACTCGTGAATCGTGAAATCTTTGGACAGTGCGAAATCGACGTCCCGGAAGGGGGGCCCGATGACGATGTCGCGTCCTTCGTTCCCATATTGTCCGGCATTGGCGGCCAGGTCCAGCTGCTGGAAACAGGAGGTCTTGAACCAGGCCTCTACCGTCTTGGGTCCTTGGTTCGGGTTGCAGACGACGTTCGGGCGGTCGGCCCCAACCCCGGTAAGCGCAACGTCACGCGGCTCGGCAACCGTAAATGGCGTACCAGATTGCACGGTCACAATAAGATTCGCTGCCCATCCCTTAGCCAAGACGCCGGTAAAGCCGGAGAAGTTTCGTCCGAACGGCAGCAAGTAAACACCAGAGACCACAAAGCGATGGCGAACGTCGTAGAGCGAGAGCCCCTTTTCGGGACGCAGATCAAAGGGGTTCATTGGGTTGTTCGAGTTCCCGGCGTTCGTGCCTTGGCTGATGTTGTAGTAGGACCCGTTGTCGATCGCTTTCGAGAAGGTGTACGCGGCGAGAAAGCTGAGTCCGTGGCTGTACCTTTTATTGGCGCTTAATTGCAAACCGTGATAATGCGAACTGGCGCTATTTTCGATCTGGTTCACGGAAGCAAAGTTCGGTGCGAAAATTCGGCGTGAGTTGGTATTTCCCACCGTGGCACCAGGCGCGAACACGGCTGGATTGATTTGACGACTACGAATCAGGCCTACGCCTGCCGTACCGATGTAGTCGGCCTCAACCAGGATGTCTTTCGGAAGTTGCCGCTGAATGGAGAGATTCCACTGCTCGTCGTAAGGCAGATGCAGGTTGGGCGCCAAAGAAGTCAAGGAGACTGGCTTTCGGATCGTCCCCCGCTGGAACGGATTCGGAGTATTTACGAGCGGGTTCGCATAGTTGCTCGGCGCAGGCACCGAGATGGTGGGAAATCCCGGCGGCGAAGAAAACTCGGAGTTGAATTGGGCAATCCCGGGAATGTATTCGTAAAATATTCCAAAGCCCGCTCGTATACTCCAGCGCCCGCTGCCCGTGGGATCCCATGCCACCCCGATTCGCGGTGCGAAGTTGTTGAAATCGCCAGGGACATTGCCACTGGGCACCCCGGGGTCCCCGGAATAGACCAGGTTTGTCGGGGCGTCCGGGCGGATGGTCGATTGCAGACCCAATCGGAAGGCCGCGAATAAATCCTCTGCATTCGCGCCGAAAGCTGTCGCCATCGTGTGTCGCAGTCCAACATTCAGCGTCAAATTTGGGCGCAGCCGCCAATCATCCTGGAGATACCATTCGTAAGTCCAGCCATGCAGGTGACCCGCTCCCACAACGCTTTGCGAAAATCCGGTAGGAAGGCCGAGTTCGAAATCGGCGAGCGCGACCCCTGTAAACCTTCCATCGAAGGTATAGGAGCCGTTCTCGTTGGAGCCAAATGAGATGTTATAGCGCGTGTTGCGGATGTCCGCTCCGACTTTCACATTGTGATGGCCTATGGTGTAGGCCACGGCCTCGCGCAGTTCGTACGTATTGGTGAATCGCAGGCCGGGCCCTTGGGGATTGCCCAGCGGCGAAAAGCCAGTGACCGAGATAAACGGGATTGTCTCGTAGCTCGGGTAAGTCGATACGTATTGGAAGCCAAAGTCGCTCAGGCGATCCCGCCGCGTAAACACCGGGTTAGCAAAATCCGTGCGCACGAAGGAGAGATGCAGGTCATTGAGCAAGCGCGACGAAAAGACGTGCGTCTCACCGAGCGTCAGAGTCTGCGGAGTGTTGCGGGCTACGCCGGGGAAACCGGGCACCACAGCGCCAAAGGGGGCGAAGGGAAGAATCTGCCGCTGTTCATCGTAAAGATAGTGCCCCCAGATGGTGTCATGTTCACCGATATTATGGTCGATCCGAAAACCAAAACCGTCGCGCGTGTCGGATTGGCTGGGAGAAGAACTAAACCCTCCCGTCGCGGACAGCGCGGTTGGATAAAGAGCAAGCAGCTTGGCGGTGATTGGATTCACCGGTACCCGGTTACCCGGGAAGGGCTTCGTGGGGTCACCAGGCATGTGCGGCGGATTTTGTGCGCCGCTGAAATTCCCGGCGGCTTCGGCCGGAGTAGGCACTCTGGTATTGGACGTGATGCCTTGCCGATTGCGGAATCCGTCGTAGTACGCGTAAAAAAATGTCCGTTTGTGGCCGTCATAGATCTTCGGGATGATGAGCGGCCCGCCGATTCCCGCACCAAACTGGTTTTGCTTGAGCGGCGGTGTGGAGGTTGCAAAAAAGTTGCGCGCGTCGAAAACATTGTTGCGCAGGAATTCCCAGGCTTGGCCGTGAAATTGATTCGTTCCTGACCGGATCACCAGGTTAACAACTGACCCGCCGCCCCAGAACTCCGGCTGGTAAGAGTTGGTTAGAATCTTGAATTCCTGAATCGCGTCGGGAGGAGGCTTCAAATTGCTGGCTGTAAAAAACAAGTCCGTGTTCAACGCCCCATCAATCAGAAAGACATTGGCTTGCGTCCGCAGCCCGTTGACGGCGAATCCTTGGTCGGCGGCGGCAGCCGAGCCACTTTTCGCAAGATTGGTCGTAATGGGCGTTACTCCGGGCTGCAGTAAGCCCAACTGCAGATAATTGCGCCCATTGAGCGGTAATTGCGTGATAGATGTCTCTTCAACCACTTTGCCGATCGTGGCTACGGTGGTCTCGAGCTGCGCCGCGTTGCTTTCGACGATTACCGATTGTTCCATCGAACCGGGCTTCAGCGATCCATCCACTCGCGCGTTTTGGTTCACCGCAAGTTGGATTCCTTTCTGCTCGTAACTGGTAAAACCAGCCTTGGAAATCTTGACCGCGTACGCGCCGACGGGGAGTAGATTGACTAGATAATCTCCGTTTGCGTCGGTGTCTACCGCGCGACTCAAACCGGTCCGCTCATTGGTCACCGTAATGTTAGCGCCGGTGATCGCGCCGCCGGCAACGTCGCGCACCGTCCCCGAGATGCTGCCCGCGATGTCTTGTCCCTTGAGGGTGATCGAGCTTGCGCAAACCAGCGCGATGACGCTCACTGCACTAAGAATCAATTTCGATCGCATTCCAGCACCTCTGCTCGTACCCAACCGTTCTAATTTACTGTCGAGCCCGGCCGCCTGTCATTGCTAAAGAGTAAATACGCGTATCTGCAGCCGCGCCGTTTCCAAGATTCGATGCCGCGACGTTACTCTCATCCCCATGGCGTGTCAAGATAGATGTTGTATACCAGTGGTATGCCAGTTGGGGGAGGCTCGTATTGTAAAGTGGATCGTTCTTTCCTAGATTACTCAGGCCATCAGCGTGCCACGTTCTTGTAGACCGTGCCGCCCTTCATTACGAACGTTACCCGCCGGACGGCGGTAATATCTTTCATGGGGTCTCCGTCAATGGCAATGATATCCGCGGCATAATTTGGCGCAATCGTACCGATCTGATCGCCTAGACCCATCGATTCCGCCGTCACTGAGTTCGCCGAAACAAGCGCGTCCATAGGACTCTGACCTCCATCGTTCACACGGTAGATTAGTTCCTCCGCGTTATGCCCATCCGCACCGGCGGTGGCGTCGGTCCCGAAGACCACTTTCAAACCGGGCGTTTTGATCGCGCGCTTGAAAAGATCAATAATCGGCTGGTGAATTTGCTTCATGGCTTCGAATCCCGCCTCCGTGTAGTTTCCGATGCCCAAATAATGTTCCTTATTATTCATATAGTTGTAGTAGACCAGCCCGACTTGCGGGTCGAGCCGGGTGTGGTGCTCGACCATCAGCCTCAGATCTTCGTCGCTGGCATATATCCCATGTTCGATCTGCGGGCAACCGGCGAGCACGGCTCTCCGGATTGCGTCGCGGTAGGCGTGAACCAGCACGCGTATGCCGGCTTTTCGTCCTTCGTCGCAAAGGGCATCCAATTGCTCTCGCGAAAGCGTAGGCTCGCCACCTTCGCGCATGCTCTTGGATGCGAACACCTTCACGACCTCAGCGCCATCAGCCTTGAGTTTGCGGACGGCAGCGCGCATCTCCGCCGGACCACCTACTTGAAACGTGATCGTTTGCAGCGAAGTCAAAAGGCGTGGTCCCGGAATAATGCCGCGGTTGATCGCGTCGCGCAGAGGGCCATCGGCGGGCGAACCGATGCTTTGCACGGTGGTGAAGCCCCCTAACAGCGTCGCCCAAGCATTCCCTTCATTGCCATACGCGGACGTTGCCGGCGTCTCGGCATCGATTGCGCCAAGACCGTCGACGGCCAGCCGACCATCCGCTCCGAAGTGCGAGGTGATATGGACGTGCGCGTCGATCCACCCCGGCATCACCGTAAGCCCACGCAGATCGTAAGCCACCGGTTCGGCCTTGGGATCGATCCTTACGATTTTGCCCTTGTGCACAACGATGCGCGTGTCGTGCAGAATCCGGCCGCGTCCATCGAGCACCGTGTTCGCGGCTATCACGATCGGCT
Source organism: Candidatus Dormiibacterota bacterium (assembly GCA_035602605.1). Lineage (GTDB taxonomy): Bacteria > Acidobacteriota > Terriglobia > Acidiferrales > UBA7541 > DASQHY01. Next base: position 56,229 of record DATNLZ010000122.1, read on the forward strand.
TGTCCTGTCCGCCCAATCGTTGCGGCCCGCAAACTCGTGAAGTGATGACCGCAAACAAAACGAACAAAGTGACTCTCTTCATTGATGAGCCTCCATGAAATTGACACGTAAATCGTGGTATTGACGTTGCGGCTATAAGACTACGTGTGCGCGACCAGCTCGCTCAGAACCCTCCCGGGGCGGAGAATGGTCAAGCTCACCAGTCGCAGGAACGAAGTGGCGTTCCTACCGAACGAAACCTTCCTCGAATCGCTTGCATTCCGAAAAAGGGCGACACTGGGTCGTAAGCCATGCAGTGCAACTCGCCTTGCGCCGAGTGCGGTAGCGCACGCTATACCCCACGTTGTGGGGTGTCAAGTCAAATATCTGTCGTATACTCATCGTATGCTGACAGTAGCACTCCTTCCAACAATCGGGGCCCCCGCTACACGAGCCGGTAATTTTCCATTATGTTGAGCTTTCTGCTACTCTCGCTTATCTGTTGTGCTCAGAGGAGTCTTCTTGCGCAATTGGAAACGAACCAGCGCTGAGACCGTCCGTCTTAGAAAATCGTGTTCTTCTTCCTCCAGGCGATCCCTGACACTTCCAGTGTTTGCCGAGCATCTGGGGTCCGGCCGAAATAAGCGCAGCACCCTCGGCGAGCGGGTCTATCAGGCCCTCAAGCGCGACATCATCCGCGGTCTCTATCCCACCGGCGAGGCCCTCGGAGAGAAGGATCTGGCGAAACGATACAAGGGCAGTCGCACCCCCGTCCGCGAAGCCGCCGTTCGTTTGCAGCAGGAGAACCTTCTTCGCATCGTCCCCAATCGTGGGTATTTTGTCAGTGCAATGACGATCCGTTGGCTCAACGAAATTTATGAATTTCGCGCCGCAATCGAAGGCGCCTGCGCTGAATTAGCCGCACGCAAAGGAAACGATCCTAGGTTGCTCGAAGAACTTGCAGTTTTGGCACAAACCGAATACGAAACGCGCGACCGTTTAAGTTACGAGCGTTTTATCAAGGCCGATACCGCATTGCACATCGGAATCGCCCGGCTTACCCGCAACCCAATGCTGGTTCGTGCGGTTTCCGACATGCGCTGTCACATGGAACGTGTAATGTATGCCGCAATCGACATCGGTTATTACGGCGAGGCACCAGTGCAAGAACACTCCGAAATCATTAAAGCCATCCGCCGCCATGACGGCGATCGGGCCCGTCGCTTGACCTACGATCACATTCTGCAATCGCGAGGCAAAGTCCTGGAACGAGCGAGCGCTGACCACCAGCTCTACTAATCCTGAATTCCGAAGTTGGGAGGCGGTTTCATAGGGATTCATTGGGCGATTTTGGTTCAGGTTGCGGGTTCGGGATGCAACTTCGGCGAAGTTGGAAGACCGTAGGCTAACACGTTTTCCAGCAGCGGGATGCGTTGCTGCAGCCCGCCCCAGGAAGCGGACAGATGCAGGACCAGGCGGTGGCCGG
>DATNLZ010000056.1:0-178493 GCA_035602605.1 Candidatus Dormiibacterota bacterium
CGATTAGCTCCCCCTCGCGGGTTCGCAACAGTTTGTACCGTGCATTGTAACACGTGTGTAGCCCTGGACATAAAGGCCATGCTGACTTGACCTCATCCCCACCTTCCTCTCCGTTATCCGGAGCAGTCCACGTAGAGTTCTCCCTTGCGGGTAGCAACTACATGTAGGGGTTGCGCTCGTTGCGGGACTTAACCCAACACCTCACGGCACGAGCTGACGACAGCCATGCAGCACCTCTACTCAGGTCCCTTGCGGGAAGGCCGTGTTTCCACAGCTGGTCCTGAGCACTTCGAGCCCAGGTAAGGTTCTTCGCGTTGCGTCGAATTGAACCACATGTTCCACCGCTTGTGCGGGCCCCCGTCAATTCCTTTGAGTTTCAGTCTTGCGACCGTACTCCCCAGGCGCAGGACTTAACGCGTTAGCTACGGGACGACCCGCCTACGCGGGGCACCCCAAGTCCTGATCGTTTAGGGCTAGGACTACCAGGGTATCTAATCCTGTTTGCTCCCCTAGCTTTCGTTCCTCAGCGTCAGTTGCGGTCCAGCGAGCCGCCTTCGCCCCGGGTGTTCCTGCAGATATCTACGCATTTCACCGCTACACCTGCAATTCCACTCGCCTCTCCCGCACTCGAGCACAGCAGTTTCGGAGGCAGCCTCTGGGTTAAGCCCAGAGATTTCACCCCCGACTTGCCGCACCGCCTACGAACCCTTTACGCCCAGTAATTCCGAGCAACGCTGGCCCCCTACGTCTTACCGCGGCTGCTGGCACGTAGTTAGCCGGGGCTTCTTATACCCGTACCGTCAATCCCCTTGCGGGGCATTCGTCCGGGTCGAAAGGGGTTTACACTCCGAAAAGCTTCATCCCCCACGCGGCGTCGCTGCGTCAGGCTTTCGCCCATTGCGCAAGATTCCCCACTGCTGCCTCCCGTAGGAGTCTGGACCGTGTCTCAGTTCCAGTGTGGCCGGCCATCCTCTCAGACCGGCTACCGATCATAGCCTTGGTAGGCCGTTACCCTACCAACAAGCTAATCGGGCGCGGGTTCCTCCTCCGGCGGCCTTGCGGCCTTTGAATCCGGAAACCAGGGTTCCCGGAATGTCATGCGGAATTAGCCCCGCTTTCGCGGGGTTATTCCCCACCGAAGGGCAGATTACCCACGTGTTACGCACCCGTGCGCCGTGCGCCCATTTCCTGTATTGCTACAGGAAACTGCGCACTCGACTTGCATGTGTTAAGCACGCCGCCAGCGTTCGCTCTGAGCCAGGATCAAACTCTCGTTTGAATCTGGAAGCTTGGAAAATAAAAACCCCGATTTGCATCGGGGCCAGCCATTCCAAGCAATTTTTTTGTCGCTCGATTCTCTCAGTTATCGAACGGGTTCTGGCACATCTCATCCAATTGTCAAAGAGCAGGCCCCCCTGTCCGGCAGAAAGGCTAACCACGAACCCCGAGTATAAGCAGCACGTGGCTTGTTGTCAATGCCCTAAATTAATGTAATCCACAGGGGGGAGCGATCATCAGGCAAGGCCATAAACTATAGGTTCCATGAGGCGCCGAAGCTTACCTCACAAAACTTGGGGGATGCCGGGAAGGAAATTGCGGTATGCTGCGCGCAAGACAATGTAAAGGAGTTCATTGATGACCAGCATAGATCGCAGAGGATTTGCCAAGCTGGCGGCCATGGCGGTGGCCCTCGGTCCGGTGCCGCTCGGACCCGCGGCACTTGGTGAAGCGCTCGGACAAACGCAATGGGAGGCGCCACAAGTTGCGCCCGCGAAGCCCAAGCTTACCGACAAACAAGAACAGGAGGTCAACAAAGCAGTCCAACGCCGTAACCAGCAGCTCACCGCAATGCGCGGACGCGTGTTGCCCTACGATCTCGAGCCGGCATTCGTGTTCATGGCGAGAATCCGCCCGCGTGCCGATCGCCAGACCGGAGCCGTGCGATAGCCGAAACTGACGATTAGGACCAGATCAGCGATGCTCCCTGACGATATTCTTTATTTGAGCGTGCATGAGCTTGGCGCGCAGATCCTCGCCAGGAACATTTCTCCGGTAGCCTTGACCGAGTCTTATCTAGCGCGCCTCGAAAAGCTCGGGCCAAAGTTGGGCGCAGTCGCAACGTTGACGCCTGACTTAGCGCTTCAGCAGGCGCGGGCCGCCGAAAAAGAAATTGCCGCAGGACACTCGCGCGGACCCTTGCATGGTATTCCGTACGGCGCGAAAGATTTGCTGGCGACGCGCGGCATCCCCACAACCTGGGGAGCCCCGCCCTTTAAAGACCAAATCTTTAACTACGACGCGACGGTCATCCGAAAATTACGCGAGGCAGGCGCAATTCTGGTTGCCAAGCTGGCGATGATCGAGCTTGCCGGCGGAGGTGATTACAACAACGGTAACGCATCGCTGCAAGGTCCTTCTCGTTGCCCGTTCAACCCTGAGCACTGGGCAGGTGGCAGCTCGAGCGGCCCGGGCGCGGCAGTGCCCGCGGCCCTGGTTGGTTTTGCCCTTGGCTCAGAAACGCTTGGCTCGATTATCACCCCCTCCGCGTTTTCGGGCGTAAGCGGTCTGCGCCCAACCTACGGCCGCGTCAGCCGCCATGGTGCCATGGCGCTTTCTTGGACCATGGACAAGCTCGGTCCCATGTGCCGCAGCGCGGTCGATTGCGGCCTGGTGATAAACGCCATTGCTGGCAACGATCCGCTGGACGCAACTTCGCGTCAGGAAATGTTTTCGTGGTGGCCGCCAACCGATACGCCACACGCCAAATCGCTCGCGGGTAAGAGGCTGGGCGTGGTTCGCCCGAGCTTCGATGCCCCGGGCTTCGGCGCTGACCCTGAAGTTAGGCACGCGTTTGACGCTGCCCTCGATGTTTTGAAAACTCTTGGCGCAAAGCTTAGCAACATCGAATTGCCCGACTTTCCCTACAGCGCAGTCGCGGTGACGCTTTATACCGCTGAGGCTGCCTCCATTTTCCGCCCATTTATCGAAAGCGGGAAGGTGAATGAGCTTATCGACGACACGCAGAAAGCCGGGCTCATTGCGGCACTTTCCCTGCGGGCGACAGATTATCTAGACGCAATGCGCATTCGAGCGGAAATTCTACCGGCCGTGGGCGGGCTGTTTCAAAAATACGATGCGCTTGTCTCTCCAAGCCGCAACGCGCCGGCTCCGCGCCTCGATGTCGACTTCGACGCGGCGCCACCGCCAAAATCCGGCGAGGAAAAGCCCGCCACACCGCCAGCGGGAAGTTTTGACAAGTGGAACATGATTGCGATGTCGAACATCGCCGGGCTCCCGGCGATTTCAGTGCCTTGTGGTTTCACCAAAGAAAAAAATCTGCCTATCGGAATCCAGTTTGTAGCCGATGCCCTGCGCGAAGAGGTTTGTATCGAGTTTGCCCACGCCTATCAATGGGCTACCGATTGGCATCGTCGACGTCCTACCCTATCCTAATGCGTGCCACGCTGGCCAAACGTGTTCAGTCGTTCATCGAAGAGCACCAAATGCTCCGCGCTGGTGATCGTGTGGGCGTCGCAGTCTCGGGCGGAGCCGATTCCGTCGCGCTTCTTCTGTTGCTCGTCGACCTTCAGGAAAGCCTGGGCATTCAACTCAGCGTTCTCCATTTGAATCATGAGTTGCGCGGAAGCCAATCCGACCAGGACGAAACATTCGTTCAGGAACTTAGCAGCGCGCTCGGGTTGGAGTTTCACTCAGCACGAGCAGACGTTGCGGCACAGGCGCGTCAACAAGGCAGAAATCTTGAAGAAGTTGCCCGCGCACTGCGCTATGAATTTTTTAACGCGGCGGTAGATGCCGGACGCGCCACCCGAGTTGCCGTAGCGCACTCCGCTGACGACCAAGCCGAGACCGTACTGGCACATCTGATTCGCGGCACTGGTCCGACAGGGTTGGGCGCGATTTTTCCGGTCGCTGGAATCGTTGTCCGGCCGCTTCTCGGCCTTAGGCGCGCGGAGCTCCGCGATTATATTAGAAAACGCAAGCAGCCATGGCGCGAGGATCGCAGCAATCTGGATATGACGCGAATGCGTGCGCGCATCCGTCGCAAGCTGCTTCCATTGATCGAAAAAGATTTTCAGCGGGCCATCGTGAGCAACCTGTCGCGTCTTTCGAACCTGGCGCGAGAAGATGACACTTTCTGGAAAGTATTAGTCGACGATTGCTACCAATCCATGGTGAAAAAAGAAGGGACGCGTTTCATCATAGCCGTTCAAGACCTTCTGGTACCGCTGCGTATCGGTCCGAGATGCTCCGGTGCCATGGAAAGCTCCGCCGTTACGGCGCTCGCTAAAAGGCTTGTCCGTCGCATTATCTCCGAAATCAAAACGGCTGAATGCACGGACAGCGAATCAAGAAACAAACGCAAGCAGGTGACTGCCGGACACATCGCCCGGGTGATGCAACTTGCAAAAGCTGGGATCAGCGGCCACGTCTTAGATCTCCCGGGTGGCATTGCGGTTGAACGCGAGTTTGATCGCATGATTTTCTTCTGCGACGCGCGGGCAAGTAACCATCCCGGCCATGCGGCCATACCCGATGGCCACAAGTACTATGAATACAAAGTCACGTTGGACGCGCATGGCAGTGCTGCGGTTAGAGTTGCTGAAATAGGCAGTATTTTTCACTTGAAAGTAATTGACTGGCCCTCACTAACGAGCGAAACTAGGTTGTTGGTCGCTGCTCTCGATCAAGCCCTTCTTCGTCCGCCTTTGCTGCTGCGCAACTGGCGCCCGGGTGACTCCTTTCGACCACACGGACGAAAACGCGCGCGAAAATTGAAGAGGCTGCTTTTGGAAAAGCGAGTGGGCTTGCGAGATCGAGCTGGCTGGCCGGTCCTTACTAGCGCAGGTACGTTGGTTTGGGCTCGTGGCCTGCCTGTGTCGGCGGGATTCGCTCCGCGACACGAGACGAGGGCCATCCTGGTGATCGCTGAGGAAGCGCTGTGAGACCCGGCCTTAAGGCGGTTTATACACCAGCGCGAATTTCGTCCCAGGTCGCACGTCTGGGACAAGAGATATCTCGTACCTACCGGGGTGGTACGGTAGACGTTCTTGTCATTCTCGAAAGTGCTTTCATCTTTGGGGCCGATCTGGTCAGACACATTGCCGGCCCGGTTATTTGCCATTTTGTTCGCAATGATGTGCAGGACGTACAACAGGGTGAATATATTCGGCGTGAGATTTTCTTCAGTCTCCGGCCGGTTTTGAAGGGACGCGACGTTTTACTAGTGGACACGGTCCTGGAAACCGGGGTCACAACCGAATTTCTGCTGCGCCGGTTGTGGGAAGGCGATCCCAAGTCCTTGCGGCTGGCAGTTTTGCTCGATAAGCCGCAAGAACGCCGGGTGGATGTAAAACCTGATTACTTTGGCTTCGTTGCCGCATCTAATTATCTAGTAGGTTACGGGCTGCCAGGTGACGACGGCTCGCTGCGTAATCTGCCATATTTAGCAGGATCAGAAAAGCTCGACAGGGAAAGAAAAGCTGCACAACCGGTGAAACGAAGCCGTCGCAGGCCGGGCAGAAAATGATTTAGGCGCGTGGGGGAATTGTGAATTCCAGTTCAACGGCAAAAACAATTCTGTTCTGGATGCTGATTATCTTCCTGGGCGTCATGCTTTGGAAGATGGTCTCTCAGAGTGGACAACCAGGAAGAGAAATTGAGCCAAGTTATACCGACTTCATGAAGAACGTGGACGATGGCAATGTGAAAGAGGCCACTCTCTACCTCTCGCCGAATAGCTACGAGGTTCAAGGCGAGCTATTTAATCCTAATAGTAAATTCCGCGTGACCATTTTCAAGGAAGCTGCGCCGGACCTGGCGAAGCTGTTAACCCAGAAAAACGTGCGGGTCCACGTCAAAGAAGTCACTCGCGGCGACTGGATTGTTTTCCTGCTTAATGCTGCACCCCTGTTCCTCCTGGTAGGTTTCTGCATTTTCTTGATGCGCCAGATGCAAGCTGGCGGTAACAAGGCGCTCAGCTTTGGTAAATCGCGCGCCAGGCTTCTTTCCGCTCAGCAAAAGAAAGCCACTTTTAAAGATGTCGCCGGGATTGAAGAAGCCAAAGAAGAACTCCAGGAAATTATTGACTTCTTAAAAGACCCTCAGAAATTTCAAAAGCTTGGCGGGCGCATTCCGAAAGGTGTGCTGCTTGTCGGGCCCCCGGGCACCGGCAAAACCCTCCTGGCCCGAGCCATTGCCGGCGAGGCCAACGTTCCTTTCTTCTCGATTTCCGGATCGGACTTCGTCGAAATGTTTGTCGGTGTCGGCGCGAGCCGGGTACGCGATCTTTTTGAGCAGGGCAAGAAAAACGCACCCTGCATAATCTTCATTGACGAAATCGATGCTGTCGGACGTCATCGCGGCGCCGGACTCGGCGGTGGTCACGATGAGCGCGAGCAAACGTTGAACGCTCTGCTCGTCGAGATGGACGGCTTTGAATCGAATGAAGGTGTAATCCTGATCGCGGCCACGAACCGGCCAGACGTTCTAGACCCTGCCTTGCTGCGGCCGGGACGCTTTGACCGGCGCGTCGTTGTTCCTAGACCGGACATTAAGGGCCGCGAGGAAATTCTTCGCGTACACACACGCAAGGTTCCTCTCGGCGACGACGTCGATCTCTCTGTGATCGCTCGCGGAACCCCAGGGTTCTCGGGAGCCGATTTGGCGAACCTGGTCAACGAGGCCGCTCTATGGGCCGCCCGACAAGGCCGCAAGTTCGTCCTCATGGCCGATTTTGAGATGGCCAAGGACAAAGTCCTCATGGGCGTTGAACGTAAGTCCATGATTCTTTCTGAGGAAGAAAAGAAAAATACAGCCTTTCATGAGGCCGGGCATGCTCTAGTGGCCGCCAAAACACCCGGTGCGGACCCGCTACACAAGGTCACCATTATTCCTCGCGGTATGGCATTGGGCGTAACCATGCAGTTGCCCATCGATGACAAGCACACCTATACCAAGGAATATCTCGAGTCGACCCTCGCGGTTTTAATGGGCGGAAGGACTGCAGAGGAGTTGTTTCTTGGGCATCTCACCACCGGCGCCGGAAACGATATCGAACGAGCCACCGAAATCGCTCGCAACATGGTTTGCGAGTGGGGCATGAGTTCTCTCGGGCCGCTGGCCTTCGGCAAAAAAGAGGAAGCCATCTTTTTGGGCCGCGAGATCACTCAGCATCGCGACTATTCAGAAGATACCGCCATCCACATTGACCGTGAAGTGCGCCAGATTGTCACCTCGGCCTACAACAACGCCCGAAATATTCTCGAGTCCAACCGCGATACACTCGAACGCATTGCCTATGCACTCCTCGAGCGCGAAGTCCTCGATGCCATCGAGCTGAAGCTGATCATGGATGGCAAACCGCTGCCCGACAAACCGCGGACACCCCCGCCAGTGCCGCCATCGCCGGTGCTCGGTACCGAGCCCAAGCCGGCAGCTCGTCCTGAGCTCCGTCCCGCCCCTGGCTTCACGAAGGGCGGAAAAACCGCACCAGCTTAAACTGTTGGCAAAGTCTTACGTCAAGCGTCGCGTTACATTCGTCATCGAGCAATGTCTGTTCCCTTGCCTCCGATGACGCCGTACTGACACATCAGACAATTTTGCGCATCGTCCAGAAATCCCCGCAACCGCCCCGCGTCTTTCCATTAACTTTTTCCCGAGCCAATATCCCGCCGTCCCCGTCACCATTCCCCCGAAAATATCCGCCACATAGTGATACCGCCCATAGATCGTTGAGGCCATCATGCATACCACCAGCGGCGCGTACACCCAATAAAGCCAGCGCAAATGCCGTCGTGCTCCCCACAATGCCGCCATTGCTCCGGCAACATGTTCGGAAGGAAACGCCGCGCCGCGTACCCTCCCAAAGCGTTCGATCCAATTGATCAGCGAGGTGAAAAACCCGCCGCGCAGCTCGCCATGCCATGCTCCGGCCATTGAAAACCACGGGCTCTCGATGGGGAAAAAAATCGCAATCACATAGCCAATAGAATACGCCACCGCCGAGTAAGTCATCACCGCCCAGTAACCGCGAAAATCTTTCCGCGCATACAGGAACCCGCCCAGCACCACCAGATACAGAAAATAAGTGAGGTACGCAAACTGCATGAATTCGTTTAGCGCCGGGCGTGTAAACTGCTCCAGCCAAACCGTCGGATATACCCCGGTAAGCCAGTAATCCGCCGCAAGTAAACGTCCGTCAAACCATCCCGGGTACACCAGATGCACCAAGTGCCCTAGCTCCTCGAAGCAAAAAAGAAAAAACAGGTGGGGATACCAGTGCCGCCAGAAGTGCCACATCCGCGATGCCCATGTTCCCCCCAGCTTCTGCGCACGCGCTTCGGATTTCGCATATCCCGCGCAAAGCAGCAAAATTATTGTGGCAACGCTCGCTTGCAGCGCCAGCAGACTCAGCGGGTTTTTCAGATGTTTGTGGAACGACATTACTAATGCCGCAGAAATCGCCAGGTAACCGAGCCCCATCCACTCGAACGCTCCACAAGCGCTCCACGCCGCAACCAGTTCGCGGCCGATACGAGCGGCGATCAGCTGTTGTGCGGGTACTGCCGCCAGCGGTGTCCCTTCCACTTCACGCGGCGCTATTCCGGTCGGTGCCGCGCCACGCCATGGAATTGGCACGGCGATCTCGCGAGTTTCTCTTTCGACCCCTCTCACTTTTCCTCCCGTCAAACTTGCTTGCGCGGAATCTCTCGCAGCCACTCCGTCCTTCGATCTCGAACGGTCCGCGGCCTCTGCTCCTGTTTCTTCTCGATTTGCTCTCGCTTCCACAATACGATGGGCCACCCGTGGGCCTCCGCAACACGCCGTAATCCACGGTCAGGGTTGACTGCCATGGGATGCCCAACCGTCGCCAGCATCCCGCGATCGCTCGCGCTATTGGCGTACGCAAAGCTGCGCGACAGATCGAGGCCATGCTCGCGCGCCAGCCGCTCTACGGCCCTCGCCTTCCTGTTTCCCCATATGGCCTCGCCCGAGACTTCCCCGCTCCAGCGCCCGCCAGCTTCAGCAAGCCGCGTCGCACAAACACCAATCGCATCCGGCAACAGGTCGTCTCGCGAGGCACCCCCTCGCAACTCTTCCCGCAGTTGCTCCGCCGCGAACTGCGCGAGCAGCTCGAGAGTTCCACTGACTAGAAAAATCTTGTGCCTCTGCGAGGCGTGCCAATGCATCCGTTTTATTCCTTCGACAAAAAAATCAATTCGCGGTGCTCGCTCTCGGTACTCCATGGCCGCAGCAACCCGCACATGTTTCCAAAAGGTCTTGTTGCCATGCGTGGCCAGAACCCATCTGTCTTCCCAAGGCATTCCCGACGGCAGCGCGCAAACTTTCAGATATCGCGCCACCCAGCGCGCAAAACTCCAAGGCGTCCACTCCTTGCGCCAAACCAAGAAACCCATCAGCCTTCGCTCGAGTGACGGCTTCGGCACGAGCGTGCCATCGATATCGAAAAACGCAGCAGGTGTCCGGTGGCCTTTCGAATCGACCCTGCCGCCACAGGTGCCACTGTCCCGACCGCCGCTACCGTTAGCGCTCATCGTCCGCTCACTCGCTCTGCCGTGTGTGCCATACCCCGCCCATCGGTTGGTTGCCCCGTCACAGCGGCGTACGCCGCTACGTGACGCCATCCCTCGACAATTACCGGCAGCCCCCGCACCACACACAAAGCTGCTGTCGCCCAAATGATGGCCTGTGCTCCCACCCAAATACCTCCCAATGTGTTCGCACTCAGCTGGCTCACCAGCGCTACCGGTCCGCGTGCCAGCGCCAGTTGCAATCCCAGGTAGCAAAAGCACGCGCACTTCATCGCTGCGTACGCTCCCCGGCTCCATCGTGAAGCCACCAGCGCCCGCCCCCACCATGTTTGCATCATGGATGCCTGCCCCCATCCGCTGTGCCCCGCGTTCGCCGCTATACTGCGGATAAAGTCCGTAGCCGTCCCGCGTGCAAAAAACAAAACTGGCAGCCATAGCGACACCAGGCCGCAAACCGCAAAATAGGTGAAGTACACGTTTTCAATCACGCGGTCGCCCAAAACGTCAAGCTGTGCGCCAAACGGTGTCGCCAATTGGCGTTTGCGCGCGATGTATCCGTCGAGCCCGTCAAGCGCAATGGCCCCCACGGTGAGACTTACGGCGATTAAGTTCGCCCACGCATGTTTCCCGTACAGGCATACCGAAGCGAACGCCACCGCGACTCGCAATAGTGTGATTTGATTGGGGGTGAGCGCCATTGTCAGGCCTCCACCCTAGTAAAAGCATTGCCGCTGCCACTGTGGCTAGTCGTAAGCTATTGAAGTTATGGTAGTTACGCTAGGGTCATGGGGCCCTCTCGGGTGCACATGGAGGCGTAACCTTGCACCCGGTGGAAATTTCCCCCATTCTTCAAACGCCACCCGCGCGCACTCCGCGTCTAATACCTGTGAAGCATTTGTGATTTTCCCCGGGACGCTTTCTGGTAGGAAACGTTTCTGTGTCGTGCAGTCATCTCGTACGTCGAATTTGATGCCTAGGTTCACGGCGCAGCGCCGCCGTACAGTCGGTTCGACGATGGCCCCCGCCCGAATTCCATTTAACGTTCATTGCCAGGTTCGTCCTATACTCGTGACATGATTGACGTCTCTATCGCTGGAGCCTTCCTGGCAGGCCTGGTCTCGTTTCTTTCGCCATGCGTATTGCCGCTTGTTCCCGGCTACATCTCGATGCTTTCAGGCATTGGCGTTGACCAGCTCCGCCAGGGCCATCAACCTCGCGGGAGCTTGCTCGCTTCCTCGCTCACGTTCGTTGCCGGATTCTCTGTTGTATTCATCGCCTTTGGAGCGTCCGCCAGCGCGGTGGGTCAATTTCTTTTGCACAACCGCCGCTCCCTCGCGCCCATCGCCGGCGCGCTGATCTTGCTTTTTGGTCTTCACCTCACCGGCCTTCTCTCAAAGATCACCATTCGTATCGGCCTGATCATCGGCTTCCTCCTGGCACTGTGCGGTCTCTTACTGTATTTCCGTCCCGGTGTCATCCCGCACGTCGGCCCCATCCAGTTATTTTCGCTTTCGGTTATTTTCTTTCTTGGGCCTACTCTGACTCGCTGGCTCAATCGCGACGTCCACTTCCGCAATCTCGGCGGTCAGCCCGGAGTCTGGAGCGGTTTCCTGCTCGGCTTGGCCTTTGCCTTCGGTTGGACCCCATGTATCGGCCCAATTCTGGCTGCGGTGCTCACCGTAGCTGCGGCCAGCGAAACCGTCACCCGTGGGGTGATTCTTCTTGCCGCCTATTCCGCGGGGCTGGGCATTCCGTTTTTGCTCACCGCTCTCGGCCTTAGCCGCTTTTTGCGCTTTTACCAGCGATTTCGCAAGCATCTTCACACCCTTGAGGTTGTGAGCGGAGTGCTGCTGTTGTTTGTGGGCACATTGGTTTTTGTCAACCGTCTGACCTGGCTTTCAGGTAAGCTGTCATTTCTGAACCGTTTCGCCTTATAGCGCAGCACTTGGCAGGGTTTATGGACCAGGATTCGGCGCGTCTTCGCTTGATACGATCGTCTGCAATGAAAACTTGATTGAGGGAATACTTTCATGGACTTTGATGCACAAAATTCCAATGTAAATTCCGAAGTTCCGGCCTCAGAAGCCAAAGATTATGGCGGCGCCAACGATTCTCGTGGCAACAAAATTCTTCTCGTTGTTCTTACCTTCATTGCCATCGCCGCCGCAACCTTATTCATCATGCGCGAGACGCGGGGAACCCGCACCAAACACACCTCTTCGCTCATCTTCCCGGCGTTGGATGCCGCCGCCATGGATCCTTATAAGGGCAAAGTCGTCCTTGTTAATTTCTGGGCCACTTGGTGCGAACCCTGCCGAGTAGAAGTTCCATGGCTCATCGAGTTTCAGCAAAAATACAGCGACCGGGGTTTCACTGTTCTTGGTGTGGCTATGGACGAGGATGGCAACAGCGCCGTCGCCCCTTTCGTAGAGAACGAGCGTTTTGAGGTACATGGCAAGCCCCAGGCCATGAACTATCCGATATTTATCGGCAATGACCAGATCGCCGAAAAGTTTGGCGGCATCATCGGCTATCCGACCAGCGTCCTGATCTCTCGTGATGGCCGCCAGGTTAGGCGCATCACCGGTCTAATCAGCCACGACGAAATCGCCAAAGCCATCGAAGCACTGCTCTAGTCTCGAAGCTAGTTTCGGCGTGCAAACACACCACGTCGCACCCATTCATTTCTCGTGCCTCGAAACTTTTCTCGGGCCATAATCGTAGAATCGCCAAAGCCTTATGCCGAATCGAACTCAAATAGCCAGGCGCACCGCCTCGTTGCGCGAACCTTTCGGTGTGGCCATCGAGACCCTCCGTGCCCACAAGTTGCGCTCTTTCCTCATGCTCCTCGGCATCATCCTCTCGGTCTCCGCTCTCATCGTCGTTGTCGCGCTAATCGAGGGTGCCGACCGCTACATTGCCAGCCGCGTTGCCAATCTCGGCTCGAACGTTTTCCTGATCACTCGTTTCGGCATCATCACCGAGCTTGAAGAGTTCGTGAAAGCCACTCGCCGCAACAAAAACATCACCTGGGAAGATTACGAAGCCCTTCGCTATGGACTGAAGCTCCCGAAAAATATCGGAGTCGAGACGCGCACGCAAGGGAAAGCTCGCGCCGGCAATCACGCGCTCGAGGACATCGACGTCCGTGGTGTCACCGCGAGCGTCGGTGAGATGGATGTCGAGGAGCCCGCCTCGGGCCGCTACATCTCCGAAACCGATAGCGAGCACCGCACGTTCGTCACCCTGATCGGTTCTGAGGTCGCCGAACATCTGTTCCCCGGCCTCGATCCCATCGGCCACACCATCGAGCTCGACAGCCGCCCGTTCGAAGTCATCGGCGTGGCCAAACCCATTGGCACCGTGCTTGGCCAGTCTCAAGACAAGTTCGCGTACATCCCTGTTCAGACCCTCCTGAAAGTTTATGGCACCAATCGCAGTCTGGCCATAAACATCCAGGCGCGCGGTCCTGAGTGGATGATGCGCACGCAAGATGAGGCGCGTGTTTTAATGCGCGCTCGCCACCATCTTCGTCCGCAGGAACCCGATAATTTTGCAATCCTGGGCGCCGATGCGGTCATCGGTCTCTTCCATCAGTTGACGAGCGCGATCGCTTCCTCCATGGTCGGCATCGTTTCCGTTTTTCTCGTGATTGGCGGAGTCGTGATTATGAACGTGATGCTCGCCAGCGTAACCGAGCGCACTCGCGAAATCGGCATTCGCAAATCCCTGGGGGCCCGGCGCTCTGATATCCTCATGCAGTTTCTAGTCGAAGCGGCAGTGATGGCGGCGATCGGAGGCGCCTTGGGCGTAACGCTCGCGTACGTGATTACGCTTCTGGTAGGCGCCACGACTTCGGTACCGATGGCCGTGCCAATTTCCTCGGTCCTTATCGCTCTCACCGTTTCCACTTCCGTTGGAATTTTCTTTGGCCTCTATCCCGCGCAAAAAGCCTCGCAGCTTAGCCCCATTGAAGCCTTGCGGGTCGAGACCTAGTCTCAGAAAACGCCGATGCGCATGCATTTGGAAAACACGGTTATAGCTCTCACCACCCTGCGCGAAAATAAAATTCGCTCAGTGCTTACGGTTCTCGGCGTAGTTATCGGCGTCACCACCCTGATACTGGTTTCCTCTATCCTCGTGGGGCTCGATCGCGACATCCGTGGCTTTCTCACCGATTTTGGCACCGACACACTTTGGATTTTCAAGATCAAGCAAGGCTTCAACGGTCGTCTGACTCCAGAAGAGCGCGTCCGCAAGCCACTCTCGCTCGAAGACGCGCTGGCCATCCAGGAATCCTGCCCTTCGGTCAGCGCTGTCACCGTTGACGCTTTCCCGCGCTTCTATGGCCAGCCACTGGTGAGCACCGCTCGCTACCGCAATAAAGAAGTGAATGCCATTCAATTCAGCGGCTCCCTTCCTGCCTCCGAGCAAGTCTATTCGCTGCGCGTTAACTCTGGCCGCTTTTTCAACGAAACCGAGAACGCCCATCACATGGACGTGGCCGTGATTGGCTACGATTTGACCGACGCGCTCTTCTCTGGTGACGACCCTCTCGGAAAGACCATCCTCGTGGATGGAGTCTCCTTTGAAGTCATCGGCGTCTTAGATCGACACAAAGGTCAGTTCTTCCGCGATCCCCAAGCCGACAAAACTGTGCTCGTGCCTTATCGCAGCTATCGCAAGCACTTTCCGCAAAATGACGAACACTTCATCGGCGCACTTGTGCCTCCCGGCAAAAAAGCTTCTGCAGAAGACGAAATCCGCGGCTTGCTTCGCCGCCGTCGCAATGTCCCGTTCGATAAACCCGACAATTTCGACATCTCCAGCGCCGAGCAAATAGCCAATGAATTTCGTCAAATCACGGCATCCATCGCCATTCTGATTTCGGTCATCAGCTCCATCGGCCTCCTGGTTGGCGGGGTCGGTGTTATGAACATCATGTTGATGTCGGTCACTCAGCGCACCCGCGAGATCGGCATTCGCAAAGCGATTGGCGCGCGCCGCAGCGACGTCATCTGGCAATTCCTCACCGAGGCGATGACCCTAACCAGCGCTGGTGGCATCATCGGAGTCCTTCTTGGTGTCGGCTTCAGTCTGCTCATCAACCTTCTTGTTCCCAAGCTTCCTTCCGCTGTCCCTCTGTGGGCCGTGTTCCTTGGCGTCGCCGTTTCCATGAGTGTTGGATTGTTCTTCGGTCTTTATCCTGCCATTAAGGCTGCGCGTCTCGACCCCGTGGAGGCTCTGCGCTATGAGTGAGGTCGCTTGCTGTTCGATTACCATATGCGGTAGCCTGCAACCATGATGGACGAACAGGATTTCCGGAAAAAGTGCGACCTCGCGTTCGAAGATTTGAAGCGCCGCCTGATCACGCTTGGCGATAAGTTTGCATTTGACGTCGAGGGTGAGAGCGGCAAGTTGGAAGTAATCTTTGAAGAACCAGAAGAAACCAAGTTTGTGATTTCGCCGAATACACCGGTTCGTGAAATTTGGATTTCCGCACTCTCTACAAGTTTCAAACTGAGTTGGTCGGATTCCGTCGGCACATTTGTCTTGGGAAAAACCGGCGAGACTCTTCCTCAAGTCATGGGTCGCATACTGAGCACGCAGCTCGGAACACCGGTCACCGTCTGATGCATCGGGGAATTTCCTAATGCTCCGAAAAATGTACAGATCCACATTGCGCACTGCCATACTGATCTCGTGTCCTTTATTGTTTATGGGTAATTCTTTGCCCGCTGCCCGCTCTTCGCTAACTGGCGCCGAAAAGTCTCGTTTGGTTCGTCTCGGTTCGGGCGTGGCGACTTTTCCCTCCGCGCATGCGCCTCAATCCAGTATTCCGCGTGCAAGCTCGGTAATCGAACCGACCGCATATGTTTCTCTCGATCCTGTCCCGCGTGGCCGCGCTTTTGATTTAGCTCTCGTGCTCAAAATTCGCCCCGGATTCCACGTCAATGCCCACAAAACCTCTGAAGATTTTCTGATTCCAACGGAAATTACCGCCGACCTTCCCCCGGGCTTTCGCACCGTGGCCATCAATTACCCCAAAGGTGCTGTTCGCAAATTTCAGTTCTCGCAACAAAAACTGAACGTCTATGAAGGTAGCGTCACCGTGCGCATGAAACTTGAAGCGCTCGACGCTGCTCCCGTTGGAATTGAAAAGGTTCCCCTCAAGCTTCGCTATCAAGCCTGCACGAACGAAATCTGCCTGCCCCCAGTAAGCGTCCCAGTCGTCGTCGAGTTCCAGGTTGCCGAACGCGGCGCCAAGTCCCGTCCAGTTCACCCTGAAATTTTCTCCGGGGTGCCTGACTTCAATTCCGAGCCCAGCGCTAAGCCGCGCGCAACGCGTGCGCGACCGAGCTCTGCGCCAGCCCATCGCGAACCAAACTGAACGGCTCTAACCAATTCCTCGGTTATCGCAATCTGCCCATCCGCGTAATCCAACTAACTGGCCAGTTCTAAGGCGCACCGCCGCTAATTCGTTCGGTGATTAATGTTATACTTGCCTCGCAAACGGCAGCCGCGCTCGGCTTCCGCGGAGAGGTGCTGGAGTGGCCGAACAGGGCTGCCTGCTAAGCAGTTATCCCGTCAAAAGCGGGATCGGGGGTTCGAATCCCCCCCTCTCCGCCACATCTACAAACGCCAATAAGTACGCATAGTTTGACACCTTGCTACATTCATGATGCATTCGTAGGCGAGGTGGGAAGCTATGGCGAGGATCTACATACGCAGAAAGGTGCCTGGGAAGGGCTGGCGTTATAAGTCTGTCCCGGCGGGTGCGGGTCGTCGTCCAACCTTCGAAACCGACACAAAGTTCCAAACGAACCATGTCGTCGGGAAGGAATTTCAGGGCGACGCTGCGATGCAGGCGCGTGTCCTCGGCTTTATAAACCACACCCATACCACCACCGCCGATCTTTTCCAGAATGCGGTAGTGGGAAATAGTGCTGCCGATGATGGAGGAGGAATCGGGCACTGGGCGTGGATGTTACGCCCAGCGCCCCAAATCAAGCAATCGTGAAACGAACAGCGTCAAACGAACAGCGTGAAACGAACAGCGTGAAACGAACAGATAGACCCTCACATGTCTCGGGACACGAGCCGACCGACTGCCGCGGAAGAAGCAAAACGGTTTAGGGCGGGAGGCCGATGCGGCGCACAAGGTCGGCGAAGCGTGCGTCCGAGCGGAGAGCATCAAACTTGGGATCAGTTTTGAGGGATGCGAAATCTTCGGAGTGATCGTCAGCGGCTTTTTCCAGCCAGGTCAGAGTTTTCTCTCTATCCCCGAGGCCAAGGTAGACGACGGCAATAGCGTACGCCGGGACATATCGTCGCTTCGATAGCTCGTTGAGTTCGGCGAGCACTCTACGTGCCTCCGTGCTTTTTCCTGCCGCGCCATAGATGTACCCGAGCTCGCCCAACAAAGCCGGGGAGTGACTTAATTCATTGGCTGTCTCAAACTCGGTGATCGCTTCCGTGAACTTGCCAGTCTGGCAATAGGCCTCGCCGAGGTTAGCGTGGGAGCCCCAATTCTGCGGATCAATCTTCAGCGATTCTTGACTCTGTGCGACGACTTGGTCGTAGTCGCGCAAGAGGTAAAGAGCGAATCCAACGTAAACATTTGTCTGAATGGATAGTGGATCGAGTTGCTGGGCAAGCCTCAACTCGGGTAGCGATGCTTCTCCCCGCTGGAGGAGTGCCCAGTACATGCCGTACCAGAGGTGAGCCGATGCATCGTTGGGTGTGAGTTCAATGGCGCGTCGAAATTGGCGTTCTGCTGCCGCCAGGTTCCGGTCGTAGTAGAGCTGCACCAAACCCAATGCCGTGTGGGCGCTGGCAAGTTTTTCGTCGAGGGAGACAGCCTTCTCGGCGGCCGCTCTCGCCTGCGGCATGGCTTCGCCCGGAGGCAAATACGTGTTGGACAGGTAATAAAAAGACTCAGAAAGAGCCGCTGAGGCGGGTGCGTAGCTGGGATCTATCAGCAAGGCCGCATGGAGATACTCGATCCCTCGACGGAGCTCTTCTTCGGTTCCTTTATCCGCGAAATATCGCCCCTTGAGATAGGCCTCGTAAGCCTCCGGGAAGAGGTTTTGAGTTTTCCTGGGCGTCAGGGCGCTGTCGAGATGGGATGATGATAGCGGCTCTTGTCCTCACGCCAGGGCCGTATCAGGTTCTTACCAGTCTGCCATGGGATGGTGAGAACGTTGAAAGCATCGTTCGTCAATTGAAAGTAATTCTTAGTCAACCCTCTGAAATGTGACTCAATGTGGAATGCAACCCTCAGGTGAGGGGTCTGGGCCCACCATCAATAACCGGTCCCGGTTGGACTAGAAAGAGATAGAGATTTTCGCACTGCAGCGACGGTTGTTCGCGGAATCTAAATCCCAGCTGACGCAGAATGCGGAAGGCACCATCTTAGAAGATTTCCCCCAATTTATTGTTGCTGCCGTGCGTCGCGGCAAAACGCGCTTTGCTTTGCTACTACTTTTTGTGATGTTTAGTGTAAATATGATCCAAAAACTCACATGGGCCTTGAAAAGGGGAGCCAACAAAGCCAACAGCGAATGCGTTGACTATTCAAGATGACCATAGTAAAATTAAGTGGTCATAGGAGAACCCACGTGAAACTAGGCAAGGGCAAGAAGGCGATCCAGGAGATAGCAATCTCGGAGTTTAAGGCAAAGTGTCTGTCATTGCTGGAAGAAGTTGATAAAACGAAGGTCTCGCTTCGAGTGACCAAACGCGGTAGGCCGATAGCGGAAGTGATTCCTGCATCCCCAAACATGGAGGAGCGAAACTGGCTGGGTTCGATGGCCGATAGCATGGAAATTACGGGCGACGTAGTGTCTCCGGTCATTGAGATCCAGGAAATTGAGGCGCTAAAGCATTGAAACTGCTGCTTGATACCCACATTTGGCTCTGGAGTTTGGCTCAACCCAGCCGACTCTCGCGACGCGTGCAACACGAATTAAGAGATGGCCAGAACGAGCTGTGGTTGTCTCCTGTGAGTACTTGGGAAGCGCTGCTGTTACATGCCAAGCGTCGGATACACTTGGACGGTACGATCCGAGATTGGGTGGCAACGGCAACGATGCACATGCGGGAGGCTCCATTGACACACGAAATCGTCGTTGCAGCCCAAGAATTGCCGCTTGAGCATCCGGATCCAGCGGATCGCTTTTTGGCCGCTACAGCAGAAGTGCTTGGCCTGACGCTCGTGACCGCCGACCGTCGACTGTTGGGCTTGGGGAAGATCGCCACCCTGGCAAACCGCTGAGTGCAGTCTATTTGCGCTCCGTGCCATCGCAATAAGGGTTCCAAGACCTCCTTCGGGAAAATTGTCCAACTCGCCAAAGCCCGGGAGCGTCGATAAACACTGGCGGTTCTTTCAAATGGAAACAAGAGACATACCGTCGCGCACCTGCCTCTCACCTCCCTCAGCAATTGGGGCAACAATCCCCCTCCGCGCCACAAACAAATAACCCCCGGGGTATTGAACAGGCGTGCTACTACCTCCTAGTTCAGGGGTACGACGCTACTAGTTAGCGGACTCGCTCGACAGAAACAAATGAATTCGCTGTCTTCCTAAGGTTTTTACCTGATGAACAACAGCGGGAATCCCCCAGTGGCAATTGGACAATCAACCTGCTTATTCTTTGGCGTCATTGGCGCCCTTTTTAGTGATGAGGAGGTGACCCTTGAACGTGACTTATGATGTCTTTAGAAAATTCCCAGATGGACAGGTTTGGGTTGACGCCGTCGAGGGAATCGAAAATGTCAGAGTCCGCGTGATGAACAGGATGAAGGCCGAACCCGGCGAATACTATGTGTACGACTTGATGCACAAAACCGTCGTGCTGCGGCTGCCCGAAGACGATGCAGTTTACCTGCGCAACCGGAAAGCAACAGAACGCTAAAGTGTTGTATCCCTGTCAGTGCTTGGCAAAGTGCTCGCCCGGGATGTCTTCGACTGCGCCTTCCGCAGGCAGCGGGTGGATCTTGAACCATCGTTGGATCTCTTCAATAGGGCCAGTGCTGGTGGGCGCCGTTGCAGTCGTCCTTACCCAAAACCGATACCCGCTGCATTGTAAGACTTCGATCTCGAATAACCGTTTATCATTTTCTAAGTCTTCCTTCTTTTCTACGATTCGTAGGTTCTGTCGCGTCTGCCCGGGCATGGTTTGTTCTCCTTACTTCTATTAGTACAGCGTCATCATAGTTTCGGCCCGCTCCTTCAGCCGCCTGATTGTCCGAAGTGCCAACGTGAACCATTGTTGAGCTGATCGCCCGGTGTCCGAGCGCCTCCTTCGACATTCAGAATCGAAATATCAACGAGTCCGGCCCTGGTGACGGACATGCGCCGCAAAACAATGTGCTATGCGTCGCAGCGCACAGTAACATTGTCCACAAACCGGCAACTTGGAAAGGATGTATTTAGTCCTGATGTGTCGCTTTCACCTTCAGTTCGAGAGAATGGTTTTGTCCACTGCAAACCGAAGATTCTTTAGATATAATTTATTGCTAATGCTTCGGAGATCCGCCAGCCATTCAAAGGGACATTTCGCATACCAGGACTTCATCCAGAATGGTGCGACCCAATCTCTGAACGTATTTCCAGTCTGGTTTGGAGAAAACGGTCAGTCCAGAGTCATGGGCCATCTGCAATGCTGGACCGAAAACGAAGACAGACATTGCTTCTGCGGTTCGGGTACCGTCCTAATGCGCATGCTCCCTACATCTCTGCCGCCCAAGTCCAATACAGCGCATGCACTCGCACCTGACCCGACATTGCCGCTGTGAAGCCCGAAGGAGGCTCGGCTATGAGTCGCAAACTATCCCGAAGAATGATGCTGAAGACTACGAGCGTCGCCGCCTTGGCCCTGCGCGGCAGTGACGCCGCGATCATTTCTGGGCCGCCCTTCGAAAGATTCGAAGGGAATGACACCCCCAAGATTTGCCTCGAGGCGGGACTCGGTGTCCCGCCACCGGCGCCGGGCGGTGTTGCCAGCGATGAAGTAGTCGCGGCGGCCTCGCGCAGGATCAAGCAGCTGGGCGTCGACCACGTGATCTCCGGCGGGGGCCGGATTCCTTGGGAAGAAAGCAGGCTCAAGGACATGATGGATCGTCTGAAGAACAACGGGCTTACCTTGGCCAATCTGATGATCGCCGGTTTCCCGAACGCAATCTACAACCGGTCGGGCAAGGATGAGGACATCGAGAAGGTCATTGCGTCCATCGGGGCGGCCGGCAAGGTCGGCTTGCCGGTCATCGAGTACAACTGGTACGCGCACCGTGCCATGGAAGGCTATTTCGAAGAAACCGGTCGCGCCGGCGCGGGCTGGACGGGCTTTGATTTTGAACGCATGAAGAACCTTCCACCGCTCGAGCAGGAGGGTGCCCATACTCTTGATGAGATGTGGGCCAATATCACGTACTTCCTGAAAGCCGTGATCCCGGAGGCCGAGAAGGCCGGAGTGCGCATGGCGCTGCATCCCAACGACCCGCCGGCGCCCATCAGCCGCGGGTCGCAGCAGATCATGGGATCGGTGGAAGGCTGGAAGAAACTTATCGAAATCGTGAAGAGCCCCTCGAACGGAATCACATTCGACTGCGGCGTGACGCGCGAGATGGGTCACGATCCAGTCGAGGTCTGCCACTATTTCGGCTCGCGGGACCGGATCAATCACGTGCATTTCCGCAATGTCAAGGTGCAGAAGCCGAATGAGCGGTACACCGAAGTGTTCGTCGATGAAGGCGAGAACAACATGTTCGCGGTCATGCAAGAACTGGTGAAGCAGAAGTATCCGCGCCTGATCTATCCGGAGCATCCGCGCGGACTCGATTACGACCGCGAACGGCCCAACTTCCACTCGCAGTATCCGGGAGGAGGCGGCTATGCCGCTTTCGCATTCAACGTGGGTTATACCAGGGCCATGATGCAAGCCGCTCTGGCGTTGATGCGTGGACAAGGATCATGACGAATACAAGGCGCCTGCTTTTCGACACGTGCATGACGGTTCTGTTGGCGCCGGCACTCCTGTATAGTCAGTTGTTTGCTCTAACTACAGAGCGAATGATCGAGGTCGCCGCACAGAACCCTTTGGATCGGTTTTTCCGAAGGCCGAGCCGGCCCAAGGTTCCCGACGTGTTGATCGAGTGGGTCCGCGGCTGGGCGCACCACCTTATGCGTATTTCAACTTTCGTCTTGGGTTCACTTCTCGCGGCTTGCAGCCTCCTCGCGCAGGATGTCGATCCGGGGCGCAGATCATTTGAAAGTCGCTGCGCGGCATGCCATGGCGGCGACGGCAACGGAGGCCAATTGGGGCCCCCGATCACGTCGCGCCTGACTACCTACGATGACCAGAAGCTTGCCGAACTGATTCGTAACGGGCGGCCCGCGCGCGGAATGCCCCCAAGCCAAGTCGTCGACCCGGAGATGGCCAGCTTGCTGAGGTTCTTGCACACGATTCGACGGCGCGCCTTGGACAGACCTGTTGTGCACGTGACGGTTCAGACGATTGACGGCAAGAGACTGGAGGGGCAGGTGCTCGGCGAAGGTTTCGAGGACCTGCAACTACGAACCGATGATAAGCGCATCCACTTGCTGCGCCGCGTGGGAGATCTGTTTCGAGAAGTCACTTCCGAGACGAACTGGCCCACCTACAACGGCGATCCTGGCGGGAACCGCTACACCAAGCTCACGCAGATCAACAAGAACAACGTCACCCGGCTTGCACCCAAGTGGGTGTTTACGATCGCGAGTGCGGGACGCCTGGAAGTGACGCCGGTGGTTGTGGACGGTCTCATGTACGTAACCATCGCCAACCAGTGCTACGCGCTGGACGCCGGAACCGGCCGCGAGGTCTGGCATTACCAGCGGCCCCGCACACAAGGAATGGCTGGTGATTCCGGAATCAACCGCGGCGTCGGCGTGGCCGGTGACCGTGTTTTCCTGGAGACCGATCACGCCCATGTCATCGCGCTGAATCGCTTTACTGGCGAATTACTCTGGGACACGGAAATCGCGGACTGGCACCAGAACTACTTCGCCACTTCCGCACCGCTTCCCGCGGGCCACCTCGTTGTCTCCGGCGTTGGGGGAGGCGAACATGGCGCCAACGGGTTCGTCGTTGCCGTCGATCAGGACACCGGCAAGGAAGTGTGGCGGTTCTGGACCGTGCCGAAACGCGGCGCGCCGGGCTCGGAGACCTGGCAAGGCAAGGACATCGATCACGGCGGCGCGCCAACGTGGTTCACCGGCAGCTATGATCCCCAGCTCGATATCGTCTACTGGCCCGCCGGCAATCCCAGCGAGGAATACAACGGCGATCATCGCATGGGAGATAATCTCTATTCGGATTGCATTCTGGCCCTGGACCGCCAGACCGGCAAGCTCAAATGGTATTACCAATTTACTCCGCACGATCTCTGGGATTGGGACGCCACGGAAACGTCCGTTCTGGTGGACGCCGACTGGCAGGGCCAGCCCCGCAAACTGATGTTGCACGCCGACCGCAACGGCTTCTTTTATGTTTTCGATCGCACTAACGGAAAACTTCTCCTTGCGAAACAATTCATCAGGAATCTCACCTGGGCAAGCGGGATCGGATCTGACGGCCGTCCCGTCAAGCTGCCGAACCAGGAGCCGACTGAGGCCGGCACCAAGGTGTGCCCTTCTCAGGAAGGAGCGACGAACTGGTTCTCGCCCTCCTTCAATCCCTCTACCGGCTTGTATTACGTGCAGACGTTCGAGCAATGCAGCATCTACGCGAAAAGCGACGCAGGAGAGTGGCGGGCCGGCAAGACGTATCTGGGCGGGTCGCAACGCACGGCTCCCGATCCGAAGCCGCAGAAGGTTCTGAAGGCCATCGACATCCGCACAGGCGCGATTGCTTGGGAGCTAACCCAACCTGGACCCGCGATCTCTTGGGGCGGCACCCTCACTACGGCGAGTGGGCTGGTCATCTTCGGTGAAGAAGGCGGGGGCTTGATGGCCGCGGACGCGATGACCGGCAAGCCTTTGTGGAGTTTCCAGACCAACCACACCTGGAAGGCGTCGCCGATGACCTACATGTTCGACGGCAAGCAGTACGTAGCGGTCGCTGCGGGGTCGAACATCATCGCTTTCGCGATTCAGGAATAACGAGCGGGTAAGGCGAATCGCCAGGAGATGAAGCTCACCCGCAAGGTGGGCGACTTCGGGTCGAGCGAAGCAGTGACCAAAGACGTGAAGTAACGTTTCTGCTGTTCTTTTGGATACTCTCACCGGTTGGGTGCTAGACCGGCTAATTTATGCACACCAGTCGAATCTTGGCTTTGCCTCTCATGGCGCTCTCTGCCCTGCAGTGCGGCCCCCAGGTACAAGATCGTCGCCCCGTCGCTAAAAGCGATTGGATCATGTATGCCGGCACCTACACTCGCCCGCCGAGCAAGGGTATCTACGCCTACCGGTTCCAGCCTGCAAGCGGTACATTCACATCGATCGGCTTGGTGGCGGAGACAGCGAATCCGTCCTTTCTCGCGATCCATCCCAACCAGCGCTTTCTTTACGCAGCCAACGAAATCTCGCGATACGAAGGCCAGTCCGCAGGCAGCGTCAGCGCCTTCTCTATTGATGCCGCCAGCGGCCAGTTGAAGCTGCTCAACCAAGTGTCGTCGAAAGGATCCGGACCGTGCCACGTGGCGCTCGACAAGACCGGCAAGTGGCTCTTCGCCGCAAATTACAACGGTGGCAGCGTGGCGGCATTTCCGGTTCACAACGATGGCACCCTGGGCGAGGCTTCGGCATTCGTGCAACACTCCGGCTCCAGCGTGAATCCTCAGCGCCAGCGCGAACCGCACGCGCACGTGGCCACCGTGTCTCCTGATAACCGATTTATTTTAGTGGCGGATCTTGGCTCGGATCAGGTTTTCGTTTACCGTCTGGATCCGGCGAAGGGCAGGCTCGCTCCCAACGATCCACCTTTCGTAAAGGTTGCGCCTGGATCCGGCCCGCGCCATCTAGCATTCCGGCCGGACGGACGGTTCACCTACGTGATCAACGAAATGATGTCGACAGTGACCACGTTCGGCTACGACGCCGGTCGCGGAAGCTTGCAAGAGCTGCAAACCTTGTCGACATTGCCGGAAGGCTTCACCGGCACTAACAGCACCGCAGAGATTGCCGTGCACCCGAACGCCAAGTTCCTGTATGCCTCGAATCGCGGGCACGACTCTATCGCGATCTTCCAGATCGACCCCGCTAAGGGGACTCTGACGGCTGCCGGACAGGTTGCTACGCAAGGAAAGACACCGCGCAATTTCGCGATCGATCCAACTGGCGCCTACCTGCTGGCGGCGAATCAGGATTCCGCCTCCGTTGTGGTGTTCCGCATCGACCAAAAGTCCGGCGGCTTGATGCCCATCGGTACGGTTCTGGAGATTCCTTTTCCGGTCTGCATTACCTTTGTACGGCATACGCTCGTTGCTTCGAAACAATGACCCTGGGTGGCGAAACTGCGCGGTTTTCCGTTAGCGCATGGCCCTCGCGAGTGATTGACCCGATCTGGGCCGCGGCTCGGTTGCCGACCCTTCGTACCTCAGGCGTAGTCCCCAGTCGTTGTCTCCGGGAAAGTCGGGCAGAATGATGATTCCAATGGCGCTGGCGCGGACCGTGCCGTCTTTCACGTTCTGCCAGGACCCGTCACGTGGATCGAACCACTGCGCGCGATAGGCGCTGTTCAGCCGTGCTCCCCGAATCTGGGCCAGGGGGCAGCCTTTTTCGAAATACGCCAGGAAAATGTTCTTATCGGGCGTACGAGCGGCGTACGCCCAGCCCTCGTAACCTCGAAGCACGGCAGTCTTATTCGGCGAGACCAGATCGGCGATCGGTTCTAACTCCTGGTAGCGTTTGCCGATCGAGAACGCGAAGTCGCGCAGATGGCGCATCTGGCTTCCCGAGCGCCACTGGAAGGCATCCCACATCTTGATGGGCGCGAGCGCTTCGATATCCGCTCCCCAAATGCCCTCCGCTCCGTAGACGTGACCGGCAAAACCACCCGATAGAAAACTGCCGTACATGCCGGAACGCACAAACTGGTCATCCTTCTCGGTACCACCGGGAGCCCCGAACCGATAGCCGCCGTTCAAACCGCGGGCATCAACGTAACCGGAATAATAAGGCTCGCCATTGAGGGCCGGCCGCGGAGCGAGAGCATGGAAGATCTCGGTCAGATACCAATAGTTGTTATGCTCGCGCATGTTACCGGTCTGATGCAGTGTGACCCAGGAATTCTCACCCCAATTCTCGAGGGTTGACGGATTGGCATTGGCGGAAAGGAGTGTGCCGAAGGGTGGTAGCCCGAACTTTTCCTTTACGTATTCGATCGCCTTAGTGTATTCCTCGGGGCCGACAGTTTCGCTAATGATGTCCAAGTGGATGGGACTAAGGACCGTGTTGTTGGCCTGATATCGGGACCAGATGTACTGGATGAAGCGCGCGTAGGAATCGGGCCATGGGTAGTACTTTTTCCAGCACAAGCTGGCATCTCGTCGCGACACTTCGATGAAGGGAACGAAACTCTGCTCGTTGAGGTAATCAATCTTTCGGTCTACATATCGAAAATATTCAGGATTGATTCGGTCCACATCAGGAAACATTTGTTCGTAGCCGGGCACCTTCCCTGGGAAGAGAAACGGTCGACCGCCTTCGTTGTCCATGTTCTTGGCGCTGCCGGTACCGAATTCTAGCCACGCCGAACGCACCGTTGTCTTGTCCCGGTCGTTCATCACCACGTGCCACGGAGATCCATCCGTCATCCAGTTCGGAAATGCCGCAATGACGTTGACCCAGTTGTATCCTTGCGCCTTGCGGTAGCGGACGTAGTCTTTGAATCCCGCCGTGGGGCCGAGAGGGCGTTCCTGATCGTCATCGTACCAGCGAAAACGGTTCGTGCCCACCGAATACCAAGTGTCCCCAATGGCAAAGAATGGCGTGCCATCCGCCTGCTCGAGAGCATGGTGGTTTGGTGTCGCGCGGAGGAAACCGCGGCGTAGCGGATTCTTCTGCATCTCTTCCTCCGTCCAGGCGCTGGCCACAAACGAGCCTGTTTTGCCGGCCAAGCCCGGATCGGTGGGAGTGGACCCGCTTCGCCATTTCCACGCACCCGGTTCGGTAGCCAGCAGGCGCACCCGGAACGTTTGGCCGCCATCCCAGAATCCATAGACCCGCTTATTGAAGTTCGGCCCGCTCAGGTCAACCCACACAATCACCTCGGTGTACGGGTTGGTGAAGGTGTGAGTCGATGTGAAGGTCAGTTCCTGCTTCTCCCACACACGAACGGCAGCCGCTACCGGCAGCGAACCGATCACGCCAAATAGAAGGCTGAGCCAAACCCGCTTGCGCATCGCAATCCTCCTAGTTTCTCAACAAGCGTTCCCCATTGTAAGCCGGTGCTTCGCCAAAACTCCATCTGACGCTGAACTGCTCAACTTCATCGGTTCGCAGTCGGCCTCCCATCCTTTACCGTTTCCATTGGAGATTAGGTAATGGCTATCGGAATTTACGCCGGAGGACACACTATCTGTGCCGGGTTCTGTAGCTGGAAGCCGACGATGCTTACCGAGTCAGGCGATGAGCGCCCGCTCATCTGGTTCGACGGATTCGAAGCGAGAGAACGTTGTCGACTGCCCGCAAGTCAATCTGATTGCCGACGTCGCTATGAGGAAAGTGAAGGAAAGTCCTTGACATCTAACGTAGCTAGAACGGAGAATTCGCCCAAAATGCCCCAGCGCAGCAGACCTTCTCTGTCGCTTCCGCCAAAGGGGGCATGGATCATACGATTAGGAGCCGGTGCCGATAGTCCCCTCTCCGCCACGCTGTCTCATCAAATGAACATGAAACACGTACTCTGGCCAGCGCCCGCAAAACGGTCAACCACACGCTTGACATCGAAGCTGTTGGCCCTTCACATCCTCTCGTCCGCACTCGCAGTGGCAGCCGCTTTCGCGCAGACGCCGCCCGCGCGCTTGGTTTCTCCGGAACTCCAATCGGACAACCGAGTCATTTTTCGCTTCCGTGCTCCCAATGCCAAGGACGTCTCACTGACTCTCGAGGGCGCGTCCAAGCCTTTTCCCATGCAGAAGGATGACAAAGGCGTGTGGAGCGTTACCACCGAGCCACTCGCGCCGGACTTCTATGGTTATTCTTTCATCGCCGACGGTGTACACCTCATCGATCCTTCTAATTCCTTGATGAAGCCCAACCTGCTATCTACTACAAGCCAGGTGCACGTTCCCGGTCCCCCCTCGTTGCCGTGGGAAATCAACAGCGTTCCTCATGGACAAATTCATCATCACTTCTATAAATCCGCATTTGTCGGAGACGAACGCGACTTCTACGTTTACACTCCTCCGGGCTACGATTCTCGCGCCAAGCAGGCATACCCGGTCTTATACCTGCTCCACGGTTTCAGCGATGACGCTAGTGGCTGGACCGCAGTCGGCCGTGCCAACGTGATCCTCGATAATTTGATCGCGCAAGGCAAGACCAAGCCCATGATCGTGGTCATGCCTTTGGGCTACGGCGCGCCCGAGATTGTGTCGGTCGGCTTCAGCGGGTTCGGTAGCCCGCAGCTTCGCGACCGCAACTTCGCCAAATTCCGCGACGCGCTGCTCACCGAAGTCATCCCGCTGGCCGAATCTTCCTATCGCGTCAACAAAGATCGCCATTCGCGCGCGATTGCAGGTCTCTCCATGGGCGGCAGCGAGTCTCTCTTGACCGGCCTAAATAACGTGGCCCAGTTTGCCTGGATTGGAGCTTTCAGTTCCGGCGGGCTCCCCGAGGAATTTGCCGCGGACTTCCCGGCGCTCGATGCAAGCGCCAACCAGCAATTACGCCTGCTTTGGATTGCTTGCGGCACCGACGATCGCTTGATCGCTGTCAACCGCAAGCTCCGCACTTGGCTGACATCCAAGCATATACAACACGCGGACATCGAAACCCCCGGCGCGCACACCTGGATGGTGTGGCGGCGCAATCTCGCCGACTTCACGACCCTGCTGTTCCGCTGAGGACAAGCGCAACATGGCCAGCAGGTGCCCGTCGAGGAAAGCTCTACTCTCGCTTAGCTCGCTGGAGTATTATCCGGGGTACCAAGCGACCTTGCTCTGAACCTCGAATCGATTCTCTGGGAGGTGAGCCATGGCAGCGTCCGCCCCTAGCAACGATGCGGCTCGTGTTGCGGCTCTGCAGAAGTACGCCATCCTTGACAGCGAGCCCGAACAGGCCTTCGACGACCTTGCCCAGCTCGCCTCGTATATTTGCAACACTCCGATAGCTCTGGTCTCGTTGGTAGATGAAAATCGCCAATGGTTCAAAGCCAGCATCGGGATGTCGGCTTCAGAAACTCCTCGTGAAATTGCGCTGTGCTCCATCGCGATTCAGCAATCGGAAGTTTTCGTGATTCCGGATACTCTCAAAGACGAACGCTTCCGGAATAATCCGCTCGTCGTTTCCAAACCCAATATTCGCTTCTATGCGGGAGCGCCGCTCATTAATGAAGAGGGCTACGCACTGGGAACCTTGTGCGTGGTTGATGTCGTCCCCCGCGAATTCACCGGGGAGCAAAGAAAAGCTTTGAAGACCCTCAGCCGCTTGGTCCTCGCGCAACTCGAGTTCCGACGCAATCTGATGTTGCTCAAAGAAGCGCTCAACGACCGCACGCGCGAGGAACATGATCGCGAACGTGAACTCCAAAAACTCCAGGAGACCCTTCTCCGGGTGATGAACCTCCGCATCTGACAATCGGTTTACGATGGCGCGTCAGCGGCTCGCGGCAAATTTCGCGCACCAATGGTGAGCAGCATCACCGCGAAAGCGAGCGAGATCATCGGGAACAAGGTCCTGGTCAGCGGTCCCACCGGTGTCGATTACCTCCTCCATAAAAGCGAATTCTAGCACAGGCTGCCGGGCAGCTCTGCCAGGCGCTCAGCCTAACCGATGCGCAGACATCGCAGCGCAACTTGGTGAAACGTTTTGTCGGTTCGTGAAGAGCCAACGGTGCTCGTCATATTTGCCGCTTAGAACCAATGACTGGTTCGCCGGTCTTACTGCGGGCGAGGAAGCTGCAGAATCATTCCTCCTGCCTGGCCAGTCTGGACAGAGGGCAACTGACCATTCCACTTGTCGATCTGGGCGCGGCTATTCTCGATGCGACGCAATTCGAGAAGCTGCGGAGTCAGCGAATTCTGGCGAATTCGGTTGGCGTCAGCTTCGCCCTGCGCGCGAGTTACAAGCGACTTCGCTTCACCTTCAGCCTCGGCGATTTTCTTGGCGGCTTCGGCTTGCGTGGTAGCTAGCTCATTACGCGCGCGCTCGGCTTGCTGGATGGCTTGCGCTTTCGCGGTGATGGCCGTAGCGATCACTGGCGGAACACGCGGTGCGCCGATAAAACCAAATTGCTGCACGCTGACGCCGACGGGCGTTACTTTCTGCTCGATCATCAATTGGACTTTGCGCAAAAAATCTGCCTTGCGCTCACCATAAATATCTTCGACCGTGAACGTGGAGGCAACTTCATTAAGGGAGTTGCGCACGATATCGCGCAGGATACCGTGTGTGAAGATGTCAAGATCGCTGACGCGATACTTGACATAGAAGTCTGGAACCTTCTGCGCATCGATGGCGTAGGAAAGCGAAACGTCCACAAAAATTTCCATGCCCTCTTTGGTATTGAAGCCCATTTCCTCGTTGATGGGATGGCCTTCGGATATGTCTTTGGTCCACTTAACGGTTTGCACGTAAGTGGGAAACTCGATGATCTGAGTGCGCAGCGGACTGTAAACCACCCATCCGGTGCGCACGGGGATTTCCGATGCGCCCCGCTGGCTGCCGGCAAGATTGATTTCAACGCCAACGTGCCCCGCTTCGATACGCGTGATGCGGGTGATGAACATAGTGAACAGCAGCAGAACCACGAGTGCAACTATGGCCAGTGCCACACCCTTGGTGCTTCGCCAGGAATTGTGCGGCACGTATTCGACATCACGATTCGGTGATTTATCAAAAATAGACATGCGTTTACGTTCCTCCGTCGCGGGATGCGGATTGAGTGATCGGTTGCGACGGGCATCTTAACCTGTTTTTAGGCCGAGAATGGTCTGGGAGTTGCCAAACTGACCACAGTAGTTCGGAAGCTGCGGTGATGGCGCTTAGGGTTGAATGCCGCGAGACTAGAAGCCCGAATCTTAGGTTTGCGATATCGGGATTGTTAGAGGCGGCAAGAAATTGCGTCCGCTGTATTGGCTAGAGCGGGTGAAGCGGCCGCCAGTTGAGGTTGCGAAAGCGGGAATTCCGAATAGAATCGCGTCGGTACTTTGTTGAAGGGGCAACGAGGGAGCATGATCCGCCAGCATCTCATCGGAAGCGACACGGAAGGCGATAAAGACTTCCGGCTCCGGGATTGCTTCACCTTTTCTGGCTGACGCCTGGTTTACGCACCACCGTTTCTTCCGGCGCCACCGATTGCACAACCCGTGGGTCGTACTGCGTGCTGTTATTGTTCGTGTTGTTCGATGGGTACTCACTAAACCTTCTGTTCTATGAGCTGGTGAACGGCGCGGGGTGCCGGGACGGAACGAAAGTGAACCTCTGCGGACGCGCCAACGTCTGATGGACCACTCGCACCGGTGCTTGTCGGATTGGCGGGGTATTTTTAAACCATGCCCGGTCTATACTTCACAGTGGCAGGGGCGATCATCGGAAAACGCGAGCGACTGCTGAAGGAAAGTAGGAGCGCGAGAGAGGCCACGGTCGAAGCCTAGACATGACGGATGAGTGGATGGGAGGCTCAAGACTACTATGCGAAAAGTTTTGTTTGCGTTTTTTCTGCTGAACCTGACAGGAGTGGCGTACGGACAGAGTCCAGTAGATTCTCTTTCTGATTTGCCGAAACCGCACGAGTATGTACTGAAGCGAGTTTCGAGCTACGACCGGTCCGGCGGGAACGCCGACTCACGGCCAATCGCGACTGGGGAAACCCTGGCCCTGCTGGATGAGGCTGGGCCCGGAGAGATTTCACATCTATGGATCACCATCGCGAGCCGTGAGAGATACCACCTGAAGAAACTTGTTCTGCGAATGTATTGGGATGGAGAGAACACGCCGAGTGTAGAAGCGCCGGTGGGGGATTTCTTCGGTTTGGGTCTGGGGGAGTCCTTTTTATATCAATCCGTTCCCCTGGCGGTGGGAGGGGACCGCGCGTTGAACTGCTTCTTTCCGATGCCTTTTCAAAAACATGCGCGGATCACGGTGACCAACGAAGGACGCGAGCGCGTGAACGCAATTTACTGGAACATTGATTTACGAGCGTACCGCGCGCCTTTGGTGACGGACAAGCTTTACTTCCACGCGCAATACCGGCAGGCAACGCCAAATAAGGCAATCGCCGAGAAAACCCCGAACGCTGCTGGGAAAGCCGGAGAGATGAAAAACTTGAATGGGAACGACAACTACGTGTGGATGGAAGCGACTGGACGAGGGCATTTTGTGGGGGTCACGATGTCGGTGATGCAAAACGCAGATGGATGGTGGGGAGAGGGCGACGATATGTTCTTCATCGATGGTGAAAAGCTGCCGTCGATTAATGGAACCGGGTCGGAAGATTATTTTTTGGGTGCGTGGGATTTCGGCGGGAAAGCGTTTTCGTACGGACTATTTGGCGCACCGGTTGTTGGAGCGGAGTTGGAGGGAGCGCGATGGTCGGTCTATCGCTTTCACCTTGACGCGCCCATTCCGTTTACGCGCTCGCTTCGCGCGACGATCGAGCACGGGCACGCGAACGATCGCGGAGATAGCTTCTACTCGGTTGCTTACTGGTACCAAGCGGAGCCGCATGCGGCTTTCCCGATTCTTCCACTTGTTAACACAAGGTTGCCGCGCGCCTATCCGGCCGCCGCAGCCCAACAGTGATTTCTACTGGCTGGGAAATTCCCAGCGCGGCGGTGGTGGGGAAGCTTTTTTCGAGCCAAGCGAGGACCATGCGGGGGCGGACGCCGTAGCAGACGCTTTCGCCCGGCATTATGGTGAGGGGCATTTTGTATTTCTTTTTGCAAGGGGCGTCGAGCTTTTCGACGGCTTCTTGGTCAGAGATCTCGACGGCGATTCCTTCGAGGATGACAACGTCATCGCCGGACTCGAGGTGCACCGACACTTTAGGATTATGTTTGAGGTTGCGAGCTTTTGCGGGAAGTGCGCGCGGTGCCAAAATACAGCGCCCCTTCGAACCAGAAACCCCAAACCGGAATGGAATGGGGGCCTCCATCGGGACGCGCCGTACAGATCCAATAATTGCGCGAGCGCTCCAGGCGTCGTTCGGCGTGGCTCCAGGGCAGGTAACGCTTGCGTGGCTTCATACCGTAAAGCTTGGGCATCTGCGGGACGCCCACAGCGGGTCGGACGCGAGCACCCGCCGATTGCGATTGTCTGGTTGGGCGCTTTGATTTCGGCAACTTCGATTCCGCCACGGGGCACCTCCGCACCCAGGTGATGTGTATGGCGATGTATACCCCAAGCACACCCTTTTCCGCAAACGACCGCGGATAACCCTCTACATTGGCTTGGCATCCCACCGTTAGAGCAGTCCAAGGATGATGAAGGCTATGGACGCAGGCAGCGAGGAGGCAACAATGAGCACCTTGAAAGCATTGGTAGCGGTTGGGGTACTGGCGGCGTTTCTCGCAGGAGCAGTGGTGACGAATTACATCCATCCACAACCGACGGCGGCAATGACTGCTCCCGCTGCTCAGTCGCAAATGTATCAGGCCGAGCAACCGCAGATGTATCAGGCTGAGCAGGCACGCTACGTCAATCGTGCGCCAGCAGTGCGATATATCTCGGAGCGAGCGCCGGTTGAGCGCCGGGTCTCGGAACGGTATATTCCCGTGCGGGAGCGGGACGCTGTCATACACCGTAAGCGCACACTGAAGAAGGAAGCGTTGATTGTTGGCGGCAGCGCGGCGGCTGGAGCAGCGATTGGCGCAGCTGCACATGGTGGCAGAGGAGCCGCAGTGGGCGCATTGGCAGGCGGCATTGCCGGGCTGGCGTACGACCTTGCAACCCGTAACCGCTAAGACCGCTAATTGGTATTGGTAGGCAAAAAATTTGAGCGGGCCGGAAGGAGTTTCTTCCGGCCCGCTTTTTTCGTTTGAACGTCGACGGAAAAAAGTTCTTGTTTTCCCGACAGAGTAGAGTTGGCTACGGGCAGTCTCCATCACACTGACCGGGATTTACGACCAGAGTGACCGTCGTAGTGCGCGTCAGAGTGCCGCTGGTGCCGGTAATTGTCAAAGCAAAACTACCCGTGGGAGTGGTCAGGGCAGTGCCCACACTGAGTGTGGAAGTGCTGGTAGCCGGATTGGGACTGAAGGTCCCGGTAGCGCCAGCCGGCAAACCGCTGACAGTAAGGGACACAGAGCCCGTAAAGCCACCCGTGGGAGTGATGGTAACCGCATAGCTAGTGGCCGCTCCCTGAATGACTGTCTGGGAAGAGGGCGAGGCGGAAAGGGTGAAGTCAGGTGTGACTGGACCGGTAACCACCAGGGTGACAGTGGTGGTGTGCGATAGCGTCCCGCTGGCGCCTGTAATGGTTAAGACATAGTTGCCAGTAGGTGTGGCCGCGGCGGTGCTTACGCTTAGCGTCGAGGTCGTGGTCGTCGGATTGGGATTGAAAGTTCCCGCAGCCCCGGACGGCAATCCACTGACGCTGAGGGTCACCGAACCCGTAAAGCCGCCTGTCGGGGTGACCGTTACCGAATAACTGGTCGAGCCCCCCTGGGGCACCGATTGCGAAGCCGGCGATGCTGAGAGGTTAAAGTCCGGTGTAGGAGGAGCAGCGCAGGCACGAATGGCCTTGTTGACGTTGAGGCGACCACCGGTCGTTGTGATGTTGGCTAGGGAGGGAATCGGGTCGATGTTGTTGAGGATAGTAGTTTTCAAGCTCGCGGTGCTCAGCGCGCATTTCGAGAGAATCAGCGCCGCGGCGCCGGAGACGTGCGGCGTTGCCATGGAGGTACCGCTCAAATAGTCATAAATCGCTCCCGGCATGGTCGACAGAACGTTAACTCCGGGGGCGCCCAAGTGAACGCTGGTTCTGCCGTAGTTAGAAAAGGACGCCAAAGCATCATTGTTATCAGTTGCGGCTACAGCCACAAGATTCGCGGCATTGTAGCTGGAGGGGTAGTGGGGAGTGACGTCGTTGTTGGCCGACGAGTTGCCTGCGGCGGCCGCAAACAACATATCGTTCGCACCGGCCTTATTGATTTCATCAAGGAGCGCTTGGGAAAAAGCGCCTCCGCCCCAGCTATTGGAGAGGACGCGCACGTTGGCAGTGCCGGTGCCGCCGCCAAAGGCTGCTTTGGCCTGAATCGCGAATTCGATCGCGTCGATGGCGTTGGCGGTTGTGCCCGAACCGCTTGCATCGAGGAACTTTGCGCCCATGATACTGGCGGTCCAGTTGACGCCGACCACACCCAGACCGTTGTTGCCGACCGCCCCGATGGTGCCCGAGCAGTGGGTGCCGTGATAATGGTCGTCCAGCGGATCACAGGTTTTGGTGATGGCGTTGAATCCGTGACTTCCGGCGGGACAAGTGCGTGCAATGCCTCCGATAGTAGTGGTGAAGGCGGTTGGTGCGGACCAGACGTTGGCGGCCAAATCGGGGTGGGTATAATCGATGCCTGTGTCCACTACGGTGACGACGGCAGAGCGGCCACCGGTAGAAATATCCCAAGCCGGAACGGCGCTGATGTCCGCTCCAGGCGTGCCCACGACACCAAGAATAGCCTGACCCGTATTGCGTAGGCCCCACAAGTCGCCAAGCCGCGGATCATTCGGAATTGCTTCGATACCCTGGATCGCGTGCAATATGTAGTTGGGCTCGGCATACTCGACGTCTGCGCGAGCGGAGAGATCGCTGATGAGCGCGGCAACGCCCTTGCTGGCGGAATGAAATCGCAGCACCCCGATGCTTCCAATCTCTCCGGCCTGGTCCACGTCCTCGGCCGCCTCAGCCTGGATGATCGAGGTCAGGGGAGCCGCACGGAACTTGACCAGCACTTCATTCGCTACAGCCTCCTGGCCGTTATACATCTCAGTTTTCAGGTTGGAGTTTCGCTGCGCGTGAAGCGAGATTCCAATCAGCAACAATAGAAGCAGAGCACTACCAGCTCTCTTAACGGGGTTTGCCACAGAAACCTCCCTTTTTTGTGAGGATTTTAGGTCTCCCTCGAGGAGTGGGTGCAACCCTGACCACCACCAGGAGCGGATCGCGGGGCGGAGTATCATAAAGGGTAGCTGTCCATGTCAATACTTTTTTTTGCTGATTTCATACTCAATAGTTTTACGTAGACGTCTATAGGTTGTCGACACCGATCCGTAACACGACAAAGGGAAAACCAGCTAGGCGCCGCGCCCGCCCATCATTCCTCCCAGAGCAGGTTTTGGTGCTACGTTCCGATCGGCAATCAAGTCCCATCACGGCGTAAAACCCCTAAGGTAAACCATTTGGCCGTTTCGGCAGTTTACCCTATACCGCGAGAACTACACTTAAGGAAGACTACGGGCGAAGCTCAAGCCTTGCCCTAGCCTGAACATACCGGTTTCAGGTTCAACGCAGATAGGACGATGGGGGGAGTTCTAAGAATTAAAGGAAGGCCCGCCTTGAAAAAGATAAGAACAAGCGATTACATGTGGGTAGTCGCATTGATCGTCATGGCCAGCATTGTGTTGCCCAATTACATTGCGCGGGAACTTTTTGCAGCGATGCTGCTGTTCAGCGTGTTGTTTTTTCTGGCGGCAGCGATACTTGGTACCGGTGTCGTGGCGTGGCACATGGCCAAGCGATTTACAGACTGGGAGCCGTTGCGGAATTTGGCGAGCGGGATTCGCCGGTTTACCGAGGAAGTATGGTCTAAGACCCTTGCAGGATAACTTCAAAAATAAATCTCTTATTTAACTCGATTGTGATACGATCAAACTGTGAAGAACTGCAGCCAGGTGCGAATGTCCACCGAGACTACGTCGATTATTACTGAGACGAAGCGAATGACTATCGCTTCGTCTACTGGCGCAGGGAGGCTTCCGAGGTAGCAAGTACTCATAGCAAGACGGAACTCAAACCCACCGCCAGAGCGAAGCTGGCCGGTGGGCTTTTAGTTTCTACCGGCGAACGGCCACGGCGGAACCAAGGAGCAAGGCCACATGGACGCACTCGAAGGACCAGCGGCACAGGAAACGGTAGACAGTGATTTAGCGTTCGGACCGCAAGTTGGCGAAGCAGACGAAGAAAGATTAACGCTGTGCGAATCGCCGCGCGCGAATGGAATGACCGTCCTAAAGTTTGGAGGCAGTTCCCTGGCAGGGGCGGAGCGGTTGCTACGGTCGGCAAGTATCGTGCAACAGGCAGCGGCCGAACAGACTGTGGCGGTGGTAGTCTCGGCCATGCGCGGGATTACCGATCAACTATTTATGCTTACGCGGCACTTGCGGGATGGCGCCCGCGGTCTGGCTACTAACCAGGCGCAAGGCATCATTTCTTTGCATCAGGGAGTGGCCCAGGATCTGAACGTGCGGGCCCAGGATGCAGCGCGGCTCCGAGAAGAGATTGACCATCTGGGGCGCGATCTTTTGCACGAAGTCAATCGAGAATACGTCAATCGCGGATACGATGATGTCCCGGGTCTCGAAACCATGGACCGGATTGTGTCGTTCGGCGAGCGGCTCAGTTGCCGGCTGATGACTGCTACGCTGCGCCAGCTGGGGACCAACGCACTGGCGGTCGAGGCTTCGGATTTCCTGGTAACGTCTGACGATTTTCAAAGCGCTCGCCCACAGCTCGACGTAACCGTCGTGCGGGCGGGCGAGATTTTTCCAACGCTGTTTGCTCAAGGAGTGGTTCCGGTCGTGACCGGCTTTCTGGGCGCGACGCTGGACGGAAGAATCACCACGCTGGGACGCAACAGCTCGGATTTTTCCGCGGCGATTGTGGCCCACGCGCTGGGCGCGTCAGAGCTGGTCATCTGGACTGACGTCGATGGGATGTACACGGCCAACCCGCATCAATCGGCGTCCGCGAGATTGCTGCCAGAGCTTTCTTACACTTCAGCGCAGGCCCTTGCCGCGAGCGGGGCGAAGGTGCTGCATCACGACGTGATTCCTCTGGCCGCAAAAACGCAGATGCGTGTGGCCATCCGCAATACGCTGAATCCACAGGCGCGTGGCACGCTGATCGGACCGCACAGCGAAGGGGCCCAATGATTCGGAATGGCACCAAGACAGAAAAAAAATGGCGCGCGGGAATTCTCGGTGCGACAGGCGTAGTCGGACAGCGGCTGGTACAGCTTCTTGCCGATCACCCGTGGTTTGAGGTTACTGAGGTGGCGGCGTCAGAGCGATCCGCGGGAAAGAAATACAGGGAAGCGGCGCAATGGAGGCTCGAGACGCCGGTTCCTGAAAGAGTTGGCGAACTGGTAGTCAAAGAGGTCGCACCAAAGCTGGAGTGCGATTTTGTTTTTTCGGCGCTGGACTCCAGCGTCGCGGGCCCTGCTGAAGAAGAATTCGCGAGCGCTGGGTATCCGGTGGTCAGCAACTCCCGCAATCACCGCATGGATGGCGACGTGCCGCTGGTGATTCCTGAAGTGAATGCGGGCCACCTCGCGGTGATCGCGCAGCAGCAAAAGCGGCGAGGAGTTGCCAGGGGCTTCATTGTTACCAATCCGAACTGCTCGACGGCGGGACTGGCGCTCGCACTGAAACCCATTCACGATGCGTTTGGGATCGAGCAGGTTTTTGTCGTGACTTTGCAGGCAATTTCCGGCGCTGGGCATCCAGGTGTGGCCTCGCTTGATATCTACGACAATGTGATCCCGTTTATCAGCGGCGAAGAAGAAAAATTGGAATGCGAGCCGCTGAAGATTTTGGGCACACTGGCAAACGATCAATTTGCTCCCGCATCGATTCGTATCAGCGCGCAGTGTAACCGCGTTCCGGTCATTGACGGTCATCTCGAGTGTGTTTCTCTACGCTTGAGTCGGAAGGCGTCGCCTGGTGAAGTGAGCAAGGCGCTGCAATCGTTCAGGGTCAATGCGCGGCTCGAGTCGCTTCCTTCGGCTTCGCGTCATCCGATTATCGTGCGCGAAGAATGCGATCGACCGCAGTCGCGGTTGGACCGCAACGCCGGCAAAGGATTTGCGACGGTAGTCGGGCGGGTGCGTCCTTGCCCGCTGTTCGATGTAAAGTTTGTTCTCCTATCGCATAATCTGATTCGCGGCGCTGCCGGGGCGGCCCTGCTCAATGCCGAACTGCTGGCGGAGCAGGGATTGCTGAACTAACCATGAGCTTTGAACCAAGCATGCCGGTCAGCGATCGAATCGCTTTCCCCACCAACAAATTAAGGCTCTAGACTTTTCGCTTTGTTCGGGCTATACCACCGACTTGGAGTGGGGGTTCGCAAAATGCGCTGTGTTATGAATTTCTTCTTGCTCCTTTGCAGTGTGTTTGTGTTGCTTCTGCCGATGCCGGTGGCCGCAGCACCCAAACCCCTGGACATCTATTTCATCGATGTGGAGGGGGGGCAGGCAACTCTGGTGGTCAACCCTTCCGGTCAATCGATCCTGTTTGACACTGGCTGGCCCGGATTTGAGGGAAGAGATGCGGATCGAATCGCCGCGGTCGCAAACGCAGTCGGAGTCCAGCAGATCGATTATTTGGTGATCACCCATTTTCATCGCGATCATGTGGGAGGAGTGGCCCAGCTCGCGAACAGAATGAAGATTGGAACCTTTGTGGATCATGGTCCGAATCGGGAAGATAGTGCGGTCACACGAGAGGATTACGCCGCCTACGAGAAAGTTGTTGGGAAAAACAGCCGACGGAGTCTGCGGCCAGGCGATCAAATACCCCTGAGAGATATACAAGTGCGAGTGCTGGCCGCCGATGGCCAGCACATCAGCGCTGCTCTTCCCGGAGCGGGGCAGCCGAACCCTCGGTGCGTGTCCGAACCAGAGACTTCTGTTGATCCAACTGAAAATGCGCGCTCGCTCGGTGTGCTGATCACCTATGGAAAATTCCGGTTCCTGGATCTTGGCGACCTTACAAAAAAGAAAGAATTGGAGCTGGTTTGTCCGAACAACTTGATTGGGGTCGTGGATCTATATTTGACGACGCATCACGGAGGCGACACTTCAAATCCCAAAGCACTTGTGCAGGAGCTTCGACCGCGCGTGGCGGTGATGAATAATGGCGCTCGTAAAGGCGGGAGCCCCGCGGCGTGGGAAATCATCCACAATTCGCCAGGACTCGCGGACCTGTGGCAACTGCACTACGCCGTGGAGGCCGGGAAAGATCACAATGTCCCTGAAGCGATGATCGCGAATGTGGACGAAAAATGCGAGGGCAAGTACTTGAAAGTTTCCGCCCAACCAAACGGCACTTTCACAATCCTCAATTCAAGAAACAAATTCGAGAAGGCTTACCCGAAGTAGCAGCGAAGCCCCAGCGTTAACGATAAAATGCAATGGATATGAGTTGTCGTCTTAAGACCGAAGAGCTCCGTGCACAAAGGTCTAAGCTCCTTGCCGCGGCACTGTTGCCGTGGTTCCTGGCACTGGCAGGCGGGGCGCCGGCACAAACCGTAACCGGACATACCGGAGGTACCAAAGTCATTTTGCTCGGAACTGGCACTCCTCGGCCTTTTCCAGAGCGTTCTGGCCCAGCCACGGCTATCGTTGTGGACGACAAAGCCTACCTGGTTGATTTTGGTCCGGGCGTAATACGTCGTGCCGCGGCCGCTGCCGCTCAAGGCACGCCCGCCTTGGAAGTCACTAAGCTAACTGTTGCGTTTCTCACCCACCTGCATTCGGATCATACCGTTGGTTATCCCGACCTGATTTTCACGCCCTGGGTTATGGGCCGTAAAGAAGAACTGAATGTTTACGGGCCAGAAGGAATCGAAGAGATGACCAAGCACGTGCTGCAAGCCTGGCAGCAGGATAGCGATATTCGCACCAAGGGAATGGAACACGCGGAGCCGCTATTGGTTCGTGCCCACGATGTGAAACCCGGAGTCGTATACACGGACGAGAGCGTTAAAGTCACAGCGTTTCGGGTTCCGCACGGAGAATGGCCCCAGGCGTTTGGATATCGTTTTGATGCACGCGGGCGAACCATCGTGATCTCGGGCGACACCAGCCCAAGTTCGGAGCTGGTCGCCAATTGCCAGAAGTGCGACGTGCTGATCCACGAGGTTTACTCGCCTGTTTCAGTGGTGCCCTCGATGCCGGATTGGACTGCGTATCGAGCGAAGTACCACACGTCTACAGAGCAGTTAGCCGAAATCGCTAACCGTAGCAAGCCTGGGATCCTGATTGTGTATCACACTTCCGGGCGCGGACCGAACGGGCGCATACCTGAGGAGCAGATACTGCAAGAAATCCAGAAAACCTATCACGGCAAGGTTGTTATTGGACACGACTTGGAGATTTACTGAGATCTTGCTGCCAGCAAAGATAAGCCATCAATCCAAAGAAACCATAATTTTTGTAAAACGTGCAGGA
This sequence comes from Candidatus Dormiibacterota bacterium, assembly GCA_035602605.1. Taxonomy (GTDB): domain Bacteria; phylum Acidobacteriota; class Terriglobia; order Acidiferrales; family UBA7541; genus DASQHY01. The sequence goes on from DATNLZ010000056.1 coordinate 41,160, forward strand.
TTTGAACTCCAAGCCCGCAGAATGTCCGGGACTTTGTCGAGAGACACCGTGGAGCTGACTGCGGCGTCGACGGGGAAACGATGCTCTTCGAGCATGCGCATGACCTGACGGAAATCTTCGGGGAGCGCATTGCGCGAGCCGAGGATATCGAGTTCTTTTTGCACGAAGAGGCGAGTCTCGTAGGCGACGGGTTCCTTGGCGTATCCGATGTACACGACGCGGCCGGTGAAGGCCACTTCTTCCACAGCTGCGCGAAATGTCTGGGGGAGGCCGATGGCTTCGATGACCACATCGGGACCACGTCCACCTGTCAGATCGCGAAGGGAATCGTGCAGTGATTCTTTGGCGGTGTTGATGATGGCGGTTGCGCCAGCCATTTTGGCGATGCGCAACTTTTTATCGTCGAGATCTATGCCGATTGTTTTAGCGCCCCGAAATCCGCAAGCAGCAATGGCACCGAGACCGACACCGCCGCAACCGAAGACGGCGACAGTGTCGGCGCGGCTGACGCGTCCCCGAGCGACCGCGTGGAAACCAACGGTCAGCGGCTCAACCAAGCAAAGTTCCTTTATGGTCAGGTCGCCGGGATAGAGCTTGTCGGCGGGGACCGATATGTATTCGGTCATAGCTCCGTCGCGCTGCACACCTAGGGTTTCGTTGAACTGGCACGCATTGGGGCGGCTGCGAAGGCAGGAAGGACACCTCCCACAACTTGTATAGGGAGAAAGGGTCACGTTGCGACCGGCCGAGAGAGCCGGTTTTCCTTTTATGCCTTCCATGAGGGTGGCTGCGACTTCATGACCCGGTATGCGAGGAAAGGTAACCAGAGGATTCTTGCCTAGAAAAGAATTGAGGTCGCTGCCGCAAAGTCCAATCATACGAATGCGTAGCAAGACTTTTTCGCAGTCGGCGGCAGGCTCGGGGACCGATTCGACGGAGGCCTCACCGGGCTTTTTGAGGATGAGTGCTTTCATTCAAGTACTGGAATCATGCGAATGCAAACCGCAGACCTTCACGATGTCAATGCTAAGGTACAACAGATTCCGGGTGCGCCGCGAAAGAGGTGCTCTCTAAGCAGATTAGCGGCACCTCTCGGGGATAGTGCCTGGATCTGAAAGAAGTCTAGTACGGCTTGTGCATCGCGAACTTCGGACATAGGATTTGAGAGATGGCGAATACTTCCATCGAAGACCGCCCGCGAATCGAGGAATTCTTGCCGAATCACGATTCTCGCGCGAGATACGAAATCCGCATCCATGCGCCGACTCCTGTGGTGTATCAGTGTCTTCTACGTTCCGATTTCAGTGAACTGTGGCTGGTGCGCCTCCTGATGACCCTCAGAAGTGGGAAACGACTGGCACGCAATCGTATGCCCCGTGACCTGCGTCAGCGGCTCCAAGGCACAGGGTTCGTCATGTTGGCGGAAGTACCGAATGAAGAGCTTGTCATCGGCGTTGCGGGGCGATTCTGGCCTCCCGATGGCGGGCGATATGGGGGACTCACTGCGGATGATTTTGGTGGGTTTTCTCGTTCCGGCTACGCGAAGGTAGCATGGAACTTCAAGCTTCGCGCAGATTCACCCGAGAGCACGGTGCTTGCAACCGAGACAAGAATCAAGTGCTTCGGCCTGGCGGCGTTGTGGAAGTTTCGCCTCTATTGGAGTCTGGTTGGCCCCTTCTCCGGCCTCATACGCAAGGCGATTCTCAAGCAAGTGAGGACCGCAGCGGAGTTAAACGATAGGGTTTGATCTGAGGGGCAGCGACTCCTGCGGCAAGGAGAATAAGGTGCGCTTCTGTTCGTTGTGGGCTTCAACTGTTTCGGCTCTGAGAAAGACTCGCCAATAGACGTGCGGATGCACAGAGAGTCTTGCTCTGATTCCGCAAGTAGACAACCGCCGCGCTTCGCTGGTCTTCGAACCGGCCGTCGCCCGGCATTGAAGTGCTGGCCGAGCACCCGTGCAAACAGGGATAACTCCAGCGGTTCGCGATACGAATTGACTTAGCGCCAGCGGTGCGAGTATGGTTTGCCGAAGTGACGTTGTTCGGGAATTCCGCCTTGCTAAATCATAAGCAAGACGCCTTAAGGTGCTGAGTCTTATTCCATGATACCGATTCCAAATACAAATCGTGGTCGCCAGGAGGTAAGCACTTATGGATATCCGTGTAAACGGCACGACCTATACAGTGGACGTCGATCCGAGCACACCACTGCTTTTTGTACTGTCCGGAGAGCTGCAGTTAAATGGGCCGAAGTTCGGCTGTGGACTTGCGCAGTGCGGGGCTTGCACCGTGTTAGTGGATGGCCAGCCGATTCGCTCGTGTGTGCGACCGGTATCAGCGGTAGCCGGACACGAGGTAACCACAATCGAGGGGCTCGGCACCCTGGAGAACCCGCACCCAATCCAAACGGCATTTATCGAAGAGCAGGCCGCCCAGTGCGGTTATTGCATTAGCGGAATCATGCTCTATGGAAAGACGTTTATCGACTCACATCCCAATGCGACAGAAGAGGAAATCCTCCGCGCGCTAGATACGCGTTTACTCTGTCGCTGCTACGCGCAGGTCCGCATGGTGCGTGCTCTGGTGCGCTATGCCGAGGGGGTGCGGGCATGAAACCTAGAAACTCATCGGAACCCATCATGGCGCAGGAGGCGCTCGGCACGCTTCATTCGGCCGGGTTCTCCCGCCGGAATTTCTTGAAAGGTTCTGGCATGCTGGTGGTCAGTTTTAGCATGGCCGGTCTTCCCGTCAAGCTAAGGGCAGCCGCTTCAGCGCTCGTCGAGCCGCTGGACGTGCCCCTAGGCCAGGTTGATTCCTGGATCGCCATTGCGCAGGACGAGAGCGTAACGGCGTATTCGGGCAAGTGCGAATTTGGACAAGGCTTCAGAACCGTACAATACCAACTGATCGCCGACGAGCTGTATGTTCCGCTCGATCGCATCACGCTCATCCTTTGCGACACAGACCTCACCCCGGATCAGGGCATTACTTCCGGCAGCCAATCGCACCCCACGGAGTTCGGTTTAAACGGGTTGCGCCAGGCCCTGGCCACCGCTCGAGAAAAATTGTTTCAAATGGCCGCGGCACAATTCGCTGTGAGTGTGGACGAGCTTACAGTTCAGGACGGCGTCATCAGTGTCACGTCACAGCCCTCGCGGAACCTGACGTACGGCCAATTGATCGGGGGACAACAATTCAATATCCCGGTCAACCATACTGCCAGGCCAAAGGACCCCAGGCAATACACGGTTCTCGGGACCCCTTTGCCGCGGTATGAGATTCCTGCGAAGGTTACCGGGCAATTCGAATTCGTGCAAATGGTGCGCCAGCCGGGGATGTTGCACGGCAAGGTTGTCCGTCCGCCAACGGTGGGTGCGAAGGTGCTTAGCGTTGACGAAAGTTCGGTGCAAAATCTTCCCGGCAATGTCCGCGTTATCGTCAAAAAGGACTTCGTTGGCGTTGTCGCCGATAAGGAATTTCAGGCGCGTAACGCAGTAGGGGCGTTGGTTGTGAGGTGGTCTCCGGGCGTGGGCCTGCCGAATCAAGCCGATCTTTACGACTACATGCGGCAACAGGCTTCGCGCGATTCCTACACGGTACTGTCGGATGATGTGGACCAAAAATTCGAGCAGGCTGCGCACGTCGTGGCCGCCACGTATCTCTATCCATTTCAAATGCATGGATCGCTGGGGAGTTCCTGCGCTGTTGCCGACGTGCAAGGCAGCGGTCCAAGCGGCAAAGCTATGATCTGGTCGGCGAGCCAGGGAGTCTATCCGCAGCGCAACAGCGTTGCCTTGGTACTGGGAATCCCGAAAGAAAATATACGCGTCCTCTTCGTCGAAGGATCGGGTTGCTACGGCCTCAACGGCGCGGACACGGTATGCTTTGACGCAGCGCTATTGTCCCAGGCGGTGGGAAAACCTGTGCGTGTGCAACTCACGCGAAAAGATGAGATGACCTCGGGCGAAAGCTTTGGACCTGCCTACGTCGTGGACCTGCGCGCGGCCCTGGACGATCAGAATCGCATCACCGCGTGGGATTATGAAGGCTGGACACTCGACAAGGGCAATCGGCCGAATGCGACGGCTCCGGGAAATATCATCACCGGCGCACTGGTAGGATTTCCAACACCTCCGCTCGTGCCCGGTCCTGGTGAACCCCCAACCAGTTACCGCAACAATGGCAACGCCGGTTCGTCGTACGGTGCCGGCTGTGTCAACGGAATCTGCGGCGGCACCGGAACGATTTCGAGTGAACGCGTATTGACACACACAATTGGATCCCCCTTTTTCACGGGGCCACTGCGATCTCCCGCGCGCCTTCAGAACACCTTTGCCAACGAAAGTTTTATCGACGAAGTGGCGGCATTCGTCAAGGACGACCCAGTTCAATTTCGTCTGCGGTATTTGGGAGACGCGCGCTTGATAGATGCCTTGAACGCCGCGGCGAAGGATGCCAACTGGGATACGCGCCCCTCTCCGAAGCCAGGAAATCCCCGGACCGGAATCGTGAGCGGCCGCGGTGTATCCTGCGTGTTGTACGAGGGAAACAACGGATATTGCGCTTTGGTGGCGGAAGTCGAGGTCGATCAGGTGACGGGAAAAATTACCGTGACGCGGCTTGTCGCCAGCCAGGATTCAGGCCCGGTTTCAAATCCTGATGGCTTGCGCAATCAAATGGAAGGCGGTGCTCTCCAGGGCATGAGCCGCGCGCTCCGCGAAGAGATCACCTGGGATCCCCAGAAGGTCACTTCGCTTGACTGGGTAAGCTATCCCGTGCTCCGGTTTGGCGAGCCCGTTCCCGTCGTGGAGACCGCGCTGATCAACCGCGTCGATAAGCCGCAAACCGGTGCCGGCGAATGTACGATCACTTTGGTTGCTGCTGCGATCGCCAACGCCGTATTCGACGCTACCGGCGCGCGACTGCGTCAGGTTCCGTTCACGCCGGAGCGCGTTCTGTCTGCTCTGAATGCCTCGGGCAGTTTCTTAACTACAACACCGAGCGAACAGTCGCGGTAATGCACGCAAGGTCCGGTCCGGCTTCGAAGCGTGGGAGAGACCCCTCACAGTAAATGCGGGCGGGACCACGACGATAGATGCCACGCTCGAAAATCAGTGACACGGATGGGATGGTGCATATGCGTGGGAACAGAAACATGCATGCCCTTGTTCGCCGAGCGATAATGATGTTGTGTCTGTTTACGTTCCCGGCTTGCTTGAACGCCCAGCAGGCGACGGTGAAACGTAATGTAAACCTCCGCAGTGAGCCATCGACTGCGAACCCACCCATTGAACTCCTCCAAAGTGGGGCAACCGTGTCTATTTTGGATTCGACTGCCCAGAGCGGCTTCTACCACGTCAAGGCTGAAGATGGCAAAGAAGGTTGGGTCTGGTCGAGGAACATAAGTGTATCGAGCGCCGCACCAACCCCTCCGCAGCCAACTCCAGTTCCTCCGGTAGCAGGCGCCCAGTGCGACGATAGCTTGTGGAATCACGTCTACCATCCCCAGCGCCTCATCGTGAAACAGAAATGCGCTGCGGTTACGGGAACAATTGTTGACGCAACCAACGGTAGGCAGAGAGATGGAGTCCGTCACGAAGCGGACGGCGACACGCACGGATGGCTCAACGTGGACCCACAGTTCAAGAATCTGTTGAACGCTGGGAACAAGAGCGCTGAAGGGGGGAATCTAGTGTTCGAGATCGTCTGCAAGTTCCGCGTAACTCAGCAGGACGCCAAAGCGGCCTGTCCCGTGACTTATCATACTCCCGTGCAGATTCCGCCTGTCGGGTCCCATGTCCGAGTCGTGGGAACGTATGTGCAAGACACGAACCACGCTCGGTGGATGGAGATACATCCAGTCACAAGCATCACGGTAATTCCGTAGGGGTTAAGGCTAGCTTAGCTAGACGGGGGAAAGGCGTAGGCGCCATCGGCACGGGTCTTGACGCGCGGGAGGCGATGGTTTTTTTCGAAGAGATCGTATCCTTCTTTGAGATTGCCCCAGAAAGCGATCAACGCGGACTGGCCGGGGTGCGTTGTTGCCAATGCTTTCAAGCCGGCGTCCGTCAGCCTGGCAGGGAAAATTTGGATCGGCAAATGTCGCTGACCGAGGTTGCAGACTTGGACAGCAAGCCAATAAACCTCTTTGATCCCATCATCCGTTATGGGAATACATCCGATCGACGCGCAGTTGCCGTGAAGAAAGATGTCGCCACCCGGATTTTTACGCGAACTGAGGATGCGGTCGGAAGCGTTCGGATAATTGATGTGAAGGCTCAGGAAGAAATTGCTCTGCGGGTTGAACCAATCCAATTCGTAAAGCCCTCCGGCACTTGTTCGTCCCCGAAGCGGCGCTTGGGCCCCAGAGTTCCTGACGACGTGCAAATTCGATATTCGTGCACGAGCTTGTACGGCTTGTCTTCCGCATCCGTCGCCCAAAGCTCCAGCAGGCCTTCTTGTTTGAAGGCTCGCAGCAAAATGGCGCGCGGCGGGTAAGTGAGGGCCTTTTCCTGGAATCTCTTCCGCAGGACTTCGTCCTTTTCATTTGACGCCGTTCGCACGTGCCGGTACTTCCATTGAAGGTCGCGAAAGGATTTCGGTTCTTCCGAAGAACAGGGAATGCTCAACAGTAAGAGGAGCGGTAGCGCGATTCTTGCCGTCTTCGTCACTCCATCATGACCTAGCAAATAGCAGGAATAGAATTGCGGCCGCGAGCCCGGCGAGGAGTAATCCCGCGAGGGCGCGGAACAGCAGGGAAGAGGGAACCGTGGGAATGGGTCCGGGCGGTCTCTTAGGCAGAAACGGCGGATCAAGAACACCGATTCCGGTCAATTTGCGCGGAGGGCCGTCGCCGCGCGCGGAGGAGGTCTGCGGGTCAAGTTCATATTCGTTTTCGACAAAGTCGTAGGGCACGGCAAAAATGCTACTCCCTTGTCGAAAAACTGTCTAGAAAAGGCGGAAGACAGCTTCGACGACCAACCAGTGCGGCACCGAGAGGCCAGAGGTGCGCACTTCACAACCTTCGTCACTCACTCAGCAACTGGCTTGTGAATATTTTTCCCCTAACCCATTGAAAGATATGGTAGGCCCGTGCGGGCTCGAACCGCAGACCTCCACCGTGTCAAGGTGGCGCTCTAACCAACTGAGCTACGGGCCTAAAGTCGTCTAGTTTAGCACAAGAGTTAGCGCCCTGAGTGATGGGCGCAGGCGTTTTGCTATGCGCGGACAGGACTGTATTTATTTCACGTGCTCGTCTGCTAGAATTGCAGAGATTCGCGCCATCAGTCTTAATTTGCAATCTTTTGAGAGAGAGGTATCTCGTGGCCAAGCGTAGTGGGAAATGGGGTTTGGTTGTGGCCGTCGTTTGTATTGCTGGGATCGCGCTTATGGTGATGCGCGTTGATTTGGCGCGCACGATATTTGCGCAGTCTGCCGATGCCAAGACTCCGGGCTCAGCGTCGAAACCTCCCGCTCGTTCGGACACAGCTAAGCAGGATATTCAGGCTCGGCATGGTTTCGATCCTTCCAATCTCGACAAGACCTGCAAGCCCTGCGCCGATTTCTACCAATTCGCGGTGGGCGGATGGATGGCAAAGAATCCCATTCCTGCCGAATTTCCGATGTGGGGAAGTTTTGTCGAGCTCAACGATCAAAACGAAAAGGTCCTTCGCGACATTCTGGAGCAGGCCGCCTCAGCAACGAGCGCGGCCGCGGGCACAAGCGAGCGAAAGATTGGGGACTTCTATGCGACGTGCATGGACACCGCCAAGATTGATGCCCAGGGTATTACGCCGCTCCAACCCGAATTCGAACGCATCTCTGCTATTCGCGACGTCGCTGGCTTGACCGGCGAAGTGATGAGGCTACAGCAGTCCGGCGCGAATGCGATGTTCGCTTTTGGCTCCAACCAGGACTTCAAAGACAGCACGAAAGTGATTGCTGAGGCCGATCAGGGTGGATTGGGGATGCCGGATCGCGATTATTATACGCGCGACGACGAACATTCCAAGCAACTGCGCGAACAGTATGTGAAGCACGTCGCGAAACTGTTTGAGTTACTTGGCGACTCTCCGGAGAAAGCGGTCTCCGAGTCCAATACCGTGATGGGCATCGAAACAGCCCTCGCCAAATCATCAATGGATAACGTGAAGCTGCGGGACCCGAACGCGATCTATCACAAGATGACCCTCAAGCAATTGAAAGAGCTGACTCCTAATTTTTCATGGGAGGACTATCTGCGGGTGGTGGGTCAGCCTCAAGTGAAGGAACTCAACATCGGCCAACCGGATTTCTTCAAGGAATTGAATAAGCAGCTAACCGCAACGCCACTCGATGAGTGGAAGACATATTTGCGCTGGCACTTGATGAACGCAACTGCGGCGGCCGTGTCTGCCCCTTTCGTTGATGAAAACTTTAACTTTAAGGGGCGCGTCCTGACCGGAGCAAAAGAAATCCAGCCGCGGTGGAAGCGCTGCGTGCAATCCACTGACAAGAATCTTGGTGAGGCGCTGGGACAGGTGTATGTGCAAAAACATTTTCCGCCGGAAGCTAAAGCGCGTGCGCTGGAGATGGTTCACAATCTCGTCTCCGCTCTGCGCGATGATCTGCAAACCCTTGACTGGATGGGACCCGCAACACGTAAACAGGCTACGACGAAGCTGGAGGCATTCGCCGTGAAGATCGGCTATCCCGACAAGTGGCGCGATTATACGGGGTTGCAGATCGACCACGGCTCGTATGTGGAAGACGTTTTGCGCGCACAACGGTTTGAATTCCAGCGGGACCTTAGCAAAATTGGTAAACCCGTCGATCGCGCCGAATGGGGGATGACGCCCCCGACGGTAAATGCGTACAACAACGGTCAATTGAATGAGATTGTTTTTCCCGCGGGCATTCTGCAACCACCCTTTTATGATCCCAAGGCTGATGACGCTTATAACTACGGCGGCATGGGTGCGGCGATTGGTCACGAAATTACGCACGGATTCGATGACGAGGGCAGACAGTTTGATCTGCACGGAAACTTGAAAGACTGGTGGGCGCCGGAAGACGCCAAGAATTTTGACGATCGCGCGAAATGCGTTATCCAGCAATTCGACGCCTACGTAGTTGAAGGAGATTTGCACGAAAACGGCAGGTTGGTGGTGGGAGAAAGCATCGCCGATCTCGGTGGGCTGAGCATCGCATACACCGCGTATCAAAGGTCCCTGCAAGGGAAAGCGCGCAGCCAAGTTATTGACGGGTTTACACCTGAGCAGCGCTTTTTTCTAGGCTGGGCTCGTGTGTGGGCCGCCAATGTTCGGCCTGAGTTTGCGCGGCTGATGGCCAACACAAATCCGCACCCGCTTCCGCGGTTCCGAACGAATGGCCCGCTGGCGAATTTTGCCGCCTTTGCCAAAGCCTATGGGTGTAAAAAAGGCGATCCCATGGTGCGCGAAAACGTCTGCCGCATCTGGTAGCGCGCATCGCTTCTGCCGGTCGACATTGCGGTTTGTAGGCGGCGATTGGAGTCGCGCTGCATTATTCTTGCAATTTCTAAATTTGCCATTTGAGGTGTCCCGATGTCCTTTCGTCGCTTGCTGATGTTGTTGTCGTTGGGTATCGCAGGCATACTTTGTGTGGGGTTGATGCCGTTCTCCCATTCATCGACTGCTGCCGATGATCGTGTGGCGCATGGCTTTGATCCTGCGAATCTCGACCGTGGCTGTAAGCCGTGCGACGACTTTTATAAATTTGCGGCGGGTGGCTGGATGAAGACGCACCCGATCCCACCGGAATATCCTTCGTGGGGAAGTTTCGCGATGCTGACCGATAAGAACCAGGAAGCCTTGCACGACATTTTGGAAGAGGCCGCGAAAGACCAAGATGCTGCGCCAGGATCGAACGAGCGGAAGATCGGCGACTATTATGCGGCATGCATGGACACGGCTGGAATCGAGGCACAGGGGTTAAAGCCAATCAACGAAGAGCTTGGGCGCATTGCGGCCATTTCGGATCCCTCCGCACTGCAATCGGAAGTGGCGCGCCTGCAAGCTGCAGGTACGGCAACGATGTTTCGTTTCAGCTCGGGTCAGGATTTGAAAGATAGTTCACACGTAATTGCGTCGGCATCTCAAGGTGGGCTCGGCCTGCCCGAACGCGATTACTATGCACGCGAGGATCAAAAATCAAAGACTCTGCGGGAGCAATATGTAAAGCACGTGGCGAAACTGTTCGAGCTTCTGGGCGATTCTCCCGAGAAGGCCGCCGGCGAAGCGGCGGCGGTCATGGCCATTGAGACCACGCTCGCCAAAGCTTCGATGAGCAACGCGGATTTGCGCGACCCCAACAAGATTTATCACAAGATGACGCTCGAGCAATTGAAAGAGCTGACATCCGGGTTTTCGTGGGAACCGTACTTCCGAAGCGTTGGCCATCCGGAACTGCGAGAGATCAATGTGGGCCAACCGGATTTTTTCAAAGAGCTCAATCGCCAACTGACTGCGACCCCGCTCGAGGATTGGAAAACTTACCTTCGCTGGCATCTTCTCAACCACTCGTCCCCAGCTCTACCGCAGGCGTTTGTCGAAGAGGACTTTGATTTCTACGGACGCACGCTGACCGGTGTGAAACAGATTCAGCCGCGGTGGAAGCGATGTGTGCAATCCACCGACCGCAATCTCGGGGAGGCGCTCGGACAGATTTACGTTGCAAAACATTTCACGCCTGCGGCAAAAGCGCACGCCGTGGAGATGGTGCACAATTTGATCGCAGCGTTGCGGGACGATCTTCGTACGCTCGAATGGATGGGGCCGGAAACTCGCAAACAAGCAGCGACCAAGCTCGAGGCTTTTGCGATCAAGATCGGTTATCCAGACAAATGGCGCAATTACTCGGGGCTGCAGATCGAACGGACCTCGTTCCTGCAAAATCAGGAGCGCGCGGCGCGATTTGAATCGCAGCGGCGCCTGGCGAAAATCGGCAAGCCCCTGGATCGTACCGAATGGGGTATGACCCCGCCTACCGTGAATGCCTACAATAACAGCAGCATGAACGAGATTGTGTTTCCCGCAGGAATTCTCCAGCCGCCCTTTTATGATCCGAAAGCCGACGATGCGATCAACTACGGGGGAATGGGCGCGGTGATCGGACACGAAATCACCCACGGATTTGACGATCATGGGAGCCAGTTCGACGGCAGGGGGAATTTAAATAATTGGTGGTCTCCGGAGGACAAGAAACATTTCAATGACCGCGCCAAGTGTGTGGTCGACCAATTCAATGGATACGTGGTGGAGGGCGACTTGCACGAAAACGGGAGACTGGTCCTGGGTGAGAGCATTGCCGATCTTGGCGGACTGGCGATCTCCTACGCGGCGTTCGAGAAATCTCTCGAAGGGAAGCCGCGCCCCAAGGAGATTGACGGGTTCACGCCGGAGCAGCGTTTCTTTCTGGGGTGGGCTCAGGTTTGGGCGACAAATGCGCGACCGGAATTTGAACGCCTTCAGGCCAACACGAATCCGCACCCGCTCGGCCGCTTCCGGGCCAATGGTCCACTATCGAATTTCTCGGCCTTCGCGAAGGCGTTTGGCTGCAAAAAAGGTGATCCCATGGTGCGTGAAAACGCTTGCCGCATCTGGTAGGGCACGCGTTGCAACTTCTGACGCTGCCAGCTCGTGCGCAGTTTCAAGGACTGTAATAGTTTGTTTTTATTTTGGCGCGATCGTGTAAGAAGCTTTCTCTTCCAAGTTCCGTAGTACCTTCTGACGGTGGCGGCGCAGATTTCGACCATCTCGGCGCTGGGGATAAGGAATTCCCTTACCTTTCAAGCCCTCCCAAAGTGCGCGATTGAAGCGATCGGTATCCAGCCTGTCTTCGGTTGAGAAATCAAGGCCTTTCATTTTTTCGTCCCAATAGGCTGCGTCATGCCGCGGTGCGGCATAGCTGTCGGCAGGGTGTCCCAAATTCAAAGCGCCTGGCGATTTCGTGTTCGTGGCGCCGGGCAAGGGTAATTGCGTACGGCGCAGTATTTCCGGCACGGCGGCTGTAAATGTCCAATCCGCTGGCTCCGACTGAAAGACGTTGGCCATCGGCTCCAGCGCCGCGTCGTAAAGTCCCAGGGGCTCGATGCCCAGCACGTCCTCGATGGTGCGAAGCATGTGTACGGTGTTGTATTGGTCCGAGATTACCGCGCCGCGCTTCACATACGGTCCCACAACAAACGCAATAGTGCGATGCGCGTCCACGTGGTCAGGGCCATTCTGCGCATCGTCCTCGACGACGAAGATGAGCGTGTCACTCTTGTATCGGCTGCGCGAGACTTTTTCCACCAAAAGTCCGAGTGCATAATCGTTGTCGGCCATTTGCGTTTCGACAGTGTTCACCGCGCGGATCGTTTGCTTGAACGTTCCAAAATGATCGTTGGGAAGACGCATGAGAATGAGTTCGGGAAGGTTTCCATTGTTTTCGTATTGATCAAACTCGCGTTCCCATTCTTTGTAGCGAAAAAAATCGGGCAGCTTGGTATCGAAGCCACGGAAGTAGGGATCGGTGACATCGCGCAACGCCGCCTTGGTTGGAAACGCGACGACTTTTTTTGACTCCCAAGGCATTTCTATGGGAGGCGCGGTTCCGGATTCCCCATGGGTTGGCTCCTGGTAAAGCGGGGCGAGGAAAAAACCGTAATTGCGAATCGTGCGGCCGGCGCGCCGCGCACCGTCCCAGAGATAACCGGCTCCGGCTTCTCCTTCGGCGCTATCCGGTGCGGCAACGTCGGCTGTTCCCGGCAAAAGGTCCGGGTCATCGGCCAGCGGGGGATTAATGGCTCGGCGGCCGGCGAGGGTAGGGTCCCCGATATTGACATCGCGATTGGTTCCCTCGAAATCATAACTTAAATTGCGGTGTGCGTAGTTTATGGGAACGTTGATGACTGTCGTCTCGCTGGCGCGCGCTGCGGTTGACCAGTTCCAGCCGTCGCCGCTGACATTGCCGGAGGCATAAAAATTGTCGAGGGTCACAAAGGTCCGCGCCAGCTCGTGGTGATTGGGCGAAATGGCTTGAGGAAATAGCACGAGTTTTGGATCGCCATTGCCGCGGTCGAGGTCACCAAGAACCTGATCGTAGGTGCGATTTTCCTTGACGATGTAAATGACGTGCTTGATTTGTTTGCGAAGCTTGGCCATTGGTAACTGGGCCGCGGTCGCGCTTCTGGAGCTGATGGCTGTCCAATGATTATTCGTTGCGACTAGCCGCGTCAGATCTTCAAGCACGTTACGCGAAGGTATAGGGAAACTCAGAAGCCCTGCTTTCATTCGCTGCAGAATATATTCATTGGCGGCTTTGCAATTCCCCTCGCGACCGGCTTTGGCCGAGATCCGGCAAGTCTTTGGAACCGGGCCAGGCATGCTGAAACCGTTCACCACGTAAAGGGTATGTCCATCGCGGCTTACACCCACCGAAGTCGGATACCATCCGGTAGGAATCAAACCGGCGACCCGGCTTTGACCGTCCGACGGTTTATCATCGGCATCAAGGTTGCTCTTGGCGTCGCGCGCTGCGCCAAGCGCGATGATTGCCACGCTGTTCGAGCCTCCGTTGGTGACAAACAAAAGGCGCTCGTCGGGCGACAGGGTCAGGCTATTCGGACTGCTCCCTTTCCATCCTTGGGAGTTTGCAAAAACGTTTTTGGGCGCAATCGTCGCAATCTCTTCGATGACGCGGTCGTTCGCTGCATCAATCACGGCCACGCGATCGCTGCTGTGCAGCGCAACATAAAGCCGCGTTTCGTTTCTGGACAGAATCATTTTGTTAGGGGCGCCGCGGACGGCAATGCGTTTTGCAACGCGAATTCCGCTTGCCAAATCCAACACGACAATTTCCCGGTCGCGCTGGCTGGAAACATAAGCTTTGTCGTTTCCCTTCCAAATTACCCAGAAAGGATATTCGCCGCCGGGCGTGCCCCTTTTTGCCGAGTCGTTTTTCCCTGGGCGCAAATCAAGCTCGGCTATTTTTTTGTGCGCGGCCACATCCACAAGACTCACCGAATCATTCTGATAATTGGCGACCAACATCCTCGTTCCATCTGGATTCACTCCCAGTCCAGCGACAACCGGCTTTGTTTTTACGCCAAGTCCCCAAGTGTGTCCCATTGAAATAGCGGAACCGGCTTTCGACCATTTTCCGTTTTCTTCGCGAAACACGTGTACATTGTCATTGCCACCACCCGAAACATAAAATTCCTTACCACTTGGATTCCAAGTCAGGCCCATAAATGAATTTGGAATTTGCAAAGCTTGTTTCTTTTCGGGTTTGCCGCCTGAAATGTCGTAGACAAAGACATATTCATTTGACGATGCCTTATCAGGTTCGCCGCGCGCGTCGTTCATCAAGTTGTAGCCGCTCGTCAGTACCAGCAACGAATTGCCGTCGGGGCTGGTTGCCGTCGTGACGGCTTGCCCGGCAACGAAGTCTGGAAAGTTCGGCAGGTTTGGATTGAGAGTTTCGAAGGTAGCCCCAGGGGCGGCCAGCGGCGTAATCGCCATACCCGTGGGCAACACTTCGGTTCTCGGCTTGGGTGCCGGGGCAGCCGTTTGCGCGACTGCTCCGGGCACCGCCATCAGAAAAACAACCCAGAATAAGCAAACAGAAAATCGACGTCGCGCGGTCATCAGGGCCCTCGATGAGCAGTTAAGTTTTTGGTGGGGTACAAATTCATCTCATAAGCGCAGCTGCATCGCTGCCGGAAAACACCCGTACTATTTTTGAATACCGCGCAAATAATCATCCGTTTTGTTCAGCCAATCGGCGCGAGGCGGATTGAACACGTCCAGGTCCACGGTATCTTCGAGGGCCCAGGCCTCGTGGGGCATGTTCGACGGAATGCACAAAACCTCGCCGGCGTTAACCACGAGTTCTTCGCCATCAATCTTGAATTTGAGCGCACCCGCGAGGATGTAAGTCATTTGCTCGTTCACGTGCTGATGCATCGGGACATGACTTCCCTTCTTCAGCAGAACGCGTGCTAGCATGATGTCCTGGCCGACCACAAGCTGACGGTCGAGCAACGGATTGAGATGCTCGAGCTCCACATCCTTCCAGCGCAGGTATTTCTTTTGTGGTTTCTCGCTCATTGAGCTGCTCCAGGATCATTGCATCGTGCTGGCGCACGACAAAGCGATTAGTTATTCCACAATGATTAGACTCTGTCGAGTGACATCTTTGGGCAGGTGTCAATCACGGTTTACAACCAACATATAGCGCCATAAAATGTGAAAGACGCGAACGTGGCGGCGAATGTTCTGGTAGTGCTCGATATGACGTGCTCTGAACAAACCCCTTGACCGCGCCGGTCCTTGAGCACACCATTTAGCTACTGCTGGGCGAGACGTTGGGCATAAAACCTTATCTGCCTAGCTTACATCGTACTATCAGAAGCATACGTCCCCGACAAAAGGGGGTGGCTATGTCCATCCGTCCGGTAAGGATACTTACTCTTCTTTGGTTTCTGGCGCCTTTGCTAGGGTTACATCTCGCTACTGCTTCGGTGGGTTCAGCGGCTGATTATAGTCACGCCCGAGTAGTCCGCTTGAGCCTGGTGCAGGGTGAAGTGAAAGTGTCGCGCACCGGCGGTAGCGGCGACGCGCTCGGTCAGAATCTTACCTGGGAACAGGCCATGGTTAACTTGCCGATTCGCGAGGGATTCGTACTGGCGACCGGACAGGGCCGCACCGAGGTGGAATTCGAAAGCGGCGCCGCTGCTTATCTCGCGGAGAATTCCGTTCTGCAATTTACTGAGCTGGGGCTCTCTAGCGGCGCGCGCATCACTAGGCTGACGCTGACGCAGGGTACCGCGACAATTTACGCAAACGCTTCGCGCGAAGATTCCTTTGTTGTGAAGACCCCGACCCTTGAGGTCACTCTCATCAGGAAAGGGCGCATTCGCGTGGACACTTATGACGACGGGGGCTCGGTTAGCGCGCTTCACGGCGAAGCGGACGTGAGTTCAAGTATAGGGACGCGACATATTCGCAAAGGCCAGGCGCTCTCGTTGCGCGCTGACAATCCAAGCAATTTCTCGATCAGCTCTATTCCTAAAGATGACAGTTGGGACCAGTGGGTGGCGGACCGCGCGGAGACGGTGCAATCAACCGCGGCGATGGCCTCGAGCCGTCTCTCTTCACCGTACTACAACGCTGGTATTGCGGACCTCTCGGTTTACGGAACTTGGATTACCTATGGCGGCTATACGAATTGCTGGCGTCCGCGCGGTGTGGGTTTTGCCTGGACGCCGTTTTCGAGCGGGATGTGGTCCTTCTATCCGGGATTTGGCTGGACGTGGGTTAGTTCAGAGCCCTGGGGATGGCTCCCTTACCACTTTGGCGGCTGGGTTTATTCCCCGGTTTACGGGTGGTTGTGGGTTCCCGGACAACCGATGCAATGGCAGGCTGCGTTCCGGCCCGCTACCGCTATTTTCGTTCAAGTAAACAACCATGTTGGCTGGCTCCCGATGCATCCTAGCGACAGACGCGGCGACAGGCCACTGAATATAGAGCACGGTGTGCTAACGGAAGCCGGACCAGGCTCGCCGGTTCATGTTCCCGTTGATCCTGGCGAGAAAATTCAAGTACTGGCCGATGCACCGCGCGGACTTCGCGGTGAGGCATTTCGTTCTGCCGTGCCGCCAGAGCGTGTTCCCCGTAGGCTGGATGCCGAGGGAGAGAGTAACCGTCGCGAGCCGGCGGGATCTGGGATCGTGTACGACCCGGGTGATCGCCGATTCGTGAACTCTACTAATGGTACGGGGGCGAACTCCAGTAACGGCGCGGGCCTCAACTCCAATTCGGATTCTAACTCAAACAACCAGAATAATTCCGCCGACAATCCGGGGAGGGCGCCTGCTCCTCGCCATAGCGTTGATCCTCCGGCGCGCATCAATCGTTCGATCATCCGGAACGACGATGAACAATCGACCGGCAATGATGGTGATAATCCGGCGCGGAGCAGGATTCGAGTGGCCCCACCAGCAGCGGCGCCTGAAATGACGCCTTCCTCACCCTCAACTCCGCCGCGACCGAGCGTTGCTCCCGAGCTCAGCGCAGTACCTTCTCGACCTTCGCCACCGGAAAACCCGCAAAGTACCGAGCGTCCGCAACCGCCCAATCGTTCACGAGCTATCTGGCACGACGATGTGAACTCAAATGACAGCAACAATGACCTGGGCAGAAACAGGAACCGAACTGCACCCCCTGCGGCGCCGGATACGATGCGTTCGATGCCACCGCCGCCTGCACACTCGAATTTTCCGCCGCCTTCGGAGCCACCACGCTCTATGCCTGCACCACGGGTTGAGCCGATGCATCCACCTTCCCCGTCGATTGCGCCAGCGCCTCGACCTTCGCCACCGCCTCCTGCACCACGCCAGGAACAGGATCACCAAGGGCATGGCCACCAGGATCCGCCATAGCGGTCGCGCCAGAATAGTTCTGGCGACGTTCGATTCGGAGTGGGTTGGCGCAATTACAAACGCCCCTGGAAGTGGGGCCGTTTTTTGCTGGATGCGCGAAATCTTACTGACAGGTGTTTGTGCTTACCGGACGATCATACCTGCATATCCCACGACTTCCGTGCGATCATCGTTTACGTCCCCTGAGGTCGCATACTTCACTAACTCTGCCTTCGATGCTCCCAGCCGGAGAGCTGCGGTCAGCATGGCCACAGCGGGGCCTAGGCCACACATCGAAATCTCTTCGCGGCGTACCGTGTCATAGAGGCCACGCGGATCGAGTTTTAACAGCTGATCAATCGCTTTGTGATCTTTCGTGCGCGTCGTCTCGTCATTTTCGTAATGATTCATGTCCGAGCTCGCCAAAATCAGCACCGGCTCGTTTTGCGCTGCAATCACCTGAGCTACTGCTTCGCCGACAGCACAAAAGTGGTCATAGCGCACGGTGCCGAGCGCTACGGGAACAAATGCAAACTGGCCTGCCAGCACTTGCAGGAAGGGCAACTGGACTTCGAGCGAATGTTCCGTGCTGTGCGCTATAGCGTCCTCACGCAGCAGGGGGCAAGCCTGCCTGAGTTGCATGGCCAGGGCCGCGTCAATCGGCGCTGTGCCTAGCGGAGTCTGCCAGGCGCCATCTGAAATAATGGCGAGCGGCTGACCGCGCGGGAAATGACGCACGCCTAGAATAATAATTCGCCGAGGAAAATCGAGCGCGGCAAACACACTGCCTGCGACCGCACCCGAATACATGTATCCGGCGTGAGGCACGAGGCAAGCTTGCGCGCGTTTCCTTTCATCGGAAGCGGCGGCGGCGACAAATCCCTTTATTTGTCGAGCTAGTTCCGTGGGATCGGCGGGATAAAATCGGCCGGCAACTGCAGGCGGGCGAAGCATGAAGGGCTGCGCAGACTAGCTAGATTTGGGAGGCTTTCCTTTTTTAATTTTGAGTGCCGTGCTGGTAACCGGATCGTACTCAACTTTCACTCTGTCGCCATACTGAAATCCACCCTGATCGATGACCTGTTGCATTTTCTCGGCCGCTTGCGGTGAGAGCGTGAACGTTCGCACAGCCAATTCGTTTTCTTTGCCGCGCACGGTGATTTGGGCGCCGTTCGCGTGCATGACCGTTCCTTCAAAATACGCAGGCTTTGCTTTGACCGTTTTGACCGGAATGGGCTTTGCGGTGTTGGCCGATTCTTGCGAGCGCGCCGGAAGCGTCGCGATACCAAAAAAAAGCCCGCAGCAAACCGCCGCAACACCAAGCGTCCGGGCGTTCAGCGTCATGCGATGCGGGGAAACTTGGTAGGGCTGTTTCATGACAAGTCGTCCACGGAAATTCTCAGCGACTTGAGGAAGCGGATGTCCTGCGGGGTTACTTCGAGCTTCGCGGTGGCTTGCTGCGCCTCCTCAATAACTTCCTGATCTACCTGGATGCGCAGCGATTCGAGGAATCGCCGGTCCTGGTGGGTCATCTTGCTGGGTTCCGATTCATGATCGCGACGCGCGAGCCCAATGGTGGCGTCCAGCTTCAAAACGATGTCGTAGCCGTGCGCTCGAACCCCTGCAATCGCTCCAGTGATACGGTCAGACTCCGAAACCGTGTCATTGATGGCGTGCCCAAGTTCACGCAGCAGGTTCTTCAGTTCGTCGTCAAGTTGCAAGGCCGCCTCCTTACCTGCACCAACCTAAATTGTAGGACGCGAGGTCGCGGGTTACAAGTTTTCGTCAAGTGCTTTTGTCCAACCTGCCTATGCCCTTGCCGGCCACCTCGTCGGGCAGGCTCATTTGTACTAGAATTCTCTTATGGCCGACGCAATCAAGGTTGCGACCCGTGCTGGCGGAGGTACCCTCCGTCGCCTGGCTCGCGCTTGCAAGCAGCTTTTTCATGAGGTCACCGGCGCGATTTTTGCAGTTCTCGCAATCGGCTGGTCGAACGCGGCGCTGCGTTCGTGGCAGCGTGGCGTGGCGCTGTGGCAGGTGGCACTGGGCTTTGGGGTTGCCTTGATGATGCTGGCGTTTTCGGTGCTCGCGTTTCGCAATGCCCGCCGCGTGCCATAAGCGGCAGACGAACACTGCGGTCCGCGAACCAGGCGGCCGCGTCGTGTGCGGCGATAAGGATTTTCGGCATTCACGCGTGGGATTCGATAGAACGTTCGCCAGGAGAGCACCTTCCATTGTAGTGGAATGACTGTAAATTTAAAATTCAAATCTGGAAAATAGTTTGGGCCGTCAAAACTGAAATGCCTGACTCCAAGCAGAAACCCCTCTCGGCCGCGGAACGTAAGGAGCGCGTCACGACACTCTCCGGCATTCCCTTGAGAGCGGCATATTCTCCTCGCGACATTCCAGGTACGGATGGCGAACAGACTCTGGAGTATCCGGGGCAGTTCCCTTTCACCCGTGGAATTTATCCCACGATGTACCGTGGCCGTCTGTGGACCATGCGGCAGTACGCGGGCTTTGGGGCCGCCGGTGAATCAAATCAACGCTACCGCTATCTGCTCAGTAAGGGGCAGATGGGACTCTCGGTTGCGTTTGATCTGCCCACGCAAATTGGCATGGACTCAGACCACCCGCTTGCCCTCGGTGAAGTCGGTAAAGTAGGAGTTGCCATTGATTCACTAGAAGACATGGAGACGCTCTTCGATGCCATCCCGCTCGAGCGCGTTTCCACCTCGATGACCATTAATTCCACCTCCGCGATTCTGCTGTGTCTCTATGTCGCTGTCGCGAAAAGGCAGGGGGCCAACCTTAAGAAGCTTTCGGGCACCGTGCAGAATGACATTCTCAAGGAATACATTGCGCGGGGCACGTATATTTATCCGGTGGCTCCCGCGATGCGTATCGTCACGGACATTTTCGCCTGGTGCCGCACGGAACTTCCCAAGTGGAACAGCATCTCCATCTCCGGCTATCACATTCGAGAAGCCGGCTCAACCGCTGTGCAAGAAGTGGCCTTCACCCTTGGCGACGCGAGCGCTTACGTCGAGGCCGCGCTTGCCGCTGGGCTCTCCGTGGATGAATTCGCACCACAGCTTTCTTTTTTCTTCAACGCGCACAGCGATCTTCTCGAAGAGATTGCGAAGTTCCGCGCCGCGCGCCGCCTGTGGGCCCGCATAATGCGTGAGCGCTTTGGCGCGCGCGATCCGCGGTCTCTGGTCTTGCGATTTCATGCGCAGACGGCCGGTTCTTCACTCACGGCGCAGCAGCCGGAAAATAATCTGGTTCGCGTGGCCATCCAGGCGCTTGCCGCTGTACTCGGTGGTTGTCAGTCGCTTCATACCAATAGCCTCGACGAAGCGCTGGCTCTTCCTACCGAAGATGCAGCGTTGCTCGCGCTGCGCACGCAGCAAATCATCGCTCATGAAACCGGCGTCGCGAACACCGTTGATCCTGTCGGCGGGGCTTATGCCATTGAGCGCCTGACCATCGACATCGAGCGGGGCGCGGAAACTTATTTGAAGAAAATTGACACCATGGGCGGGATGCTTCGAGCCATCGAGAGTGGCTATGTGCAGCTGGAAATTCAGAAAGCCGCCTATGAGTATCAGCAAGCGATTGAAAGGGCCGAACAAATTGTCGTCGGCGTAAATCAATTTACAGCCGACGATGAAAAAAAGATTCCGACACTGCGGATCAATCCGGAAATCGAGCGGCAGCAAATCGCGCGGCTCCAAGCTCTGCGCACAAGGCGCGATTCCGGCGGCGTGCAGCAGGCACTCGCAGAAATTTCCCGCCGCGCCCGCACCACGGAAAATTTGCTGCCCGCAATTCTTGCTGCCGTGGAAGCGTATGCCACCGTGGGTGAAGTCTCCGATGCGCTGCGTCAAGTATTCGGCGAATATCAGGAATCCGTCGTTGTCTGAGTCAACAATAAAATCCCAAACAGTGTAGTATCTTCGGCCATGCCAGCGATACAGCTCGTCCTCGCCTCGGCATCGCCTCGCCGCGCGCAGGTCCTACGCGATGCCGGCTTCGTCTTCCACGTTATTTCCTCGGCTCTCGACGAAACACCCTTTGCTGGCGAATCGCCGCAAGATCTTGTTCGGCGTCTCGCCGAAAGCAAGGCTCAGCTGGTGGCCCAGCGCACCATCGGTCCTGCTCTTATTATTGCTGCGGACACACTCGTCGCTGCCGACTCCAAGCTCCTCGGCAAGCCGCGCGATGCGGGCGAAGCTCGCGAGATGCTTCGCCAACTCTCGGGAGGCACCCACAGCGTGCACACTGGCCTGGCCGTCGTCCGGCTTCCGGACCAAGCTTTGCACGTCGAGCTGGAGACGACACAGGTGTCATTCGCTCCGCTCTCGGACCAAGAGATAGGTGCCTATATTTCGACAGGGGAGCCATTTGACAAAGCGGGCGCTTACGCAGTGCAGGGACGCGGTGGGCGCTACGTGACACGCATCGCGGGCTGCTATTTTAATGTGGTGGGTCTTCCGCTCGCGCGGCTCTATCGCATTCTTGGGGAGATGGGCTGGCGGGAACAGTGAACGATTGCCCGTCGAACGTCCCTATACGTAATGAACCAGTGCGTGCGGGTTCTGAAGATCGAAGTAAACAGGTCGGATCTTTGCTGATAGATTGCCTGCAGTGGCCATATAGGCCGCCCCATTCCATCAAATCCCAAACTGTTTAGGCGCTATTTTTTTTCTTCTGTTGGCTTATCGACGGTCGGTTTATCGTGTGTGGTGGGCGGGGGCGACTGCATACCCTCTTTGAAGTTGCGGATGCCTTCGCCAAGCCCGCGCATTACTTCGGGGATTTTCCTTCCGCCGAACAAAATCAAAATAATCGCCAAAACCACCAGCCAGTGGAAAATACTGAATTCACCCATATAAATCCTCCGGGTACCTTTTAGGGAGCGCTTTCACAGTACTCTAAGGCGCTCCGCGCGGCAAGCTGCAAAGTTTGAGCCTATAGAATAGCACGTTCGTCACCCACGCGCCGGGTTACCCGCTGCCGATCGAGGTACTCAAGCAGCGGTATCGCGTATTTGCGGCTGACGCCGGCCAGCTCTTTAAACGTTCCGATTGGCAACCGCTCGCCGTTTGCCTTCTTATGTTCCGCGAGCAACTTCCGCAACGTCTCAAGCGCCCTACGATGAAACACCAAGCCTTCGGTCACCTTTACCAGGGTCTGCTCGCGCAGCAGGATTTGCAGTAGCTTCTGCGCTCGCTTGCTCTCTACCGGCAGCTTTGATAGAACGTCGCCGAGCGAGGGTACGTTAAGCCCCGCGGCTGAAAAGGCCGCTTCAATCTGATCCTTGGCGCTGGACTCCTCGGGCAAGAGGGCGATTTCCTGGCCGGAGCGCTTGACGGTGTCCCCCGCGGTCACCAGTTTATTGGCTTTGGCCAGAGTTTCGAGAACCGCGCTAAACACCTCATCGCGCGTTTTGGGAGTCACTCGAGACCGTAAGTCCTCTCTCGAAATCCCGGCACTTAGCGGGTTCGCCTTATGAAATCGCTCCAGCTCGCTGACCACATCGCGCTGCAATTGAACAAAGCGATCACCGGAAACGACTGTCATGGGCTGTTCGCTTACTATACGCACCTCACCTTTTTGCTCGAGCGAGCTCGCTTCGCGCCGAACCTCTTCCTCGAGCCAACCGGTCCGCGCGATCAATTCACGTAGGACAATGCCTTGTGGCGCGCAATCGGCCAGCGCGCGCAAAATCTTGGTGCGCTCCCCGCCCTGGAGCGTTTCAAGAAATGCCGTCACATCCGTATCTTTCTTGGTATGGCGAGGCGCGAGCGCATCGAGCACTGTTCCGCCAGCGATCGTAAGTACCGGCGAAAACTGCCGCAAAACAAATCGATCGCCAGGCAAGACCAATGCCGGCTGATCGAGCTTCAATTGCGCGATAGCCGACCGCCCAGGAAATAATTCGGCGCAATCGAGCAGCAGGATTTCCGCAATCGTGTCCGCTGTACCCTGATGAAAATGCGCGAGGAATCTGTTCTTCATCTTGCGGGCCGAAGGCAGCAAATGGATCCTGGCATCCAGGCGGCGTGTGGTTTCGAAACGCCCCGGAGCCGCGAGCACCATTCCGCGCTTTACCGCTGCGCGGTCCACGCTGGCGAGGTTCACCGCGGTGCGCTGCCCAGCCACGGCGCGTTCAACTCCTCGGCCGCCCGATTGCACGCCGCGGACCCGCAGTCTGTGCCGCTCGGGGAACAACTCGACCTCATCGTCGCGACCTACCGTTCCGGACACTAGCGTTCCGGTTACCACCGTGCCAAAGCCTTTCACAGCAAATGCGCGGTCAATGGGCAACCGCAAATATCGCGCTGCATCCTTGCCGGGCACCTCGGCCGCAACCCGCAATAACTCCTGCTTAAGCGCCGCGAGACCTGCGCCAGTTCGCGCGCTAACCGGCATCACCGGCGCGTTCTCCAGGAATGAGCCGCGCAAGAACTCCTCGACTTCCATCCGGACCAGTTCGAGTACATCCGCCTCGACCAGGTCCGTTTTCGTTAGCGCCACGATCCCGCGCGAAACGCCCAGCAGCCGGCAGATATCAAAGTGTTCGCGGGTTTGCGGCTTGATCGACTCATCTGCCGCAATCACAAACAACACCAGATCAATTCCCCCGGCGCCCGCAAGCATGTTACGAACAAAACGTTCATGTCCCGGCACGTCGACCAAGCCGATTCGAATAATGTCGCTTTCCAGAAACGCAAAACCCAGATCAATCGTGATTCCGCGGCGTTTTTCTTCCTCGAGCCTGTCCGGATGCGTCCCCGTCAACGCCTCGACCAATGCTGACTTGCCATGGTCGATGTGGCCGGCAGTACCGACGATTACGTTTTTGACGGTAGTACTCATTCCAGGATCTTCATCTGATGCGAGCGAAGGGCGATACGAAGGGGATGCTAACGAACCGGAGCGAGGGCGTCAAATGTGACTTCAAATGTGAGGTTAGCAGGGGACCCGATTTAAGCCTGGCCAATTTCGCTCAGGATCTGTTCTGCCGCTATCGCGGGGTCAGCAGCTCCGGTGATCGGCCTTCCGACAACAATGTAATCGGCACCTGCTCGTATTGCCTCCGACGGAGTGGCGACTCGCGCCTGGTCATCGCTGCGAGCACCGGTTCTATCATGCTGTGTAGCCCCCCTGCCGTTATGCTTGTGGCGTGGTTTAGGGCTCGGCCGGACACCAGGCGTTACGATCAGGAAATCTTTGCCGCAAGCCTTGCGGATGTCGCGGGCTTCCTGCACCGAGGCGACTACACCATCTAGTCCGCACTGTTGGGCGAGCTTCGCCAAGCGGACTACACGGTTCCTGGGAGGTCCCGAAATCCCTACCTGACGCATCGATTTCTCGTCCATGCTAGTCAGAATGGTTACCCCGAGTAATTTTTGCCCGCATTTCGACCCGTTCCCCTGAACAAGCGCCTCAGCAGCGGCCCGCATCATTGCCGGTCCACCCAAAGTGTGCACGTTCATGAACACCACGCCGGGAATCTTCCTTCCAGAGGTGACCGCGCCGGCCACGGTGTTGGGAATGTCGTGGAATTTCAAGTCGAGGAAAATACCCGGTCCGAATCGAGAGATCTCGCGCACAGCCGCAGGCCCCACGGCCGTGAACAACTGCTTGCCGATCTTAAACATACCAACGAGGCCAGCCAACTTATCGGCTACCTCTAAGGCCGGTGGGAGGGATTCGTAGTCAAGCGCGACAATCAGGCGACGGCTTATATCTGTGGGTGGGCGGGAAGGCAGCTTCAACGTCGTGGAGGTACCTCGATCAACTCAAATCTTACCCAAGCCACCCCTCGGCGGTCTAGACCCAATTTCTGGCCGGCGCGGTAGGACATGTCCATCTCCCGGCCATTCTGGTAGGGGCCGCGGTCGTTGATGCGGACAAGCTGATGGCGGCCGGTTCGAGGGTCCACAACGCGTACAAGGGAGCCGAACGGAAGGGAAGGATGGGCCGCAGTAAGCGCTGAACTGTCGTACGTCTCGCCATTTGCGGTCTTGTGACCATCAAACCCGCGTCCATACCAGCTTGCCAGGCCCATCCAAACCTTAATCGGCTTGTAGGGGACGCTAGGATGCGCCACAAGTGGGGCTTCTAAACCTGGAGCAACTAGGAACATTAGTAGTAGCCATCGAGCAGCGGCCCAAGTCATGAATAGCTTTGATCGCATAGTGTGCTCTTTCTACAACGCCTATACCAAAAATCATAACACGAACTGGCCTGAAGGTCAAGTACTTTTTTCTCCCAAGCATCCACTTAAATCACTGATTCTACTAACTTTAAGTTCAACACAGAGCTTTCCAACGCCTGCGCTGATGGCGGCAGTGGCCCTGGGGTCAGCAAAGCTCGCTGTCCCAACCTGTACTGCCGTTGCCCCTACGATCAGGTACTCAATTACGTCTTCTGCAATTTCGATTCCTCCCAAGCCAATAATCGGTATTCTTACTACCCTACAGCACTCCCGGACCAGAGCTAGGGTGATAGGCTTAATGGCAGGTCCCGAAAGACCACCCGTAAGGCTGCCCAAGCGAGATTTCCGTGTCTTGATGTCCACACTCATGGCAGGATAGGTGTTGGCAACGGTCAGGGCAGCAGCTCCGGAGTCTTCGGCAGCCCGCGCAATGGACCCTATCCCGACCGTTTGAGGCGAAAGTTTTACCCAGAGGGGGCGCCGGAGCGCGAGCCTCATTACCGCGGAGATGACCTCGGCTACCTGCTTGGAACTGCTCCCGAACTGGATACCTCCCTCCTTTACGTTGGGGCAGGAGATGTTTAGTTCGTAAGCAGAAACCCCTTCGGCATCCTCAAGAACCCGAATCACCTCGATGTAATCCTCGATGGAGTACCCGAACACATTCGCGACGATAGCGGTTTGAAACTGGCGTAGCGCCGGAAGTTTTTCGGCCACAAATGCGCGCACACCTACGTTCTGCAATCCCACCGCGTTGAGCATCCCGCATGGGGTCTCGCAAAGCCGCGGGGCCGGTGCACCCTTTATCGGTTCACGCGAGAGTCCTTTGGTCACCAGGCCGCCAAGCTGATTGAGATCTACGAGGTGGGAGAATTCGACGCCGTAGCCGAAAGTGCCGCTGGCCGCAAGAACGGGATTTCGAAGGCGGAGAGCGCCTATTTGTACGCTCAGGTCTGCGGAACCTGGTGGGCTCACTGAAAAAAGTGTAGCACGGTCTGGAGAAAGCAAATTCTACTTCTGTGAAAAAATCCGAGAGAATTACGGATGCGGAGTCTGAGCGCGTGCATAGTTTTCAATTTTTCGCCGCAGGGATTCTGCCGATGGGGCGAGCGCCGTTTGCTGTCACCAGTGCTTCGCGCAGGACGCGGCCATCCGGCCGGGCAAGCGTGATGCCGCAAAGAAACGCAAGGGTGGGGGCAATATCCGCCGGCGTCGTTTCAACCAAGTATTCGCCGGGCTTGATCCCCCCTCCCATCAGAATTACCGGCACGCGCTGATCATAATCGTAAGGGCTGCCGTGACTGGTTCCCGTGGAACCGTTCCCGCCAAAAATCCAATACGGCCTGGGCAAGATGATTAGATCGCCGCTGCGCCCCGGAACATAACTTGCAGCAGCGGAGCGAACTAGGCGGTCGCTATTGGATTGCTGTCCTATTAATTCGTCACCGCGAAAAACCCGCGCCACTCCGGGCATAGCGGCAATTGCATCGATGACTCCACGCAACGCTTTAGCATCTTGTTTCAGCCGCTCATATAGGCCCGCTTTCAGCCACACGTCACCGTCAATCATCAATCCGGGTTTCGATTCAGCTTCCGCGGCTGTGACGTGCCCGGATGCCGCGAGCGTCTTTGCAATCTTGTCGATGACTTCGGTACTGCTAATCCATCCCGCGTCGAAGCCGGCTTTTTGCATCTCGATCGGCAGGGGAGCGACACCATGGTCGGCGGTCAGTGCCACAACATAATTAGCGCGGCCCACTGTGGAGTCTAAATGCGCCAGAAACTCGCCGAGGGTACGATCGAGTCGCACCAGTACGTCCTGCACCTCGCGGCTGCGCGGCCCGTAGGCGTGCCCTGCTAAGTCAAGCGTCGAAAAACTGATACCGAGGAAATCGCTGCCGCGACCCTGCCCCAGTTTCAAGCCATCGGCAACGGACTCGGCCATTTGCGCGAGGTAGTCGTCTGCAAAGGGACTGACTTCCCAGCGTTGATAAAATTCGGCGTCGGGTTTTGCAGCCGGGTCCGCGGCGCTGTGGAGCGCATGCGGAAAGCCTGTCCTCCACTCGCGCGTTCCACCCCGGCCTTCAGTTGCCTGTTCGTAGAGATATTGAGGTGCGGGTAGCGTCAGCGCCCAGGTCTTATTGAAATCTTTTTCAATGGGATGGGCCTTGACGAATTGCGCGACCAGGGGACTCGTTCCGTATACCGACGAGCTTACCCAAGTCCCTATCAAGTTGTCGTGCCAGGTCACAGCGTCGGCACGGTGTCCAGCAAGCATAATTGCCGAGCGCGCCTTCAGCGAAAAGGTCGTCACCCGTGTGCTCTCGCCGCTCTGAACGCGCAACTCATCGGCTAAGGTCGGCACTTTCAACCGAACCGGGCTGTCCCCTGTTTTGGGGGCCGGTCCGTAGCCTACGCCTTGCACGTTCGGATCGCTTGTGCACGTCACTTGTTTATCGGTCTCGCGGTCATACCAGGCATTGCCCATAATTCCGTGCGTCGAGGGTAAAACACCGGTAGAAATTGTAGCGTGGCCCACGCACGTGAATGTGTTGGCGTATGGATAAGCTGCTTCGCGGAACCAGGCGCCATGCTCGATCAAGCGCTTGAGCCCGCCACTCCATTGGTGCCGGAATTTGTCAACATAATCCGCGCGGAATTGATCCACCACCAGCAATACAATCAGCTTGGGCCGCTGCGCGCTGTCGTGCCGCGCATCCCTTTCACTGGGCTCAGTGCGCGTCTGGTATGTTTGGCGCGTTTGTGCCACGGTGCTCGGAGCCAACGATCCTGCTACGCAGAGCGCGATGACGACGGGCCACGCCAAAATCTCTTTGCTGTCGCATTGCGTCGTAAAGGGCCAACCCATGCAGACGTCTCCTAATACGCACCGGCAGTTTAACACGGCCAATTTTTCAGTAGCTCACGCGGGCTGAAAGCGCAGCCCCAAACAACTCTGGTCGGCATGAAACCCGCTAACTGCAAATCTCGTTCGAGCAATCGGAAGCCCTGCATGGTCTACCGGGGACTAATCGCCTGGGTGACCGGAACAAGCAGCCTTGCTATCATCTTGGCCACGAAACTCCGTAAAATGAGCCATCTTATCGCAGTCTTGATGCTTCAAAGGATTGAAATTCCTGTTTTGCAGAGAGCGCACCGGTCAGGCATAACACTGATCTCTCGGTCGGGCGAAATTGACAACCAAGCAAACCAGCAAAGTGGCGCCTAAGCCGATTGCGAAATCGTTCCAGGCCAGACTCGGGCGCCTCACGTCCCCCGTGAATTGGGTGATCATCCGCGTCCCATTGAACGTGTCCAAAGTCTGGGGAACCGGGGGCAACTTCGGGTGAAAGGTGAAATCAACGGCTTCGGTTTTTGCACGTCGCTGTTCCCAACGCGCGAAGGCGGTCACATGATGATCGTAAACAAGCGGATGCAGTCTGAGGGTAGAACGGGGCCCGGCACAATTGCGCGATTCCGCCTAGAGCCCGATACCGCGGAACGCATCGCGAAAGTGCCCAAGGAGTTCAAACGCATTCTGGCTGAAGACCGCTCGTTCCGCCGCTGGTTCGACGAACTGAGCTACTCCACACGCAACGAGATCAGCAAATTTATTACTGAGGTAAAAAGCGCCGACGCTCGCGTGCGCCGCGCTGAGCAGATGGCCGAACGTCTGCTGGCCACTATGGAAGCCGAACGCGAGCTTCCTCCAGTGCTGCAGCTAGCTTTCGCAAGCGACGCGCGGGCCCGTGAAGGATGGGAGCGCATGTCGCCATCGCGCCGGCGGATGCATTTGTTCGGTATTTTTTATTATCGCAATCCTGACAGTCGTTCCCGACGAATTGACAAGGCAGTGCAAGACGCCACCGCATTCGCCGAACGGAGGACGCGCAGAACAGCGATGGCAGATGACTAACAGGAAGCAATCACTAATGCGCTTAGGAACGTTGCGCTATTCCGCGACGCCCGCTCTGACTTCTTCCTGTGGCAACAACTTAATGGGCACAGGTTTGACCCGCCAGATGTCTTCGCAATATTCCCGGATGGTGCGATCGGAGGAAAACTTTCCGGAACGTGCCGTGTTCAGGATGGACATGCGTGTCCATGCCTCCTGGTCCGCGTGGGCTTGGCTTACCCGTGATTGGCATTCGACATAAGGCTTGTAGTCCGCCAGTACCATATAAGGATCGCTCCAGAGCAATGTATCGACCAGTGGGCGGAACAAATCCAAGTCGCCGCGCGAGAACACGCCGCTGCGCACCATGTCGATTACTGCGCGTAACTCAGGGTTGGAGTCATAAAAATCCATTGGACGATAGCCTTGGCTCTTCAATGCAGCAACTTCCTGGGCCGTAAGTCCGAAAAGAAAAAAGTTTTCCGCGCCGACTTCCTCGCGGATTTCGATGTTTGCGCCGTCCAGAGTGCCGATGGTCAGCGCTCCATTCATTGCGAATTTCATGTTTCCAGTGCCGGAAGCCTCTTTACCGGCGGTGGAAATCTGCTCTGACAAATCCGCTGCCGGATACACCCGCTGCCCGCTGTTTACATTAAAGTTCGGCAGAAATATTACCCTGATGCGATCGTGCACAGCCGGGTCACGATTCACCACGTCACCCACCGCGTTGATAAATTTTATGATCAGCTTCGCCATCTGATAACCGGGCGCGGCCTTGCCACCAAAGATGAACGTGCGCGGTGCAGGATCGAACTTTGAGTCGGACTTCACTCGATGGTACAAAGCGATTACGTTCAGGATATTGAGATGTTGCCGCTTGTATTCGTGGATGCGTTTGACTTGAACGTCAAACAGCGATTCTGAATTAATTGCGATACCGGTTCGCTTTTCCACAAACGTCGCAAACTCTCGCTTATTAGCACGTTTGACTTCGCACCATTTGGTTCGGAAGCCGGCGTCTTCCACGCAGGGTTCCAGTGTCTTGAGCTGCGCAAGGTCGGTAATCCAGCCGTCGCCGATGGCTTCCGTGATGAGTTCCGATAGCTTAGGATTGCTGACCACCAGCCAGCGTCGCGGGGTCACGCCATTTGTTTTGTTGCTAAACTTCTCCGGCCACAGCGCATTGAAATCTGCCAGAACGTCTCGTCTCAAAAGCTCGGTATGAAGCTTAGCAACGCCGTTGACGGCGTGACTGCCAACGCAAGCCAGGTGCGCCATGCGCACGTGGTGCTCATTTTCTTCATCGATCAGCGATAGCCGCGCAATTCGCGCCTCTTCGCCGGGGAAGCGCATGCGAGTGTCCGTCAGGAACGCAGCGTTAATTTGATAGATAATTTCCAGATGCCTTGGCAGCAGCCGGCCAAACATGCTGACAGGCCAACGCTCCAACGCTTCCGGTAGAATCGTATGGTTGGTGTAGCCAAAAGTTTTTTGCGTGATCTCCCAAGCTTGGTCCCAATTCATTCCGTAAATATCAACAAACAGACGCATGAGTTCAGCCACGGCGATCGCCGGGTGAGTGTCATTCAGCTGCACGGCAAATTTCTCGTGAAACTGCTCGAGCGGGATCTTCTGGATGCCCATGATACGAAACATGTCCTGCAGAGAACAGGAGGCGAAGAAGAACTGCTGCTCGAGCCGCAGTTCTTTACCTTGCAGCGGTGCGTCGTTGGGATACAAAACTTTGGTGAGATTCTCGGAGGCCACCTTATCGATTACCGCACCGTAGTAGTCCCCGCGATTGAATACCGCGAAATTAAAATCTTCGGCGGCTTCTGCGCGCCACAGGCGCAGTGTGTTGGCGGTATTGGTGCGATAGCCTAGGATGGGCGTGTCGTACGGCACACCGATAACAGTTCTCTCGGGCACCCACCGCACGCGCGGTCTGCCATGCTCGTCTGTCGAGCGCTCCGTACGTCCGCCGAAATGAACTTCGACGGCCCATTCTGGGCGCACCAAGTCCCAGGGATTGCCGAAGCGCAGCCACTTATCTGTTTTCTCCACCTGCCAGCCGTCTACAATTTCTTGCTCAAAAATGCCAAATTCGTAGCGAATCCCGTAGCCGAGCGAAGGAATATTGAGCGTGGCAAGCGAATCCAAAAAGCACGCAGCTAGCCTTCCCAAACCACCATTGCCCAGGCCAGGCTCCTCTTCTTGCGCCACCAAATCATCGAAGTCCAGAGCCAATTCGGTTATCGCCTGTTTCACCGGACCGTAGATATCGAGATTGATTAGATTATTTTTGAGGTGCGGTCCCAACAGAAATTCCGCCGAAAAATACGCTACCGTGCGCGAAGCCTGCTTGGTGTAGGTATCTGCCGTGCTCACCCATCGTTGCAGGAGGCGATCACGCACGGTGTACGCTAGCGCCAGGTAATAATCTCTCTTGGTGGCAAGGGCAGGAAATTTCCCTTGCATGTAAAAAAGGTTGTCAAGAAATGCGCGTTTAAGCGCTTTTTTGCTCAGGCTGGTGCGGTCGTTTTCCACGGGAAGCGAGTTTGTTAAAGTCAAAGAAGAGTCGTCTCCGCAAGAATCACTCAAAGTAAAGGTAAGGGGCTGGCGCGGATAAGTCCAATTGAAAGAATCTATCGCGCATAGAAGTGTTACTGCCCCTCAGTGAAGTTCGGGCAATCCCGGGGCGTGGTTGTGGGTCTCGATGACCCCAACCAACGGTGCGTCATCGGCAACTCAGAAAAATATTAGCAATGATTCCTAGAAATCAGGCTCAGTTCCGAAAACAAATGTTTCCAGAGAGATAGCGGCCTTGGCTTGAGAGAGTGTTCAAGGCTTCGGGGCGGCATCAGGTCGGGCTGCCGGTGGTCCCGGCGGAAACGGTCTTTCAGGTAGGGAATTAGTGTTTTGAAAGGCGGTAATCAGCCACTTGCCAGCCTTCTTTTGCAGGACCTGCGTCTGAATGCCTTGCGTAGGTTCGGGAATGCCCGGGGGCGTCCGGGCTCCGGTCATGGTCCAAAGAACTTGCGCTACAGCAACGTTGGGTTCGAGGAATTTAACATGAACTTCAGTGACGGTTAGGGTGCTCTCAGCGAAAACGAACGCATAGGCTGCCGCGAGCTTCTTCTCGATCTCAGGACGCCCCTTCCACCACCAGCCCACGACATTGATCGCGTAGCCATCCTCAGTGAACAAATCCGCATACGCTTTCGCGTCGTGGCGATTCCAAGCGTCTTGCTGGCGTTTCTCCAGGTCGCGGATCTCGGTTTCATCCTGCCCTTGATGCGCGCTGGACGCCTTCGTCGACGTCTTGTGTTTCTTGTCCGCATAACGGGCATTATCTTGCGCCGCGGCCGGCACGAGAAGAGTTACGCAGAATAGCAGAGCCAATGTATGGCGCACCAGGGTTGCCTCCATGATTGCAATTGAGAACACTGAAGTATGTTACCAGTTTGCAGACCCCGCGAGAGCGCAATTGAATTGAAACCTGCTCCGTTTCGCAAGCGAACCTCGCTGCATGCGTCGCTGGCAATATGTTAGGATGATCATCACCCGCATGCGTGTCATCGAAAAAGGTCAAATCATGTCGGCCACGGAGATTGACCGCACCCTTCAGCGGCTGGCGCACGAAATTGTCGAAAAAAGCGGCGGTACGAAACATCTTGCCTTGATTGGCATCCGCAGGCGGGGTGTGCCCCTGGCGCAGCGCATCGCTCGAGCCATGCGCGGGATTGACGGCGCAGAAGTTCCTGTTGGGACCCTCGACATCACGCTGTACCGCGACGATCTGTCCAAGATTGCGGCGCAGGCCGTCCTACAATCCTCGGAAATTCCCTTTTCTGTCGATGATATGAATCTCGTCGTTGTCGACGATGTCCTGTATACCGGGCGCACCATTCGCGCTGCCATGAATGGTTTGTTCGATCTTGGCCGCCCCAAGCAAATTTCTCTTTGCGTGCTGGTGGATCGCGGCCACCGTGAGATGCCCATCGAAGCCACATTTATCGGACGCACCGTGCAAACTTCAGACTCCGAAATCATTGAGGTGCGCTTAACTGAAGTAGACAAAGAGGAGCGGGTCGTGCTCGTGGATCGCGCGCCTTAAACAGCAGTACGAAAATTCTCGCTGAAAGGAAGGTTGTGTCTTTTCGTTTCCGGCATCTGCTCGCGCTCGAACCGCTCACTGCGGAGCAGATCACTTTTCTTCTCGACCAGAGCAAGCCCTTCCAGGATTTTCAGCGCCATCCCCTAAAAAAACTGGCCACGTTGCGAGGCAAGACCGTCGCGCTGGCCTTCTTCGAAAACTCCACTCGCACACGCATCAGCTTCGCCACTGCGGCTTCGCGCCTTGGCGCCGACACCATGAATCTGCAGGCCGAATCCTCCAGTTTGAAAAAAGGTGAATCCCTGCTCGATACCATCCACACGCTCAATGCCATGAAGCCTGATTGTTTCGTGGTTCGTCATGGGGCTTCGGGTACACCGGAATTTATCGCTCGCCATCTGGAGATCCCTGTTATCAATGCGGGCGATGGCACGCACGAGCATCCCACGCAAGGATTACTCGATGCCCTTACGATTCGCGACCGCAAGGGTGCGCTCAAAAATCTCAACATCACGATTCTCGGCGATGTTTTGCACAGCCGCGTCGCGCGCTCAAACATGCATCTCTTGGGAAAATTCGGCTGCCGCTTCACGCTTTGTGGCCCGGCAATGTGGCTGCCGCGCGAGCTCGAATG
The DNA here is from genome assembly GCA_035602605.1 of Candidatus Dormiibacterota bacterium. GTDB lineage: Bacteria > Acidobacteriota > Terriglobia > Acidiferrales > UBA7541 > DASQHY01. Next base: position 75,457 of record DATNLZ010000056.1, read on the forward strand.
CCTTGTCCCTTCTGGTCCGGGCGGTGAAAAAGTAATTCGTCGGGTGCCTCGGATTGACGACGCCCTTGACGGTGCCGATGTTGTGCTGGTTCTTCGCGTCCAGCAAGAGCGCTTGCACGAGCCGCCTCTCTCTCTTGACGACTACATACTTCTTTACCAGCTTACGCATGAGCGCCTACGTATCGCGAGACCCGGTGCGCTTGTTCTGCATCCCGGTCCCATGAACCGCGGCGTCGAGCTTACGCCGGAGATTGCCGATGGACCGCAGTCGTGCATTCTGGATCAAGTCACGAATGGTTTGGCGGTTCGTATGGCTCTGCTGTTTCTTCTAATTGGCAGCGGCACGTTGGAAAGCGCGAGCCTCGCTCCGCAAGAAAAGGATTCTCATGCTTCTGATTAAGAATGGCCGCCTGATCGATCCGGCGAGCAACACCGACGCTGCCCTTGATGTTCTTCTTGACGGCGAGCGCATTTCCGAAGTGGCGCCAACGGGAAATATTGCGCGGGCGTGCGATGCCGACACTCTCGACGCCAGCGGCCTGATTGTTGCTCCCGGTTTCATTGACTTGCATTGCCACCTGCGTGAGCCCGGCCAGGAGTCCTCGGAAACGATCGAATCCGGTACGCGCGCTGCAGCCCGCGGTGGGTTCACAGCCATTTGCTGCATGCCCAACACCAAGCCTGTTAATGACAACGCTTCGGTAACACGATTCATCGCCGACCGCGCAAAAAACGCCGCTGTTCGTGTTTGGCCGATTGGCGCGGCTTCGATTGGCAGCAAGGGTGAAGCGCTCGCGGAAATTGCCGCGATGAAGCAAGCCGGCATTATCGGCGTTAGCGACGATGGCAAACCTGTGGCTTCGGCAAAGCTAATGAGGCAAGTGATGGATTATTGTCGCTCGCTCGATTTACCGGTAATCGAACATGCTGAAGATGTTTCTCTCGCCGCGGCGGCAGTGATGCGCGAGGGTGTTACCTCAGTGCGGCTGGGTTTGCGCGGGATGCCTGCGGCTGCCGAATCAATATGCGTCGCGCGAGACATTCAGCTGGCGGAACTCACCGGGGCGCGCCTGCACGTTGCTCATCTTTCGGCGCGCGCGTCACTGGAGTTGGTGCGCGCCGCCAAAAAGCAAGGCCTCGCCGTTACTTGCGAGGTTACCCCGCATCATTTCACTCTCATCGATGAAGATGTACAGTACGATTCGCACTTTAAAATGAATCCGCCCCTAGCGGCGCGCGAGGATCGCGAGGCTTTGCTTGCCGGTCTTGCCGACGGGACAGTGGATGCGATTGCCACCGATCATGCGCCGCACGAGCCCGCGTCAAAAGAGGTTGAATTCGACCGTGCGCCGTTTGGCATTACTGGTTTTGAGACCGCGTTGGCGCTTGGCCTTGAGTCACTCGAGCACACCGGGCGAATTTCGCTCATGCGTCTGGTGGAACTTTTCACCAGCGGTCCAGCGCGCGTTTTGGGTATGCCGCGCAAAATCGCTGCAGGGGAACCTTCCGATCTCACCTTATTTTCGCTCGATCGCGCTTGGACATTTCATGCCGCAGAGTCCGCTAGCAAGTCCCGCAACACTCCTTTCGACGGGCGCAGTTTTCGCGGGGCGGCAGTTGCTACCATCGTCGGCGGCAAAATCGCCTTTGCTCTTTAAGTCGCGGCGAATACATTAGCTCGTCGCCGGGGCATTTCTCGCGACCAAAGAATTCGCGGTCGAGTTTTTAATGGGGAAAGATATCTGGCGAGTCGCAGCCCTCAAGAACAACGGGCTAGAAACATAAGCGGGCCCAAACTTAGTGTGCAGCGGGCTCGGCGGCGGGATGCATGCCGTGTTGCGGAACCTCGTGAACGCCGCGCAGCGGCGGATCTTGCCGGCCGCGGTAAAAATGATCGAGAGGCCCGTTTCCCTTGCCAATCGGATAACTCTTTTCGATGGCCTTAGTCACATACGCTTTTGCGAGCATCACTGCTTCAGGCAGCGCACGGCCGAGCGCGAGTTGCGCGGCGATTGCCGACGCAAACGTGCAGCCTGAGCCATGTGTGTTTTCGCTTTTCACGTGGTCCCCGTAAAGCGGCAGAATTTCATTTCCATCGAAGAGCACATCAATTGCTTTTTCCAAGTGCCCGCCTTTTACCACTACGGCCGGTGCTCCCATGTCGAATAGTTTTCGCGCGGCCGCTTCCATCGTCGCGAGATCCTTGATTTCCATGCCCGCAAGAATCTCGGCTTCTGGAATATTCGGTGTCACCACGCTCGCGCGCTTCATCAGCTCGGTTGCCAGATGTTTGATGCTCGGGCTATCGTAAAGCTCGTGGCCGCTCGATGACTTAAACGGCGTATCCAGGACGACGTGCGCGAATGTGTGCGCGTCCAGAAATTCGGCAACGGTTGCGCCGTTCGCTTTTGTACCCAGCATTCCGATCTTCACGGCGCAAATGGTAATGTCTTGGGCCAGCGTGTCCAACTGAGCGCGCAGGATTGCCGCCGGCGTATTGTGGGTGCTCAAAACTCCCTGAGTGGATTGCACGGTCAGCGCAGTGACCGCTGCGATGCCATAGCAGTTGTGTGCTGAAAACGTTTTCAGGTCGGCGGCAATTCCTGCGCCGCACGACGGATCGAATCCGGCAATTGTCAGTAGAATCGGAGGTGTTGAATTGCAGTGGTTTGTAGGCATTTCGGGATTGGGTCGCTCAGTTCATTCTCAATGTTTGCTCAACGCTTCAACAACTCCTTCGAAGGCGCGACACCGGCGACACTCAACAGCTCGGAGTCAGCCGACATCTCGAAATGTACGCGTAGTGGGGAGCACACGCAAGAGAAACTTTCGTTAAGAAGAATTGCTGAAGAAACTTTCGTCTTCTGGTGGAACTACTTCATTCACTTTTTTTGACGAATTTCTATGAACAAGAATAGTCTGCGTGACAAAATCCGCCAAAACAATAGATCGGGAAAGATAAAAGCGGCAGGAAGTCTCTACGGCAAGAAAACTATTGCCGAGCAGAAGTGTTTCACTCTTAAGCGACGGCAATGAAGAAATACATTACGGAAACAGACCGCGAACGACCGTAGCATCCGCTACGCGCCCGACGGCGAGAATGTAAGCAGCAGCACGCGGATGCGTATGATACTTGCGCATCATTTCATGGACGTCATTGAAAGCGCGCTGCATCACTTTTTGCAGACGGGCATTCACTTCAAGCTCATCCCAGAACACACCTTGCAAGTCTTGAGCCCATTCAAAATAGCTTACCGTCACGCCGCCAGCGTTAGCCAGAATATCGGGCAACACAAAAATACCACGACGCGCGAGAACTTCGTCGGCGTGCGGAGTCGTAGGTCCGTTGGCAGCTTCGGCAACGATTTTCGCTTTGATGAGGTCGGCGTTATTCAGAGTGATGACATTTTCAAGCGCCGCAGGAATCAGGATGTCGCACTTCATGGTAAGCAAATCGTCATTGGAGATGCGCGTGGCGCCGGGCATACCGACCACAGTGCCGGAGCGTTCTTTGTAGCGCAGAGCTTTCATGGGATCGATGCCGCGCGGATTGGTGACACCGCCGCGCGAATCGCTAATCGCAACGATTTTTGCTTTTTTTTCGGCGAAGAGTCGAGCGGCGACGGCACCGGCATTTCCGAAACCCATAACCGCAACGCTCGCACCGCGCAGCGACATGCGTTTTAGTTTGCAGGCTTCTTCAACGACGAAAAGGCAGCCTCGCGCGGTCGCTTCACTGCGTCCCAGCGAGCCGCCGAGCGATATCGGTTTGCCGGTGACAACTCCAAGCGAGGAATGGCCGACCATCATCGAGTACGTGTCCATAATCCAAGACATAGTTTGCGAGTCGGTGTAAACATCGGGTGCAGGAATATCTTTGTCTGGTCCAATGAGCGGCAGTATTTCACTGGCGTATCGCCGCGTCATTCTTTCAAGCTCAGCCTTGGACATGCGCTTGGGGTCGCAAATGACTCCGCCCTTGGCACCACCGTATGGAATATTTACAGTGGCGGTCTTCCACGTCATCCAGGCGGCCAGCGCTTTTATTTCGTCGAGCGTGACGCCGGGGTGGTAGCGGATGCCCCCTTTCGCAGGACCACGCGCAACGTTGTGCTGCACACGAAACCCGGTAAAAACTTTCACCTGACCGTTGTCCATCTTGGTGGGGAGAGAAACTTCGAGGATGCGTTTCGGAGTGCGCAGTACCTGGCGCAGTCCTGGATCGAGCTTCAAGTATTCTGCGGCCAGATCAAATTGAATCTGCGCAATGCGAAACGGATTCAGATCTTCGCGTGGGGCGATCCGCGGTATCAGTTGGGGTTGAGTTTTTGCGACTGTGGCCATTGGCATTTCTCCTCACTCCTTGGTCTGGCGCGCGCTGAATCGTTACGGTCGTTTGGCGGAGCACCTTGGCGCTGAGCTTATGACTGATTCGTACCGTCTTAGGTCGACTCGGAGTGTATGCAAGACCGAAAAGCAGTGTCAAATGAAAACCCGCGTTTTCAGTGATTTACGGGGGTAGCGTGTTGAGCACGTCCCTGCGCGGTGGAGCAGGGCAATACGTAAGTTACTCATTATAAGCTGGTTAGGTGACTCCGGCGATTAGCCTGCCGCAGGGATCCGGTCGCTGCCTAGATACGGCCGAAGGACTTCAGGAATAAGGATAGAGCCATCGGCCTGCTGGAAATTCTCGACCAGCGCGATCCAGGTGCGCCCTACGGCGAGACCCGAGCCGTTGAGTGTGTGGACGAACTCGCTCTTGCCGCCCTTGGGTTTGTAGCGAATTCCTGATCGGCGAGCCTGAAAAGCTTCGCAATTCGAGCACGATGAAATCTCGCGGAACTCAGCGCTGGAAGGGAGCCAGACTTCGATGTCATACGTTTTCGCGGAGGCGAAGCCCATGTCTGCGGTGCAAAGTTGCATGACGCGATAGTGCAGGCCGAGTTTCTGCAAGATGGCTTCGGCGTTGCGGACGAGTTTCTCGAGGTCGTCGTAGCTTTCGGCGGGCCGCGCGAACTTAAACAGTTCGACCTTTTGGAACTGGTGCTGACGGATTAGGCCGCGAGTGTCTTTGCCGGCGGCTCCGGCTTCGGAACGGAAGCATGCCGTCCACGCGCAGACGTTAAGGGGGAGCAAATCAGCATCGAGCGTTTCATCGCGATAGAGGCTGGTGAGCTCGACCTCCGCCGTAGGCGTCAGCCAAAGGTCGGTGCCTTCGAGATGGAACATATCGGAGGCGAACTTGGGTAACTGGCCAACGCCAGTGAGTGATGCGGTGTTGACGAGAAACGGCGGGAGGATTTCCGTGTAGCCGTGCTCGCGTGTATGGACGTCAAGGAAAAAATTGGCGAGAGCGCGCTCGAGCTTGGCCCCCAGTCCTCGATATACGGCGAAACGCGCTCCTGCGATCTTTGCCGCAGCTGCGAAATCCAAAATACCGGAGCGCTCGCCGAGCTCCCAGTGCGGGCGCGGGGCGAAATCGAATTTTGGCGGCTTGCCGCAACGACGCACTTCGATGTTATCGACGGCGCTTTTACCGATAGGCACGGAACTGTGCGGCAGATTCGGAACCATGAGCATGAAGTCGCGAAGGGCGGCGTCAAGCTGTGCGATGCGCTCGTCGGCGAGCTTGATGTGCTCGGAGACGTCTTTCATTGCCGCGAGGATCGGGGTCGCATCCTGCTGGTTTTTTTTAAAGCGCGCGATTTCTTCGCTGGCTTGATTGCGGCGCGCTTTAAGCTGCTCGGTTGTGGCAATAAGCTCGCGACGCTCGCGGTCAAGAGCGCGGAAAGCGTCGAGGTCGAGTTGTATCCGGCGATGCTCGGCCATGGCTGCGAATGCATCCAAGTGCGCTCGGAAGTACGTAAGGTCGTGCATGAGCGTAAAAGGATAGCTCAAAATCGGGTGATGAGAATATTTTCGTTTGCTCACGGGTTGATTTTGGCGCGGGCGGGGGTATGATGCCGGCAAGTTGTAGCGAGTAAATTCATGTAACTTCGCACAACAATGGGGGAGGAAAGTATGCGTAAGCTGATGATGATTTCGGCCGGCGCGGGAATCGCGGCGGCGTTCTTAGTAGCGGGATCGGTGGCGGGACAGCCTGCCGGCAGGCGGCAACCAACCGAAACACAAGAAGCAAGCGCGAGACCACAGGCAACCAGGAGACAACAACAGCGAGCCACCCAGGGGGGCGGCGCTGGTCGTGAGAGCGCACAGCAGGACGAGGGAGAATTGCGCGCGCTGTTGCCAAAGATTGTTTCCGCGTGGGAGAGTTTTGACGTGGCCAAGGTCGAGCGGTACTATGCCGCGGACCCGGACCTAATGTATTTCGATCTGGCACCCATGAAATACAACAATTGGGCAGAGTATCGCGAGGGCGTCCAGAAACTGTTTTTTGAGCCGAATCAGAGCGGCAAGTTCAAGATAAACGACGACCTGCGGGTCCATGCGCGAGGCCGGTTGGCGTGGGCTACGTTCACCTTTGGTGCGGATCTGGTGAGCAGACAGGGCACGAGTTCGCATCTGAATGGGCGCTGGACGATGGTGCTGGAAAAGCGGCCCATAGGTTGGATTGTAGTGCACGAGCATGTTTCGGTTCCGATGAGCGGCGCGTAAACCCGATAGGTACGGCTACATCGGCTGAGCAAGACGTCGCCGGTACGTGCAGACGACTCATCGTCATGGTCATTTGCACCGAAGCTCCGGAAGAGCACGCGACGATTGGTTGCAACCTCATTTTTCGCTTCCCACAGCCCGCTTTCTGGGCCGCGACTGGTCCGATTGTACTGACCATGGCTGCCCGACAATTCTAGACGCATCCAGGAAATCGCCCGAGAACCGCGTCCGCGCGGTGGCTGATGTGCGAGCTTACGCCACGCTACCTATCTTCGAGCGGTTAGCGCCGCTGGTCCCTGATTCGAGGTCCAGCGCAACGGTAAAGTGAAACGTAGAACCACGTCCAACTTCGCTTTCGACCCAAATTCGGCCGCCCATCACTTGAACCAATCGATTTGAGATGGCGAGTCCGAGTCCGGTTCCTCCAAACTTCCGCGTGGTTGATGAATCCCCCTGGGAAAATGCATCGAAAATCGACTGCTGCTTCTCGTGTGGAATTCCGATCCCCGTGTCTCTGAAAGATGGTGCAATCCTCACGTTCCGTCTCTTTCCGCACCGCAACCGCAATGTCTCCCCGCGCGGTGAACTTGAGCGCGTTGCCCACCAAATTAATAAGAATCTGTCGCAAGCGAGCAGGATCACCTACCACCGATGCGGGCACGCTGGGGTGAACGGTCAAGAAGAGCGCCAGGCCTTTGCTATGAGCCTTGATCGCAAGCACTTTCATCACCTCTTCCAGGCTCTTTCGTAAATCGAAAGGGATGGCATCCAATTGCAATTTGCCGGCCTCGATCTTTGAAAAATCCAGAATGTCATTGATAATCGTCAGCAGCGAGTCAGCGGAGGTCTTTACCATTTGAAGATATTCGGACTGCTCTGGGGTCAACTCCGTATCCAGCATGAGTTCGGTCATTCCAATAATGCCATTCATCGGCGTACGGATTTCGTGACTCATGTTGGCGAGGAATTCGCTCTTTGCCCGATTTGACTGCTCGGCAGCCTCCTTGGCGGCGAGAAGTGCTACTTCAACTCGCCGGCGCTCGGTAATGTCTACGAAAGTGACAACGGCACCGATCACCTGCTCGCGTCGAAAGATCGGAAAGGACCAATACTCGGCCGGGAAATTAGTTCCATCGTTCCGCCAGAGGACCTCGTCATCGACATGACTGCCCTTCCCATGACGGAAGGCCTGATAAATCTGGCACTCCTCCACCGGGTAAGGTGTGCCATCGGCCCGCTTATAGTGCACCACCTCGTGCATATTCTTGCCCAGCAGGTCCGCCGCTTCCCGATAGCCGAGCAATTTCACGCACGCACGGTTGCAAAGCGTACAGTTGCCCTGCATGTCGACGCCGTAAATCGCTTCGGCAGTCGAATCCAGAAGAAGCCTGACCATCTCGCTGCTTTCCTGCAGGTCTTGCTCGGACCGCTTGCGCTCAGTGATGTCGCGCACAAATGCGGCAAAGCGGTGCGTGCCATGACTGCTCATGGCGGAGACAGTCAGTTCTGCGGGGAATTCGCGTCCGCCTCTGTGCAACGCAGGTATTTCTTATTCAGCACGGGTCCCTCTCCCGAGGCAAGAAAGTGCCGGAGACCTCTTTCGTGTGCGTCACGATAGCGGTCGGGAATAATTATTTGAGAAAGCATTTGTCCGGCCGCCTCGGAACGGAGCCACCCGAAGGTCGTCTCCGCCTGTGCGTTCCAATCCGTGATGAGCCCGTTTGCGTCCATTCCCACGAATGCATCAAGGGCTGATTCCAGAATCTGATGGTAGCGCCTCTCACTGGTCTCGAGTTCCAAAGCCTGAGCGTAGAATCGGCGGTCTACCAGCGATGTCAGGAGGATAAGCCCGAGAACCATGAAAGTGACACCGATAACGCCGGCGATGCCCAGCGAAGAGATGCTTAAAGCGTGCGCTAGATCCCCGTGGACCAAGATGGAAGGCGCAAAACTGGCCGCGGCCATGCCGGTGTAATGCATGACCGGAATGGCGGCACCCATCACCAATGCACTGATGATCTTCCGCCAGCCCCAAGAGGTAGCTTCTCCGCGAAAATGAAACGTCAGCCATAGAGCGAGCAGGGAAATCACGAACGCGAGAACCACCGAAACCGCAACGATCGCAGGAGAATAGTGGCACATCGCCGGCAGCCTCATCGCTGCCATGCCAATGTAATGCATGCCGGCTATACCGCCGCCCATAAGGACGGAACCGACCAGGGCTTGAAGGGGGCCCATCTTCTGCCTGCTCACGACAAATAAAGCGACGAGCGAAGCGAAAATGGCGGCCAGGAGCGAAACCAATACCGTGGGCCAGTCGTACTGCACCGAGACTGGCAGGCGGAACGCGAGCATGCCAATGTAATGCATGGACCATATGCCGGTTCCCATCGCCGTGGCGCCGCCGCTCAACCAGAGGTAGCGGGCCCTGCCTCGGGCGGAAGTCACCCTCGCCGCGAGGTCCAGAGCAGCATAAGAAGTCACGACCGCGATAAAGACGGACAGGGCGACAAGACGGGTGTCGTAATAGCCCAGCATAACAAGGTCAGGACTGCGCATAGTTCCATCCTCGTAAATCGCGATTCGCCCAAGATCTTCGCATTAGCGTTCCACGCCATGGCCGTGTCCGCGTTGATTGCAGCAAAGCTGAACCATGTCTCAGCACAGCGGACGCGATCGTTGCGCAAAGGGAGCCCATGGAGTCTTCAATCGTCAACGGTTGACTACGCAACTACCGCGCTTGGCTATTGACTGAAGGGCAGTCCACTGCAAGGGCAGCGATTCCGGAAGGGACTTTCATTGTGGCGCGTTGGCCAGCAAAGTCAAGAGCGGTAAACGACCTGCAACAATCTGGTTAACCGGGCTGTTCCAACCAGAAGCCTCCATTCTGCTAGTCGCTCAGCACCTGTAATTGCTGGCGGCTTTTAGTACGAGGGTACTGAGCGGGGGTACTGGAGCGAATGAACCGGGTGGGCTATGGTACGGAGCGGGGTGCGCAGGCAAAATGTGCACGTGGTCGGGAGTTAGGCGCAGGTTGTCCTGATAAGGCGCTCCGGTGCGCGAAAGCGTGCTGGATAGCCGGACAAAAGGCACTGATTTCCGTTCACTTACCTCCATCACCCACGCCCAGAGCGGCCGGAACCCCCACCGGCCGCTCAATTTTTTTTAGGACGAACAAGAAAAAATGAAAAGACCCCCGGCTTGCGCTGGGGGCCTTTTTTCCCCACCTGCTCGGAAGGGGCAAGAACAGAAGTAGCGCTCAGCGCGGTCGAAGTGCGGGGCGGTAACCCCCGAGGGAACGCGGGCGCATTCTTAGACGCGGACCAATCGGCGGCGGAACATTGCGCAGTTTCGCGCCGCAATTACTGCACATGTCAGAACTTTCGGGGTGCACGCGGAGCCAGTGGCCGCGAGCCTGGCATTCTGGATTGATGCACTGAACGGTCCAGCCGGGCAAATACTGCATGTCGTGCCTCCGAAGCAAGTCCGCCCCAGGCAGCGGATCAATTGGAGGGATTCTGCGCCCCAGGTCACTTGTGTGTCAAGGAGAATCGCTACTATTAGTAGGGGGTGGGTTGCGGCGTGGAAGAGCGGTCATTCGGCGGGCTGCTCGCGGGGCTCGTTGCAAATTTCGGGTGTTGGCCGGGGAGCGCGGTGGTCGGGTTAGCTGGGCGGGATTGGGGACCCCGGTTGTGATCGGGGCGGCGTCGGCTTGTCTTCTTGACGAACCGGCGGCGGGTTTTCTTGAGGTGCCGATGGCAGGGCTCGAAGTTTGTCTTCGAGGGCGGCAAGCTTGGCTTTTAAAACCGCTACCGCTGCTTGCTGAGCGGCGATGTCAGCCTGCATGGCGTCGAGACGCGCTTTGCCAGCTTTATCTTCGGCGAAATTTGTTTTGGAGTAGTAGGTGTCACGCTGCAGATCGAATGCGCGCTGAGACAGGTCGAGAACCCTCTGAGCCTCAATGAGTTGCTCCTTGATTTCGTTCATCGCGGCCGTGGCTTCAATACGCTGCTTTTCGATGGCTTGAGGACCGTGGGAGGCAGATGAGTCGGGGCGTGGGGCAGGGGCTTGTCCGGTGCGCGTCCCCGAAACGTTTTCAGGAGGCTGCGCGTCTGCCGACTGGGGAGTTGGACCCACGGTGTTCACACCGCCGCCGGTCGTGGGCAGGGTGTCGTTGTCCCAGACCTGCTTGGGCGCCGTCTTTTTTTGCCGTCGGGCGCGTCGAGCGGCTTCGGCAACTGAATTGTTTTGCGGGGATGGCGGCTCCGCGGAAGCAAATGGCGGCGCGACAATGCATACCAGGGTGAGGACAGCCGCTGCAACTTCGACGCGCAATCTCTTCATGGTTTTGCCTCCCTACCAACGCACGGAGACTATGCTAGCCCTCGGAAGGCGTGGCTGCAACCGCCTTGAGACCGGACGACACCAGAGGATAACGGCCTAGGGCCTGTGCTAGTAAGGGGTTTTGCGGGCGTGTTTGTTACCCAAGGATATCCGTCGGACTTAAAAGCGCAAGGATGAACAGAAACTTTTCCGGCTCCGGGCCGACGCCGGATTACGGTAAGATTCTTAGGTGCTGAAACAATGTCTTCGAGCAAGCATTCTGCCTCTCATGGCGATTTGCGCTTGTCAAATGAGCGCGAAGCAGCAACCCGGTCGTGATGGCATTGATCAGAGCAGGCCTGCGGCTGCGGTGCGGAAATCGCCCACCACGCAAGTTACTCATCGTTTTTGGGATCGCCAGAACGCTTGGTGGTTCGCGGGTGTGGGAACGTCGCGGGCGCTCGATTATTCGTCGACCCTCAATATGCGGCGGCGAGGACGACAGGAAATTCTGCTGAACAATGAGATTGTGGACAATCATCCTCTGTTTGCCGGGGTCGAAGCTGCAGGTACGGTAGCGTCCATGGGGGTGTCGTATCTATTTCACCGCACCGGACACCATCGCCTGGAACGGCTGACTTCAATCATCCACGTGGGAGTGACTACGGCGGGCGCGATACGAAATTATTCTCTCGTAACTGCGTATCCTGCTGGGGCGAGTCGCTAGCGTACAGTTGAGTGAAAACCGCACGAGGAGGCGTCATGAGGGCGGGGAGGATGAGGCGTTGCCGAGTGCGCTTGCTGTTTTTTGTAGCAATGATGGCCATCGCTACCTTGGTGCCGGGCGATGCCCCGGTATCGTCAGAACCGTCGCGACCGGCCGGGTCACCGGCAAAGAAAACTTCGTCAAGTACGTCGACATGGTCCTCGGCAACGGCCGAAAAAAAGGAAACATCCAGCTATAAACTCTCGCCAGAAAAGTACGCGCAAGCGATAGCGTATTCGCGCGCGGGTTACCGTTTGTACTTTATTGGGTTTGCGTACGGGCTGGCTGTTTTGTGGATGATTTTGCAATTGGGAATTGCCAGAAAGTTTCGCGATTGGGCTGAAGCTGCATCAGGGATGCGGCTTGTGCAGGTGACACTTTGTGCTGCACTAATCCTGCTTACGATTAGCGCTGTGAAGCTGCCGCTGAGAATCTACAGTCACTCGCTTTCCTTGCAATATGAGCAGTCGGTGCAAGGGTGGGGTTCGTGGTTCTGGGATTGGACAAAAGAACGAATCATCAGCGTAGTTATCGGCACGATACTGACGTGGATCCTATATAGCATGATCCGCCGCAGCCCGCGAAGATGGTGGTTTTATTTCTGGCTGGCGGCCATACCCATCGGGCTTGTGTTAGTTTTTATTACGCCCGTGATTATCGATCCGCTGTTCAATACATTCGAGCCCCTGAACGCGTCGCATCCCGAGCTAGTGTTGGCAATTGAGAGAGTGGTGCAGCGCGCGGGCATGAATATTCCGCGCGAGCGTGTGTTTTTGATGCGCGCCAGCGAGAAAAGTAAGGAAATAAATGCGTATGTTACTGGGATAGGAGCGTCTAAGCGAGTGGTGGTGTGGGACAACACGATTCGTGATACAACCCTGCCTGAAACACTTTTTGTCTTTGGTCATGAGATGGGGCACTACGTACTGCACCATATCCGGAACGGTTTCATTCTATCTGTGATTTTTCTATTGGTCTTATTATTTGCGGGATTCCATGCACTGCACTGGGCGCTCGGACGATGGGGAGGTTTGTGGAGAATTTACGGTCCGGAAGATTTGGCGTCGCTGCCCGTTATTCTGCTGCTGCTCTCCGTGACTCTCTTTTTGTGTTCGCCGATCATCAATGCCTATGGCCGGTATGAAGAGCATCAGGCCGATGTTTACGGGCTCGAGGTAATTCATGGGATCGTGCCGAATTCCTCAGAGGTGGCGGCGCACGCCTTTCAGGTTCTGGGAGAAATTGATCTGTCCGATCCGAATCCACCAGCGTTCATCGCTTTCTGGCTGTATAGTCACCCGCCGCTTGCCGACCGTCTTGTGTTTGCGCGCAATTATGATCCATGGTCTAAAGGCCAATCTCCACAATTCGTAAAGTGATTTGTGCTGCGCCTACCGAACCGTCCGTCGCGAGGACTGGGAGTAGGTGGAATGCGTCGAGGTGAAGTCAGGAATCGGCTGGCGGTGCTGTAACGGTGGGTTGACCTAGGTACTCATGTTAGTACCTGCGGCGAATTCAGCCAGTGCACGAACAAGGAGCTCTTTGTGGCAGAAGATATCCCCGAATGGTTGGGTCAGGTGGAGGGCATCCTCGAGTCACTGAACGAGGGTGTGCTGATCATAGACGATTGCAACAAAGCCGTGTTTGCCAACGAATGTCTCGCGGAAATGACCGGCCGGCCGCGCAATGAACTGGTGGGACGCATGGCTGGGGACTTTTATTCTGGCGAGGACCTCGCTTTCTTGAATGCACAAATTGCTTTAGCCGAGGAGCGCGGCCGGAGTCGATACGAATTTCACGTGCCGCGAACCGATGGATCGCGTGTGCCAGTGGTGGTCAGCCCGCGCATGCTTGAAGATCCGGATGGCCGGCGATACGCGGTGGTGACGTTCACCGATATCACCGAGCAGAAACGCGTAGAGACCAAACTTCAGCAGGCTAATTCACAACTGGAAAAGCGGCAGCAGGAAATTGAGCGCGAGTTAGAGCTGGCGTCACGCGTGCAAGAGAGCCTCTCGCCGCAATCGCTGGTTTGGCATGGCGCTTCGGTAGAAACCCATTACATGCCCGTGCGTACGATCGGTGGAGACTTTGGGTTGGTGGCTCCGTCGGGCACTGCGCATTTGAATCTGCTGGTGGGCGACGTGTCGGGACACGGTATCAGCTCCGCGCTGGTGGCCAACCGCATTTACACGGAAATAACTCATAATCTGGAGCGAGGCCGACCGCTCGGTGAAATGGTGGGGCATCTGAATCGTTTTGTGCTTCGCCATATTCGCGGCACGGGCTTTTATTTCACGATGGCCGCGGCACGACTTGATCGATACGGAAGGAATCTTAGCTTCGCGGCGGCCGGGCATCCACCCCCATTGATTATTGCGCGGGATGGCAGTATCCGCGCGCTCCAGTCGCAAAGCACAATTTTGGGAGTATTGGAAGAGGCCGTGGGGCAGAATGCTTCCGAGGACTTCATGCTCACGCCGGGTGACCGCTTGATGCTGTACACCGATGGTTTAACGGAAGTGTTCGACCGGGGCGGTGAAATGCTTGGTGTTGAGGGGTTGAAAGAAATTGTGCGGGGGGCGGCGGACAAACCGCTAGCGGAGATGAAGCGTATGGTCCTTGAGGGAGTGAATGCTTGGCGCTATGGTCCGGCCACCGATGACGTATCTATTGTGCTTGCTCAGGTCAGTTAGACTGATCCGTGGATAGGCGAACGGCAGAGGTCTTTTGGGGGAGTAAATGAAAACGGCTTTCAAAATCTATGTCGTTTTGATCGCGACGTTTGGATGTGCATGGCTTGCCGGCCAAGAAGTCCGTCTCGGCCGAACCAAGAGCGAGGCAAGCCAGCCAACGGCTCAAGCAGACGCGAAAGCGATCCCCGTGGTGGTTGAACTGTTTACTTCGGAGGGATGCTCGGATTGCCCGCCGGCGGATGCCTTGCTGGCGCAGTTGAACAAAGCGCAGCCGGTGGCCGGGGTAATGATCATTACACTCGAGCAACATGTGGATTACTGGGACCATCAGGGCTGGCGCGATCCATTCTCTTCGGCACAATTCACTGAGCGGCAGAGACTTTACTCAGCCGTATTCCACAATGCCAGCGTGTATACCCCACAAATGGTGGTTGACGGCCGCGCGGAGTTTGTTGGCAGCAACGAGCGGAAAGCGCGCCAAACGATTGCCCAATCCGCACAAATACCAAAGACAGAAATAAGCGTGAGTATTGCGCTAGATAGGCCCGGCGCTCTGGAGATCCCGCTGGAGATTCACGTCGGTAAACTTTTCGGGGCGACCGCTGGGGACCCGGTCGAGATGTTTCTCGCGATTACCGAAAGTGGGCTGCACTCAGATGTAGCACAGGGCGAAAATGCCGGACGCAAGCTCGACCATTTTGGCGTGGTGCGCTCGCTCGAACGGGTTGGAACCAGCAAAAAGAAGCTGGATACGGGCTTTTCTGTAGCGACACGCGCAAACATTCCTAAGAATTGGAAGCGCGAGAATTTACGCGCTGTTCTTTTTATCCAGGAACAACATAGCCGGCATATCCTTGGAGCCACGGAAATTTTCCTGCGCTGAAATCACGAAAACTCCTCGCATGCGGCGCATGGTAGAGTGACGCTCTGAGATGGCGAATCTCAAGCTCAGCGTGGAGATCGCAGCGCCGCCTGACCGCGTGGCGGTTTTTTTTGTGCCACAACGCATGGCCTATTGGTACGGCGCAGAAATCGAAGCGGAATTTGAGGTGCGGGGTGGAGCAGCGGATTTTGCCGTTGGCCAAAAATTGCGGATTGCCGGCTGGCTGGGCAACAGACAGATATCGCTGACACCAGTCATTACGGCCCATGAATTTGGGCGTTTTTTAGAATGGCGGTTCGTCGATGCTTATGGGGTTAAGGGCAGGCAACGCTGGGAAATTGAAGCAACGCCAACGGGTGCGCGTGTGACCATGCTTGACGAATATAAGATGCCTGGGCGATTTGCGTGGTTTGCTGACTGGCTTTTTACGCGATTCGCTGCCCGACAGCGCGATCGAGAACATCTTGCGCGTTTGAAACGACTTGCCGAACGCCGCTAGATGGTCTGCTAGCACGCGAGATAGAATCCCGGTTAATGTTTAGGAAGCTTTGCATTCATGAGCACTGCGCCGATTCCGCTCGCACCCAATTCGCATAGCCACTGGCAAGCGATTTTTGTTGGACCGGGCGGTATCCGCGCGGGCTGGCGGCTGTTGATTTATATCGTGATAGCAGCCTTGATTCTGGTCGTAATGGGTGCTCTGCTCGGGCTGCTCGCCTCGACGGTTGCCCATCCCCAACCCGGATTCGCGCGCCGACCGGTGGGGCTCCTTTGGAGTGAAGTGTCGCTCGCAGTTGCCGCCTTGGGGGCGGCGGCAGTGATGGCCCGGATTGAAAAGCGTTCCTTTGGGAGCTACGGCCTTCCGCGGACTGGACTATTTGGAAACTATTTCTGGCAAGGCGTGGCTTGGGGGTTGGCTGAGATCAGTGCGGTCATTTCTCTCATTGGCGCTTCACATGGATATTCATTTGGAACTATTGCCTTGAGCCCCGGGGCTATCGTGAAATATGCGGCTCTCTGGGGATTCATCTTTTTGATTGTGGGGCTCGCTGAAGAATTTCTATTTCGCGGTTACACGCAATTCACGCTGGCAAGCGGGATTGGGTTCTGGCCCGCCGCAGTGCTTCTTTCGATAGCGTTTGGAGCGGTGCATTTGTTTAATAAGGGTGAGGGACCGCTGGGGGCCCTGAGCGTGGTTGTCATTGGATTATTTTTTTGTTTGACGCTTTGGCGGACGGGCTCGTTGTGGTTCGCTGTGGGGATGCACGCGAGCTTCGACTTCGGGGAAACGTTCTTATATTCAGTACCTAACAGCGGATTCGTAGCCGAAGGGCACCTGTCCAACGCGACGCTGCATGGTCCCGCTTGGCTTACCGGCGGAACTGTTGGGCCTGAGGGAAGCGTATACAGCTTCGCTACCATGGCCCTGTTGTTTGTGACTTTTGCGCGCGTTTATTCGGCGAGGCCAAATCCGGCGCGTCCTGACTCGCCGGAGGCCGCGAGGCCGCCCGAGAAAGGCAACGAAGCTGGCGCTATTCAATAACCACGCGCAGGAATCTTTTCTTTCCGGCACGCACAAGGAATTCGCGGGGCTGGGACAAATCAATGTCTTTGCGAACATCATCTTCCCGCAGGCCATCGATTTCGACGCCGCCCTGTTTGATTAATCGTTCAGCTTCACTGCGCGATGACGCCAAGTCGAGCTCCAGTAAAAGTACAGCGAGTTTTTTTGCCGGCTGACGCGATATCGTTCGCATCGGAGCCTGTTCGGGCGCCCGGCGCTCGCGGAAAACACGCTGAAATTCATCGGCGGCTTTCTGCGCGGCTTCGCTGCCGTGAAAGCCGGCGATAATTTCCCTCGCCAGATCCATTTTTGCGTCCATGGGGTGTCTTGCGCCCGACTCAAGCTCGCGGCGAAGGGCGTTAATCGCTTCAGGCGAGCGATCCGTGACAAGTTCGCAGTACGACCACATCAGTGAATCGGAGATGGACATAAGTTTGCCAAACATCGTGCCGGGCGGCTCCGTGATTCCGACATAATTACCCAGGCTTTTTGACATTTTGCGTTCGCCATCAAGTCCGACGAGAATCGGCATGGTCATGGCGACCTGAGTTTCCTGCTGACCATACTCGCGCTGGATTTCGCGACCAATGAGCAAATTGAATTTTTGTTCGGTGGCGCCAAGCTCCACATCGGCTTCGAGCACGACTGAATCGTAGGCCACCAGCAGCGGATAGAGTAATTCGTGAACGGCTATCGGCTGATTGTTGCTGAGGCGCGAGCGGAAATCTTCGTGCTCGAGCATCCGCGCGAGACGATATTTCGCGCAGAGCTTGACGATGTCATATCCATTCAATTTGTCGAGCCAATCGCTGTTGTAGCGGACTTCGGTTTTATCCGGGTCGAGAATTTTGTACACCTGTTGTAGATACGTCTTGGCATTGGCGTCCACTTGCTCGCGCGAAAGAGGAGGGCGAGTCTCGGATTGACCGGTCGGGTCACCGACCATGGCTGTGAAAGCGCCAATGAGAAAGACCGCGGTGTGGCCGAGTTCTTGAAAATGCTTGAGCTTGCGGATGACAACAGTGTGGCCGAGATGCAGATCGGGGGCGGTCGGGTCAACGCCGAGTTTGACGCGAAGTGGCTTACCCGTTTTACGCGATCTTTCAAGCTTGGTCTTGAGCTCCTGTTCAGGGATGATTTCGGCGACGCCCTTGCGCAGGTAAGCAAGCTGTTCATCGACCGGCTTGAAAGTTGTCTTGGTCATGTTGATGTTTGCCATACTCGCTATGAGCGGGCAACCCAAGATGATGGCATAAATTTAGGTAAGAACAACGCGACGACCCTCGATACGATAGCGGTTCTCAAGAACGATGCGCACTGCTTCAGAATAAATCCTATGCTCTTCCGCCAAGAGGCGCGCGGACAACGATTCGACGGTATCGGTATCGCGTACGCCAACCGCAGCTTGCAAAATGATCGGACCCGCGTCGAGATTCTCATCCACGAAGTGCACCGTGCATCCAGAAACTTTGACGCCAAATTCAAGCGCCTGGCGCTGGGCCTCAAGTCCGGGAAAGGCCGGGAGCAGCGACGGATGAATATTTAGTATGCGATTTGGGAACGCGGCAACGAAGTACGGAGACAGCAAGCGCATATATCCTGCCAGACAGACCAGTTCTACCTGTTTCTCGTTCAGCACGGCCGCTACCTGGCGGTCGTAGGCTTCACGCTCGAGCCCCTTTGAGGGAACGACCAGCGCTTCTATGCCGCGGCGTTGAGCGCGTTCGATTCCCGGAGCGGCGTCGCGATTGCTGATAACCACGGCGATCTCGGCGCCGGGGATGCGGCCGCGCGTGATGCTCTCCGCGAGAGCTTCAAAATTTGAGCCGCGACCGCTCAGCAGCACTCCAATGCGCTTGGGCATAAGTGAAGTACGCTAGCACAAGCTCGGAATCCTTCCAAACACGATGGTCACAGCTGCAAATGGCATTCGCTACCTATTAGCGAGCGGCGAGTGGTCGGGGGTCGCGCTCACCGAACAAGTTGAAAGGATCACTTCATTCCGCACAGCCCGTGCGACCGGTCTTTGTTGGTTATTGCTCGGCCGGTTTTGTGAATTGGGCGAACAGAATCACGTGGCCGGCAGGGTCCCGTACACCGATTTCCTTGGCGCCATAAAATGTAGTGCGGAGGGGCACAACAACTTCCACGCCCTTGCTCGCTTCCAAAATGGCCTCTAAGTCATCAACTTCGATGTACAGGAAGGTCGGGCCTTTTCTGGCCAGCTGAGCCATTGACGGAGTGTCCTTCGCTGCGCTCGCGTAGGACTGGTACATAAGTTCAACTCCATCCTTCTGAAGCATCACGAATCCAAGCTTGTTTCCGTCGGGCACTTCGCCAGCATTCGTGAAACCGAACCGTTCGGTCCAGAATTGCAAACTGGGCTCGATCGCTTCGACACACAAGACTGGCGTAATCCGCTTGATGTGAACCATGGTTGCCTCCGGTATTTGATGATGTAAGCGCATGGAAGCGAAACCGGACAAATGAAGGCGTCGCTAGCAGTGGGCACTGGGTTTGTCATTTGAAAATCTAGTTGCGTTTACCTTCACACTAGTCTAAATTAGACTAGTTGGTATTATACATCTCCAGAACGTGGTGTCAAGGAGGAAATATGCCCACTGAAAAGCGTTCTCTTGAAGAGCTTGTGTCCGTCGGCCCCGCTATGGTTCGAGACCTGAAGCTTGTTGGTATTCGTTCCGTCGCAGAATTGGCGCGAGTTAATCCGCAAGAACTTTACCAAACGTTGTGCCGTGTCACTGGGACGCATCAGGATATTTGTGTTCTTGATGTGTTCTCCGCCGCCGTGGCGCAGGCACGCAACCCGCGTCTGCCAGCCGCGCAATGCCAATGGTGGTATTGGAGTGGCCGCCGGAAGGCCCGGGATGCGCAAAAGTAAAGCACTCCCGCTCACCACTGCCGACCTGGTCTTGCTGAGTCTGCTCGCGGAGCGCCCGATGCACGGGTATCAGGCATATCTCGAACTGGAGCGGCGCGAGGTGCGCGACTGGGCGGGTATCTCGCGCCCGCAAATTTATTACTCGCTTGAGAAGCTCGGCCGATCGGGATTCATACGCTGCAGAAAATCAAACGACCCGGCCGAAGGTCCGGAGCGCCGCGTCTTCGCCACTACAACGAGAGGCCGCGCGGCGCTCGGAGCGGCCCTCGAGCGGGAAGATTGGACTACCCAGCGCGACCACCCCGCGTTTCTCACGTGGATTGCGCTTTCCTGGCAGGCGCGGCCGGGCACATTTCGCAAACAGGTTCGCCGGCGCCGACTATTTTTGCAAAGGGAATTTGCGCGCGAAGTTGAGACCTTGCGGGCTATCAAGAAGGAAGTGGGCCATCGGTACCACGAGGCCGTATGGATGGTCAGCCTGACGATGGATCAGTTCGGGCTGGAACTTCGCTGGCTTCGCCGGGTGGAGCAGGAGGTTCGGTACCGCTCGCCGGCGCGCCATCCCGCGTATGCGTCCAATGAACCGACGTAAGGATTCATTCCATGTCATGCGCGTGGTTGGGTGAAGGTTCAAAGTTGCAGCGCGCCAACGAATACGACTCGGGGCTTGCGCGGCTCGGCCCGATCCACGTGTCCGATACGGAAAAATTTTTCCCGGCGACGCTTGAGCTCCGATTCAACCTTCAAGACATTTTTCGGCGGGACGATGAGAATCATTCCAACGCCAAGGTTGAACGTTTGCAGCAGGTCATCGCGACCGACTTTTCCGACGGCCGCAAGAAAGCGAAAGATCGCTGGGATCGGCCACGAGCCAAGCTCAACGACAGCTTGCGTGGTGCCGGGCATCACGCGGGGCAAATTGCCGGCGATGCCGCCACCGGTGATGTGCGCCAACGCCGCGACCCAACCCCGAGCGATAATCGTTTTTAGCGCAGGGGCATAGCAAACATGAGGTTTCAAGAGTTCCGCCCCAATTTTGTTTTGCACCTCAGGCACATACGTTTCCGGCTTTAGCCCGGCAACTTCGAAGACCAGTTTGCGTGCCAGGGAATAGCCGTTGGTGTGCAAACCCGCTGAAGGTAATGCGAGGAGAACATCTCCTGCGCGAACCGATTTCCCGGTGAGGATCAGTTTGCGTTCGACGGCGCCAACGATAAAACCTGCGACGTCATACTCGCCAGGATGATAGAAATCGGGCATCTCCGCGGTTTCACCACCGATGAGCGCACAGCCAGCCGTACGGCAGGCACGGCTCATTCCTTCAACAAGTTGTTCCACGGTCGCCGGCTCGAGCTTTCCCATCGCGAGGTAATCGAGGAAAAAAAGCGGCTGAGCGCCCTGAGTGAGGATGTCATTGACGCAATGATTCACCAGGTCCGCACCGACGGTGGAGTGCACACCCATGGTCATCGCTATTTTCAACTTGGTGCCAACGCCATCGGTGCTCGACACGAGGACGGGGTCTTTCCAGCGCTTGCGATCGAGGGCGTAAAGCGCACCGAACCCGCCGATGTGCCCGAGGACGCCAGGAGTAAACGTGCGGCTGGCCAAGCGGCGAATACGCTGCTTGGCGTCATCGGCGGCAGCGATGCGGACTCCGGCGTCGGCGTATCGCATGGGTGTGTGGTCGCTCTCTATTCAGGACAGCGGTAGATCTAAGCTCGATAACCATGATGCCAATCAGATGCTATCAGAGTGGCTTGAATACACGTTTCCAACGGACCATGCGCGGATTCACAAGCGCGTGCGCATAGGCGAGAAAACGCTCACGAATCTGTCCGGTGTCCCAGGCGTCTCCCGGCGCTTCCACCGACATGTAAATAAGCACCGGCGTGCCGATAATTGCGGAGCGCGGCACGAATCCCCAGTAGCGACTATCGTTGGAGTTGTTGCGATTGTCTCCCATAACGAAATAATTTTTCGCCGGTACCTGGAAGGGGCCAAAATGCTGATCCGGGTTCATCGGCTCCAAGATATAGGATTCGCTCTGGCGTTGACCATTGATCCACACCGCACCCTCTTTAATTTCGATGGTATCGCCGGGCATGCCGATAACCCGCTTTACCAAGTCGGGGTCATCGGGTGAAGCAGGCGGGCGGAAAATCACAATCTGATGGCGCCGAGGGTCCCGCCAAAGTGAGACATGCCATTTGCTGAAGGGGATACCGGCATCATAGCCCAGACGGCTCATGATCAGATGGTCGCCGATCAACAGGGTATTTTGCATGGAGCCTGACGGAATCACACGGGCCTGGCCAAGCGCCGCGTTGATCAAAAGAAAAACCGCCGCCACCCAAAGCCAGCCGACGATTTCACGCACAACCTTTCTGCGGAACGGGAGGTTTTCTTTACGCTTCCTTTCGGCTGTCACGGGTCCACCACCACCGGAGTCGGTGCCGGCCTATTCTGCTCCCGAGAAGCCGAAGAAGAGTCCAACCCGCGACGCCCGCTAATTTCCTTGTGATTGACCTCCAGCTGCACGAGCTCAGTTGGATACGCACCGGTGTAGCAGGCGTTGCAGAACTTTCCGGCTGAGTCGTCCACAGCGCGCTTTAGACTAGCGAGCGAAAGATAGCCGAGCGAATCGGCCTCGAGATACTGGCAAATTTCTGCCGGTGAGTGCGACGAGCCGATCAACTCCTCGCGCGTCGGAGTATCTACGCCATAATAGCAAGGGGAAATGGTCGGCGGGCAACTGATGCGCACATGAACCTCGCGTGCACCCGCCTCGCGGACAAGGCGCACTATTTTGCGGCTGGTTGTGCCGCGCACAATCGAGTCATCGACGAGAACAACGCGCTGATTCTCGAGCAGACCGCGCACTGGATTGAGTTTCAACTTCACGCCAAAATCGCGAATGGCCTGCGACGGCTCAATGAACGTCCGGCCAATGTAATGATTGCGAATAAGGCCCATGCGAAAAGGAATCCCCGAGCCGGTGGCGTATCCGATCGCCGCAGGCACGCCCGAGTCCGGCACCGGCACCACGATGTCGGCGTCGGCAGGATGCTCCTCGGCCAGAAGGCGACCGAGCATTTCGCGGCTCTGGTTGACCGAGCGTCCGAAGACCATGCTGTCAGGCCGTGCAAAGTAAACATGCTCAAAAATGCAATACTGGTGCGATTTAACCGGGGCGAAGCGGATAGATTCTACACCGGCGCGAGAGATGCGCACCATCTCGCCAGGCTCAATCTCGCGAACATATTCGGCACCCAGCAAATCGAACGCACACGTTTCCGAAGCAACCAGCCATGCCGTTACAGTGGGCCCTGATCCCACAGATCCTGGGACCGTAAGGCGTCCGAGATTCAGCGGACGGAAGCCGCGCGGGTCGCGGATGGCGTAAAGCTCGTCGAGCGTTAAAACCAACAGCGAGTACGCCCCCTCTACTTGATTTAGCGCATCGCCCAACGCCCCCGAAACATTGCGGGCAGCAGAGCGCGCGACCAGATGCACGATTACCTCAGTGTCGCTTGTGGTTTGGAAGATCGAACCGCGATGCTCGAGCTTCCGCCGCCACTCTCCCGCATTTGTTAAATTTCCGTTGTGACCGAGAGCGAGCTTCCCCTTATTGCAATCAATCACGATAGGCTGGCAATTACTCAGCAACGTGTCGCCGGCGGTGGAATATCGGGTGTGGCCGATGGCCGAATCACCGGGCAGCTTCCCGAGGACCTCAGGCTTGAAAATATCTGCGACCTGGCCCATCGCTTTATGGGTGTGCAATGCGCAGCCGTCACTGGAAACAATTCCCGCGGATTCTTGTCCGCGATGCTGGAGCGCATACAGCCCGAGATAGGCGAGCTTCGAGGCCTCCGGATGGCCGAATACGCCGAATACGCCACACTCGTCGTGAAAGTGATCGTCGAACAGATCGGCTTTGTGGTCCAGTCTCATTTGACCAGTTTCAGGTGCTCTTCTTCTGGCGCCGGAAATGCACGCGACTTACCGGACAGCAACCACATCACTACGATCACCCAGGCGGCCAGCCAAGATACAGCCGTGAGCCAAGCATGGCTATGTTCCAGCCTGTAAGCAACAAATACAATGGCCAACCAAAGTGAAAAACAAATCCGCAAGAGTGGGCGGTATCTTTTGCAAATCTCTCACCTTCCAACGAAACTACGCTCGAGCGAATTAGCCCACGCGTCGCGTAGGGCCTCGATGGAACTATCAACCACCAAGTGTCCATTCAGTTCGATGCGGAATTCAGCGGCGCCGGTGACCTGCCCGATTTCCTGTGCCCCAACGTTGTATTGTCTCGCACTCTCGAGTACGCGGGCAAGGGAGGCTGGTGCGAGGGAGACCACGGCGCGAGCGCCGCGCTCGCCGAAAAGAGCTGCTTCGTCGGGCATACCCGACCTTAGTTTGATTTGGGCCGATAACCCGTCACTTTTATTGCCAGCGCGGTCGAATGATGCGAAGCAGGATTCTCCGAGTGCGACGGCCAAACCACCGTCACTTAAGTCGTGCGCGGAGCGGATTGCGCCTTGCGTAGCAAGGGAGAGGAGGCAACGCTGCAGATTCTTTTCGGCAATAAGATCCATGGGCGGTGGCGCACCCGCCGTGCGATCGGCAATGGCCTTGACGTATTCCGTGGAGGAAAACCCGATTGCGACGTCGGTCGAAGAAGCGTTTTGGTCCAATGCGGGCGAGCCATCCAATAAGACAAATACATCACCTACTTCGTGAACACCCATACCGATCGCGTGCGAGACATTCTCGATAATACCGAGGACCCCGATTACCGGAGTGGGATAAATTGATTTTCCGAGTGTCTCATTGTAAAAGCTGACGTTGCCACCGGTGATCGGTGTTCCCAGCGCGGTACAAGCTTCGGTTATTCCATCGATCGCTTCGGAAAATTGCCACATCACTTCAGGTTTCTCCGGATTACCGAAGTTGAGGCAGTTGGTTGCGGCGATGGGTCGTGCGCCGGTGCAGGCGACGTTGCGGGCGGCTTCGGCAACCGCATGCATGGCACCGAGGCGCGGATTGAGCTGGCACCAGCGTCCATTGCCGTCGGTTGCCAGCGCCAGAGCACGATTGGTGTCTTTGATGCGCATGACCGCGGCATCGCCGGCACCTGGGCCGACGATTGTATTTGTTCGGACCATGGAGTCATATTGCTCGAAAATCCAACGCTTGGAAGCGATCGCGGGTGAGGCGAGCAGCTTGCACAAATTCTTGGTAAGGTCTGCGCCTTGCGGTGAAAACTCGAAATACTGAGCGCCCTCGCGCAAAGCTGACTGCGTTGCTGGCGGCGATAAGGGCCGCTTGTAAACCGGCCCTTCTTCAGCGAGGGGGTGTGCGGGAATTTCGGCGACAACGTTGCCGTTGTCGAGCACGCGAAGCAAGCCTCCTTCGGTTACCTGTCCGATCACCACGGCGTCGAGCCCCCACTTTGCAAAAACATCAAGAACTTCGCGCTGGCGGCCACCTTCGGCGACCAGCAGCATGCGTTCCTGTGATTCGCTGAGCATGATTTCGTAGGGCGTCATTCCCGTTTCGCGCTGGGGGACGCAAGCAAGGTCGATTTCGATTCCTGTACCGCCGCGTGATGCCATTTCGCAGGTCGAACACGTGAGGCCGGCGGCGCCCATGTCCTGAATCGCGACCACTCCTCCCGTGCGCATGGCTTCGAGGCAGGCCTCGAGCAAAAGTTTTTCGAGGAAAGGATCGCCAACCTGAACGTTGGGCCGCTTCTGCTGTGATTCTTCCGTGAATTCAGCCGACGCCAGCAGTGATGCGCCATGGATGCCGTCTCGTCCGGTTTTAGCACCAACGTAAATCACAGGATTTCCCGTGCCGCGCGCGCGCGCGAAGAAAAGCTCTTCCTTTTTCGCTATGCCGAGCGCGAGCGCATTGACAAGAGGATTGCCGGCATAGCACGGCGCGAACTGAACTTCACCACCAACCGTCGCCACACCAAAGCAGTTGCCGTAATGCGCGACGCCGCTGATAACGCCATCGAGAATGCGCCGGTTGCGTGCGGCTTCCCGCGCGCTTGTTTCCGGGCCTTCCACGATTGGACCGAATCGCAGGGAATCAAGAACCGCGATCGGGCGCGCGCCCATCGTAAAAATATCACGCAGGATTCCGCCGACACCGGTGGCCGCACCCTGGAAGGGTTCGACATAGCTCGGATGATTATGAGATTCAATTTTAAACACCGCGCACAAACCGTCACCGATGTCTACGACTCCAGCGTTTTCCCCGGGGCCTTGCAAGACTTGCGCGCCACGCGTCGGCAGGCGCTTCAGATGCACCTTGCTCGATTTATAGGAGCAGTGTTCGCTCCACATGACGCTGAAGATCCCCAGCTCGGTGATGTTCGGATCGCGTCCGAGAATGTTTTGGACACGGGAGTATTCCGCGGCGGTCAGGCCGTGCTCGGCGGCGATTTCTTGTGTTACTTTAACTGCGGTGGTCGGTGAGGCCATGAAATCTGATTTGTTGATCGCTGTTTTGAATACTACGGCAGTCGGTCTCAAACAAACTATCCCTGAAGCCGTAAGTCAGCGGAACTAATAATCAAGCGCGCGCTTAAGCTGTCGCCCGAGCTGCGCCTACGATTGATCCGATCATCGAACAGAAAATCACCAGACCATCGGTTGAGCCAAGCGCCGCTTCGACGGCGCGCTCCGGGTGCGGCATCAATCCAGCAACGTTGCGCTGGCGATTACAAATTCCAGCGATTCCCGCGACCGAACCGTTCGGATTCGCGGCCTCATCAATTTGGCCCTCAGGCGTCGTGTAGCGGAAGAGGATGCGATCTTCGCACTGGAGTTCATCGAGCGTGGCGTCATCGCACACATAATTGCCGCCCATGTGGGCGACGGGGATTTTCAGTACTTGGCCGACTTCGCCAGCCAAGGTAAATGGAGTTGACGAATTCTCAACGCGGATGTGGACCTGGCGGCAGATAAAGCGCAATCCTGCGTTGCGCACCATTGCGCCAGGCAACAGTCCAGCTTCAAGCAGAATTTGAAAGCCGTTGCAAATACCAAGAACAAGGCCGCCGGCGCCGGCAAATGTTTGCACTGATTTCATCACCGGAGAAAAACGCGCGAGAGCGCCGGTGCGCAAATAGTCGCCGTAAGCAAAGCCTCCGGGAAGGACAATGGCGTCGCAATTCTGCAGGTCGTGTGATTGATGCCAAATAAATTCAACAGGTTCCTTCAGGATATTGGCGATGGCGTGGAAGGCATCATGATCACAGTTCGACCCGGGAAAAACAACAACACCGAATTTCATCCTGTTCCCCCGCAACAATTTTAACACAGCGATGTGCGATTTGGCCTGTGGCTCAGTAGTATGGGTCGTATGGTGCGGATGGAGACCAATTCCTCGATTGCCTGGCGCGACGTTGGCTACCCGAAAGCAAAGGGAGGGCTCGCGTCCTCCACTGGAAAAACGGAATTTTCTCCGCCATCTTGGTAGAATCTTTCCATGACTCGAACCATTGGAACATTGCTATCGTTGTTTGGTTGTTTAGGGATGTGGATGACATCTGGTGCTCAACCGGAAGACAAGTCTTCAACCAACCAACCCTTGGGCTACAACTCCTTGGGCGATGATTCTTTGGGCCATGGTGTTTTGCTGGTGGCCAACAAAGGAGATCGAACCGTAGGGATTATCGATCCCCGAGCGGGGCGGCAGGTGGGGACAATTCCAGAGGCGGGCGTAACCGCACACGAAGTGGTGACTTCGCCCGACGGGCGCATCGCCTATGCCCCTATCTATGGAAATTCCGGCGTCGGGAAACCTGGGACGGATGGGCAGAACATCGTGGTCATGGATATCAGCGCGCGCAAGGTGATCGGCAATATTGATTTCAGCCGGGGCGTACGGCCACACTGCGCGGTGTTTGGTCCGAAGAACGGAATGCTTTACGTCACAAGCGAGCTGGACAATTCGGTTAGCATCATTGATCCGAAAACGCTGCGTATCGTTGGGTCGATTCCTACCGGCCAGGCGGAGTCGCACATGTTGGCGATCACCAAGGATGGACGGCGCGGTTACACGGCGAATGTGGGGCCCGGCACGGTCTCAGTCCTCGACCTAGAACTGCGGAAAACCATTGCGATCATTCCCGTCGCCACACCGACGCAGAGGATTTCACTTTCTGTTGACGACCGGATGGCCTTCACCGCCGATCAGAGCAAGCCGCAACTAGCGCTGATCGATACTTCGACGAACCAGGTGAAGACCTGGATACCTCTGCTGGCTGCAGGCTATGGAACGGCTCCGACACCAGACGGGCATTGGCTGGTAGTGGCGATGCCCCAAGCTAACAAAGTCGCTGTGGTGGATCTTGCAACGATGAAGGTGGCGCACACTATCGAAGTTCCTCCCGCTCCCCAGGAGATCCTGATACAACCGGATGGTAAGGTGGCATACGCTTCCTGCGACGTGAGTCACAAGGTTGCTGCGATTCGTACCTCAGATTGGACTGTAGAGAAATTGATTGACGCAGGAAAAGGGGCTGACGGGCTGGCGTGGGCGGCTAGGAAATAAAACAGATTCGCAGTCCGGCCTTTGTCGCAGTTCACGCGTAGAGCAATTGTTGCGTGGCGCCATGTTGCCAAGCGACCTCAAGCTCGCAATTGAGTTTTTCCTCCACCGCGCGCTTTAACCATATATAAATCCGCGTCCGCTGCGGCGAGCAGTTTTTCGGTGGTGTCACCATTCTTGGGAAACATAGCGACACCCACACTTACGGATAGAACCGGCTCTTCCCTTTCAGCCGCTAGTTGCTCGGAGATGCGGCGGGCAGCCTGCCGGGCTGCTGCTTCCTCGGTCTCGGGCAAAATAAGCGCAAACTCGTCTCCCCCGTAGCGCGCAGCGAGATCTGTCGTGCGGCAATGGAGGCGCAGGATATTCGCAAGACGACCCAAAGCGTGGCTGCCAACCAAATGGCCGTGGCGGTCGTTAATCTTTTTCAAATCGTCCAAGTCCAGGAGCAAGACAGCGAACGAGCGAGCGGTACGATGCGAGCGCTTCGTCTCCATGTCGAGGAAATCAATTAGGCGGCGATAATTGGCCAAGCCCGTCAGGGGATCGCTGACAGCCAGACGCCGCACTTCTTCTTCTGCGCGTTTACGTTCGGTGATGTCGAAGGCTGTACCCAACCCGGCTGGCTTTCCGCCAAACTCGGTCTCGCCGGCAGTGATGTCGAGCCAGCGCTCCTCGCGATCCTTGGTCAAAATCTTGAGCTCGTAACGTGCGGGGAGTTGCCTGCGGTGCTGGCGAGTAAGGCCCCATTCGCGCACGAGCTCACGAGAGTCGGGATGGACCAGGTCGGCGAAGGGCTTAGCCAGGAGTTCTTGACGCGAGTAGCCGGTGATGACTTCGGCAGCTTTATTGACGTAACGAAGGTGGTTTCCCTGATAGATGAATATGCCGGAGGCAATTGTGTCCGCCAGAGTGCGAAACTTAGCTTCATTCTCGCGCAGTGCCACATGCGCGTGATGCGCTTCGTCGCGCAGATGTTTTTCCTCCAAGGCTCGGCGGACAGCCAGCGGTAAACGAGCCAGGCGGTCTTTCAAAACATAATCAGAGGCGCCTTCCTTGATGCACTCGACGGCCGTGTCTTCCCCCAAGGTGCCGCTAACCAGGATAAAGGGAATGTCCCTGCCATGTTTTTGCAAAAGGCGCAGGGCATCCCGGGCGGTCCAAACCTGCAAGCGATAATCAGCCAGGATAACGTCATACCGATTGGCGCTTAATTTTTGAGAAAACTTTTCCGGCGTATCCACGACGTCGACCTGCGCTGCCAGACCGGCCTTTTGCAATTCCTGTAAGCAACGTTCGACGTCGGCCTGACAATCTTCAATGAAGAGGACGCGAAGAGGGCCTCGCCGCCTAGTCAGTCTCTCGGAAGGGTCGCTGCTCATTAAATGGCTCCGCCACTCTCTGGCATCGTCAGGCAGACGGACAGTTAGATAGAGTAACCACTTAAATGTTAATGAAAGCCTTACGGTTACGACGGGCCCTTTGTGAGCGAATGCGCCAAAGAGTTACCCAAGCTTTGCGTAGCTGCAAAGGCATTCAGTGCCACACGTGTGGGGCGCAGGTTTTGCAAGGTTGAGGAATCAGTGAGGAGTATTCGGTTGCGAGGCGTGACATGTGCTTCGCACATGGAAACAAAAAACAGTGCCTCTTCGCTCTGTTTGAGAGCCAGAGGAACGCCGAATGACACGTCTTGGGACCAACATAAACGTTCAAAAAATGTCTCGCGAATGCGCGGGCTGAGAAGCTATTGCGCCGATCTAGCCGCCATGACGCCGACGCGTTTGACGAAGCACGGTTCCGAAGGACTTACCGAAAAAGCTGAAGCCAGATTGGACGCGGCCCGTGACGGCAACGCGTGACCCCTGACTGGGTACCCCAAACCCTTCAGCAATGACCCACATGTGGCCGGTGCCGTCTTCCACTTCGAAAGCGCCTTCATTCAATGCGCCAAATGAATTCGTGACCCGCCCGACAATCGTGACTTCTTTGCCGGAGAAGTGGCCGGGGTCGCGGGTTATATCGGAAATCTTGGCAGACTCGCAGCCGACCAGAAGAATTAACACCACGCCCAGAGCGACAACCGCTAGGGCGACTTTTGTGATCTCCTTCATGTGCTCCTCCTGTGGAACCGACCACTTTACAGTCAGGGCCGATTTCGCATCGGCATGCAAAGTTAGATGCCAGATGACACTGGTTTGTTGGCCTACATCACAGCTCGAGATCCTTTCTAGGAAACTCAATTCCGGTGGAATTAGCCTTCGAGTGTAGCGATGACCTGGGCGGCAATGGCTTCACCGCGACCAACGGCGTCTACCCCTTCGTTTGTTTTGGCTTTGAGATTAATTTTCGCCGAGTCAATTCCGAGCGAATGCGCAAGGGCTTCACGAATAGCAGGAAAATGCGGACCAAGTTTTGGTTTCTCGGTGATCACAATGGCATCAATATGAGTGATGCGGAAGCTGCCTGCCTCGAGGAGTTTTTTGATGCCTTCGAGAAACAGCAGACTGGAAACCCCTTTCCATTGCGGATCGCTATCAGGGAAATGCGTTCCGATGTCCCCGAGTACCGCAGCGCCGAGAAGCGCGTCGCAAAGTGCGTGAGCCAGTACATCGCCGTCGGAATGGCCAACCGGACCCTTATGGAAGGGTACCTCAACGCCGCCGATCATGAGCTTGCGACCCTCGACCAAGCGATGCAGATCGTAGCCGATGCCGGTGCGGATAGTCATTTCACCCGGCGTTCTTCGGATAAATAAAACCGGGCGAGATCCATATCTGAAGGACGAGTGATTTTGATATTACGCGCGGAGCCGAGTACCACATGCACGGGATGGCCAAGGCGTTCGACAAGGCCAGCTTCGTCGGATGCATTGACACCGTCCGCGGCCGCACGCGCAAAGGCGTCCTTAAGCAGCTTGGTGGTGAACGCTTGCGGGGTCTGCGCCAAAACGATGCGCTCGCGGGGAATGGTGGCGGTGATGAGCGCGACGTCCTCAGGAAGACTCGCGCGCTTTACCTCTTTCACCGTGTCCATGGCAGGAATACCGAGAATTACGGCGTGACGCTGGCGGGCCTCGGCAATCACCCGGTCAATTTGTTCGCGGGTGACGAAGGGACGCACGGCGTCGTGGACCAGTATAATCTCCGTATCGTCGGGAATTTCCTGCAGGGCTTGGGCGACGGAGTCCTGACGCGAGTCACCGCCTCGCACGACTCGCACGCGTTGCGATAAGTGTTCTTCGCGGATTCGGGAATCGAGAAGCGCTACGCCATCAGGGCGCGTGGCGATGATGAGATCGGTGATCGCCGTACATGAGGCGAGACGACGGAGTGTATGTATGACGAGCGGAACGCCATCGAGCTCCAAAAATTGCTTTGGAGTGTCGGCGCCCATGCGGGTTCCGAGTCCAGCGGCGGGCAGAATGGCTACGATGCGATTCATGCTCTAGTCGGGGGAAGAAGCTTACAACAGGACGGTCTGTGGATAAAACAGGGTGAATACAACTGGCAAACGCGGGCCGGGCATGAACAGCGAAGCTCGGGGGACTCGGGTGGTATGCACTACCTCTTTGCTGGCTGCTCTGGTTTAAGAGGAATGAAAATATTGGCCGGAGGAAGTATTTTGTAGGTTTTCGAGAAATTGCCGTGGTTGAGAGCGAGACCCACGCGGCCTCGAGAATCTATATACAGAAGGGGTTGCGCGATATCCGTGTCCATGAAGGTCCGGAGGAAAGGGACGGTGAGCGATTTGTTGGCGACGCGCAGGGCTATTTTGTCGCCAAGGCTGTAGCCGAGCCTGTGAAAGTCCTCGGCCGGAATATTGGTAATCAGGGAGCCATAGGGGTCATCCAGGGCAACGATTTCCCCCTGGATGCCTGCGTCGGTAGTGCGAGGGAGCTTGGGAGCAAGACGAACAAGCTGGGACACAATCGGACCGGCTTGGGTCCAGTCCCATCCAGCGGCCAGATGCGCCGCGACAGGCGAAAAAATATCGCGACCGTGAAATGTGGGAGAAGCCGCGGAAACCGGAGCGAGCATCCAGGAAGTATTGGTGATTTCGCGGATGGCTTCGATGCCATCTCGGTCGGAAACTGGAGTCATAAGACCATTGTCGGGGACTACGAAGTATTGACCTTTCTTCGTCTTGACGATGATGGGTTTGCGCGAAGTACCTACGCCGGGATCTACGACGGCGAGAAAAACGGTGCCTGCAGGATAATAGGGCGAGACGGCTGCGAGAAAACGCGCAGCTTCTTCGATAGAGAAGGGAGTTACTTGATGAGTGATGTCCATCAGCCGAGCGTCGGGCGCGATTGCGACCATAACGGCTTTGCAGATAGCGACGGCATCGTTGGCCGCGCCGAAGTCGGACATAAAAACGATGGTGGCACGGGACCGGTGGCTCGCTGGCGATCCGGCGCCTTCGCGAGGGGATTGCGGTGCGCAGCCAACGCAAGCGAGACCAAGCAAAACAGGCAAGAAAACTGTAAGTGATGGCGTGCACTTGCTCAACGGCGTCCTCCGATGGAAAGTATCTTACCGTGCGTTTGCAGGACCGCAAGATCCGGTTGGTGAGCGGATCAATTGCTCTTGGGCAGGGATGTGTTGCTGAGGGTTTCGACATTAAATTTTTTATAGTTGGAGTATCGGGTGATTTCATTGACATTAAAACTCTTGACGAGCGCGATGCGCACCCCGATGTGCGCTTCCTCGTAGCTGGGCAACCAAACTTCATTATTGATGTAGGACTGCTCGAAGACGAAGCTGGTGCCTTTGTGAAGCGAGGCCAACAGGCCGCCTCCCACTTTAAAATTGTCCGAGAAATACGCTTCGAGACGCACTACATCATGTGCTTGTTGGTCGATCCAAACAACTCCGACAAGCTTCTGCAAAAGTCTTTCGCCGAGATCGCGGGGCTTGTAGTCTGGATTACGCTCAAAGTCAAATACGAGAACATCTTGTCCACGAAAACGCTCGTGCCGTGGATTGACAAACTGGCAAGCACGCAGGACCGAAGAGATCCCGACGTCATCACTCTCTTTCCCTTCGTCTTTGGTTTTGTCGCGCTTGGCCTCCTGCTTAGCCCGGCGACCGCCCCCACTCTGAATTTCCTGAATATGCTTTTGCACCCGCTCATTTTCTTTCTTTTGCTCGTCTTCATTCAAAGGTTTGTCGTTCTTCTTGATCAGCGTGCGGATTTCGCTTCCCTTGAGGTAAAAGACCTGATATTCGTGGACTTCCCGCTTTTTTAGTTTGCCGGAGCCATCCAGTTCGTCCTCCTGGACAATTTTAGTGCTGGCGTACTCTTCTCTAACCTTGTCAATTTTCTTCTGGTTGTCGTTGATTTCCTGAAA
Organism: Candidatus Dormiibacterota bacterium; assembly: GCA_035602605.1. GTDB lineage: Bacteria > Acidobacteriota > Terriglobia > Acidiferrales > UBA7541 > DASQHY01. The sequence continues at coordinate 109,133 of DATNLZ010000056.1, forward strand.
CAGGGCTTTCAAGTCCGGGAGATGAACCTGTGAGCGTCTGGGAAAATCGAAGATTGACTCGCGGACCGGCGCATTGATCATCGCGCGCGAGACGGAGATTTCGTAAGACTCGGTGCCGCGACGCAGTTCGATTTTATGAGGCAGCTGAACACCATCGACGGCGCGGTAGTCGCGGTAAAGGATTTCTTGGTCTGCGCTTGCCAGCGGTCCGACCTCTTTCACGATGAGGTGAGATGCAGCGTCAAAGAAGACCTGGCGATTCTGATGATTTGGCAAAATGACTTCGACCTGTAGGGCGTCGTGGCCAGCGACCGATGCATGGCCGACGACAGTGAGGGTAAATCTATTTTTCTGAGCGTTGACGAGATGCGAATTGTAGTACTGCGCGGCGGCCGCCAGTTGCAATGCTTCGGGTCCCAAGAGCGTTACAGCGTCACCGGAAGCATCTTGGCTCCAGGGAGATTTCCCGTTGTAGGAGCGGATGAAGTGCTGGTCGCCTACAATGAGTTCCGAATAAAAACGGTTAGGGGATTTGGTGATGAAGGTATAGGTGCCGGATTTTCCTGTCGATGAACTCGCGATCGTGCCTTCCAGCGTGACGGTCTGCAGTCTGGAAAGAGTTTTTGTGCCGCCGGCGGCGCGGAGATACTGGTCGACAATCTTCTGTGGGTTCTGGGCGTTGGAGGCAATGCCCGAGGGAAGAACGATGGATGCGGCAAATAGGATGCGACAGAGCATGCGCACACACAATCTCCGGTGGATATGATAAACGCAAACTGGTGGGGAAAAGTTCCTAGAGTACTATTCGGATCGTAGAGCCATGAGCGGATCTACGCGCGAGCCTCGGTAAGCCGGGATGGCGCACGCAAGTGCGGCAACAACCACGAGGGTCAACGGCACCAGGACGAATACCGCGGGATCGTAAGCGGTGATACCGAATAGAAGGCTCACGATTAAGCGGCTTAGCGCCAACCCCGCCACGAGGCCGATGGCGATGCCCACGGCGGCTAGGCGCAATCCTTGTCGAAGAACAAGAGCAATGATGTTTCCCACCGTAGCGCCAACTGCCAAACGCACGCCAATCTCATGTGCGCGTTGCGCGACCGATTGCGAAATCACACCGTAGATCCCAACTGCTGCCAGTACGAGAGCGAGAAGAGCAAATCCTGAGAGCAGCAGCGCCGGGAATCGGCGCGTTGCCGTCGAGCGGTCGACCAGGTCAGTCATCAGGAAAACGTTATAGACGGGCAGATCGGGGCTTACACTGCGAAAGGCCTCGCGCAACTGTGGGAGTAGGGTCTTCGAATCGTTGTCTGTACGCACCACAAAGATTGGGTTATAGAGCGGACTGTACGCATACGGTCGATACACTTCCGCTCTGGGCGCGACGTCCAGGCCGATGTGGCGCACGTCGCCAACGATTCCAACAATCGTTATCCACGGAGAGTTCTCGGGGTGCAGGCCTAATTTAATCCGCTTGCCGAGCGGATCTTCATTGGGATTGGGCCAAAAGCGATGAGCCATAGTCTCGTTGATCAGAGTCACGGCCTCAGGATGGATGTCGTCATGATCATCAAAAATGCGGCCGTGGACCAGTGGAATTCCAAGAGTGGCAAAGTAGCTGGGTGTGGCAACGCGATACTCAACCTCGGGATGCTGGCTTGAAGGAAAGGTGCGGCCCTCGATGAGCAGCCAGCTTCCCAGATTTCCGCCCAATAGGGGTAAGCGGCTGACTGCGGCAACATGACGAACGCCGGGCACGGCTCGCAAGTGTGTTTCGATTTCCCGATAAAGCTGCGGGCTTACGCCACGGGCAGCTTGCGTCGCGATGGTGACCACATTTTTTGTAATAAAGCCCGGATTGACTTCCAGCAGGCGCCCGAAGCTGAGGGCGAGAAGACCTGCACCGATGAGCAAGACCGTGGCCAGGGCCATCTGGCACACAACAAATCCGGCGCGCAGTCGGTGATTGGCTGTTGCTGAAGCTTGTCCGCCTTCTTTCAAGGCAGCATTAACATTGCGGATGGAGGCTTCGAGCGCCGGCGCTACTCCGCAAAGTATCGCGGTCACGGCTATTGCGATGAGTGTGAATAGTATCGCAGAAGCGTCAAGCGCAATTTGGTCACGCCGGGGGAGGCTGGCGGGTCCAAGAGAAACGAGCAGCCGCAAGCTCCATGAAGCGCAAATGAAGCCGACGACTCCGCCCACACTCGCCAGCAGCAAACTCTCGGTCAGCAGTTGGCGGATCAGACGGCTGGGGGGCGCTCCGAGCGCTTTGCGCACAGCGATTTCCTTCTGCCGTGCCGCGGTGCGCGCGAGAAGCAGATTGGCAACATTCGTGCACGCGATGAGTAGAACAAATCCAGCCACGCCAAGAAGGAGCAACAACGCTGGACGCACGCTGCCGACGGCCTGCTGCTCGAACGAAATCACGCGAATCTGAAAGCCAGAATTGGTGTCTGGATACTGTTCTACCAGACCGGTCCAAAGACCGTTCATCTCCGCGGAAACCTGTTCGCTAGTAGCTCCTGGTTTTAAGCGCCCGATGACACTCAGAAACCGCACGCTACGGCTGCGATTGAGCAGCGGGTTCGAAGCCAGTGGAAGCCACAAATCGGTTTGAGCGGTGCTTGCTCCGAGCACGCCGCCCAGATAATGGAATTGAGCCGGTAAGACACCTACCACCGTGCGCGCCTCGCCGTCGACCTGCAAGCTACGCCCAATGGCGGAAATATCTCCGCCGAAATGTCTCTGCCAGTAAGGGTAACTCACAAGCACGACTTTGCTCGGTGCTTTGCGATTATCTTCTTCGGGCAAAAAGCTACGGCCAACGCCTGGCTTTATACCCAGCATCGGAAACAAGTCTGCTGACACGAACAGAGTCTCTAGACGCTCAGCTGGCCCTCCGCCGGTGACCACCGTACTCCAAATGGGCGAGACCGCCGCAAGAGTTGAAAAACTATGGGCGCGCTCCCGGAGGTCGAAGAAATCGTGAGCCGAATTCGCGGGTTCCAGTTCCGATTGCTTGAGGCTTCGCGTTTCGATGGCTACCAGACGTGCGGGATCGTCGTACGGCAAAGGACGAAAAACGACAGCGTTCACGATGCTGAATATGGCAGCGTTTGCCCCGATACCCAGGGCCAGTGTGAGAATGGCGATCACGGTAAAGCCCGGACTCCTCCAGAGCGTCCGAATCGCGTAGCGCAGGTCGTTTCTGAGCGCGCCCATGGTGTCACCTCCGCCGAACGCACGTTGTTGCGCGCAAATTTAGAACCGTAGGCATCTTTGCAAAAAAAAGATAACAAAGGATTTAGAAAACGACACTGGTGACGTTACGTTGCCAGGTGACCGTTTTTGGGACGGTGCGTCGCTCAAGCGGACAGCAGAGATACAGCTGGCCTCCGCGGCGAAGACAGATTAAGGTCGCTGGCTGTAATGTTGGTAGAGCTGCAGATGGCGATTAGCGAGGCTCGTGAGCTGGCCCTTAATGAAGACGTAGCGCACCTCGGTGGTGACCTCGAGAGGATCGCCGCTTGTGACGATAACATTGGCAGTCTTGCCAACTTCAAGCGTTCCCAGTTCTTTGTCGAGACCGAATATTTGCGCGGGATAAAGCGTCACGCCCTTAAGGGCTTCGTCATGTGAGAGACCGTAGGCTACCGCAGCACCGGCGAACTGCCCGAGGCGGCGCGCAAAAGAGTTGTCAAAGCTGGCGAAGGCGAACTTAATTCCTGCGGAGGAAAGCTCGGCAGGCTCGGTCATCGCGCGATCGTAGGGATCGTCTTCTTCGTCAGGAAGGCGGAGCGTGGGACGAAGAATTACGGGAATATTTTTGGATTTGAGGAGATCCTTTACTTTGTACGCCTCAGTGCCGCCGGCCAGAATCATCTTTAGTTTTTGTTTGTCGCAGAATTCGATAGCGCTTTTGATCTCGCGCGAACGATTCGCAAAGACCAGCACCGGAAGCTGGCCACGGATAACCGGCACCAACGCTTCAAGCTTCAGGTCGCGCTCAAAATTATTACGCGAGCCTTTTTCGACGGCCTGGGCGTAGTGACGAGCGCGCTCGAACCAGTCCGTGAGCTCAGTGACGCGTTTCTCGTATTCTGACTTGACCTCGCTGAATGGTCTTTGCCTGATGTTGAAGGTCGCGAAATCAAATGAGCGGGTCGCCATACGCGGCCAATTAACGACCATGGCTACCGACCGGCGAGTGACCAACTCTTCGCTCGTCCAACCCGCGAGATGAATCGCGGAAGCCTGTCCCCCGATGACGCTGAGAGTTCCGGAAAAATCCATCCCGCTGCTTCCGGGCACAGCCACAACGTCGGTTATTCCGTCTGCACGTGTTACCGGGATGTGCGCGCTTTCGGGATTTACGGCAGTTGCGGCCACAACGTCGGGGTTGTATAGGCCGGTTTCAGAAGAATCAACTGTAGAGGGAACGGCCGAAATTTCGCTGAGGCCCATTTGGGTAATGGGATCGAACAGGCCAGGATAAACCTCGAGGCCTTTGGCATCAATGATCTGTGCACCCGTGGGGATTTCGAGCTGTGCGCCTATGCCGGCGATTTTGCCGTCGCGGATCACGATGGTTGCATTTTCCTGCGCTGCTCCGGTGAGAGTGAAAAGTCTAGCGCCGGTTATTGCGTAGGATGAAGGAGCCGGGGCGGCGATAGAGATGCATACCAAGGGCAGCAGACAGAAAAAGAAAATTGAAAATTTCAGATTTACAATTGTGCATAAAAAACCCGTTCTTGAAACTTTGCTGTGGCCGACGGGATTTTTCATTGCGCCCCACCGGGCTCCCCGGGAGCATATGCCGAGAACATTTCCACTACCCAGGAAACCTTCGCCGCAGAGGCGATTCGCGGATGCAAATAACTCAATGGGCGGAGCGGGGGAGTGGGTTTTTCAGGTTTCGTTTCGTTAGGTTTGGCTTCAGGTTTTTTCTCGGCAGCTTTCAGTTTGTCGATCAGGGCTTTCTTTTCTTTGGCCAGCTCGGCGCGAGAGGCAATCTCCCGCGGTCGCTCGAAATAAACGCGCCCATCGATGATCGTCTTCTGAGCCACGGCGTAAACACTCAGCGGATGATGGTTATAAAGAACCAGGTCGGCGTCTTTGCCGACATCAATCGAGCCCACGCGATTGTCTATGCCCAGCTGAATGGCCGGATTCAGAGTGATCAGCTTAAGCGCTTCAAGCTCAGAAAGGCCGCCATACTTGATGGATTTCGCAGCTTCCTGGTTGAGGTGCGTGGCTTCCTCGGCGTCATCGGAGTTGATCGAGACGATTACGCCTTTGCGCGTCATCAGCGCCGCGTTGTAAGGAATGGCATCGTAGGCCTCCATTTTGTACGCCCACCAGTCCGAAAAAGTGGAAGCGCCGGAGCCTGCTGCCGAAAGTTCATTGGCCACCTTGTAGCCTTCCAGAACGTGCTGAAACGTGCGTATTTTGAATCCGAACTCTTTGGCCACTCGAAGAAGCATCAGGATTTCATCCGCGCGATAGCAATGCGCATGCACATAGCGCCGGCCTTCCAAAACTTCAACGAGCGGTTCTAACCGCAGATCACGGCGGGGCCGCAGTATATTTTTTTCACCGGCAGAACCGCGGCGGTTGTAGTCATCCCATAGCTTCTTGTAATCGACCGCCTCGGAGAAAGCGCCGCGAATGGTTTCCTCAACTCCCATGCGCGTCGCTGGATACCGCCTGACTTGGTCACTCCCGGCGCGAAAATTGCTGCGCTTCGGATTCTCGCCGAGTGCAAATTTGATCCCTGGCACGGCACCCTCGAAGGGCAATTTGCCCGCCGACTGACCCCAGCGCAGCTTGATCACCGTTGTCTGCCCGCCAATGGAATTGGCCGAGCCATGCAGAATATTTGCGGAGGTGACGCCGCCGGCGAGGTCCCGATAGATGTCGATGTCGTCGGGATTAAGCACGTCGACAACATTGACCATCGATGACACGGATATGCTTCCCTCATTCACGCTGCCGTCAATGGCTATATGCGAGTGGCAATCAATAATACCGGGCATCACATATTGCCCCGCGGCATCGATGATTTGCGCGCCGGCAGGCGCGTTGAGGTTCTGTCCGACCGCTGCGATCTTACCGTCGCGAATGAGGATGGAACCATGTTCGATCGTTCCGTGTGAGACGGTAAGAAGTGTTGCGTTTTGAATCAGGATGACGGGTGCCGCATCCGCCGACATCGCTGTGTGCGCTGGGAGAATGGCCAGAAGACCTGCAAATACCAGTGCCAGCAGCGGTAACCGATTGCTGTAGACAGTATGGCTCATAGCCTCTCTAGTTCTCCGCGGCAGATCGCGAGCTGCCCGGTCTCGAACCGGTGAAATCGATCACGAGACCGCTTACGCGAATGGTCCCTTTCATCATATTTTTCTCAAAAGTGCCGCTTAAGGTTATTTCGGTGGGCTCGCCCTCGATCGCAAGTGAGATTTTGAAATTAAATTTGTCTCCACTCACCGACCCGCTGGAAATCGTGGCGTCACCTCGCTTGCTGGTGAAACTCCCGGAGACGCTACCGTCGCTCTCCATGGCGAGATCGGCAATTCCCTCTTCCGGCCCGTCGGGCGTGGTGTAAGACAATTTCCATTTACCGGAGATGTCCCCCTTAGGCGGATTCTCTGGGGTTGGCGGTTCATGGACTTCGAATTTCCTGCCGTCAACGAACACCATCTTAATTTTTGTTTTTTCCTCGAACAGGTTGCCATCGGTTACCACGAGATTGGCGATCTTGCCCGGCTCGATGCTGCCAAGCCGGGTAATGACGCCAAAAATTTCAGCGGCACTCAAGGTAAATGCGCGAAGCGCTACTTCAGGAGCAAGGCCGGCATCGATCGACTTCTTGGCGGCCTTAAGAATATCTTTGGGCACAGTGATGCCTCCCGAGTAAAACGCAAATTTCACGCCCGCTTTAGCCAGGGCGGCTGGCGAAGAAGGCGCGCGGTCTCGGAAGCGCAGCGTGCGGAGAGATTCTTCCGCCGCAGGATCAGCATCTTTTTCTTTCTCCGGCCACTTGAGGTTCACGAGCACCGGAAGCTTTTTCGCGCCGATGGAATCGGCTAGCTCATACGCCTGCTGGGCGCCGTAAATGGCGCCGCGAACTTTCCACCGTTCAGGAAAATCCACAGCCCGCAAAAGCTGGTTGCGCGTGTTGGCTGGGATAAGCACGAGTTCATTGTCGCGCAGAGCCCGAGCGAGAACTTTCCCCGAACGATCGTAGGCCGGACGAGCCAGTCCGGTTGGGTGTTTTTCGTACATTGTATCCGCTTGCGAATACCAGCTGGCATCCAGCCAAACCTGATGCACGTAAGCCAGAACGCCCATCAGCGAATCGGGAAAGTTTCCGAAGCCTCGGTTAGGTTCGAGAGTCACGGGAACGGCTACGGCGGCACCCACAACTAAGTTGCCTGCGCGTTCACCGGCAAGGTCAATGATCGCGGCCTGACCTGGAAAAATTCCTCCGTGCGGCGCGGTGACCGCGGTGGTAAATCCGGCGTTGCGCCAACTCTCGAAGCGCTTGTCGTCGGGCTGCAATTCATCGGCTGCGTCGCGCCAAGGAGTGGTACCTGGACGATCCTCGGGCCCACGCGAAATTGTTGCCGTACGCTGAGCTTCAGCCCCGCTTAAAGGAGAAGGATTGGACGTAGGTGCGATGGCAAGGCCCAAATCAGTGAATGCATCAATCAAGCCGGGATAGACCGTCAGGCCTTGGCCCTCGATGATCAAGGCTTCCGCAGGGATGGCTACCTCTCGACCCACGGCGGCGATGAGGCCTCGAGACATCACCACGGTGCCATTTTCGAGAACCGGCCCCGAAACCGGAACGATGCGCGCATTGCGAATCGCGAAATACGGGGGCTCCCCCGCTTGCGCCGCCACGGGGTGCGCGAACGCAAAACAGAACACCGCGCACATGACCAGCATACCGAGACTGATGTGCCGTTCGACTCGCCGAGGAAGCATTCAAAGCTCCTTACAATTGCATTTATTTATTACCGTGAATGCCTGCCCGAATGTACAGGCCTGGCATCGTCCGGCTCAAGCAAGGCAAACAGACGCACGAGAGTAGCGGTAGGTTTCGACGGAGTCAAGGGAAGGCCAGTTTGAAAAGTCTTCACCATGAAGCTCTTGCTGACACGATACCGTTCGCCCTCAGATTCTGGAGACAACTCAATTCCGCAACGGTTTTCCTGTCTTGAGGGTATGCGCGATCCGCTCCTGTGTCTTGCCTTCGCCGCAGAGCGACACGAACGCTTCACGTTCGAGATCGAGAATATACTGCTCGCTGACAAACTGAGGTGCAGTAAGCGGCCCACCTGCGAGGATGTTGGCCAGCTTTCGGCCCACCCGGGCGTCGTGTTCCGAAGCGTATCCGCCTCGTAGCATCATGTGGATCGCAAGCTTAGCCCCGGTCAGGAATTGTTCGCCCAAAACGCGAACCTGTGTTGCGGCAGCCCCTTCTGCAGGGCTCGGAGCGAGCGCGCGATAGCCCGAATGGGCGATCGCAATCGCCGTCTGCTTGGCGTCTGCAACCAGCCGGTCGCGATTCATGGTCACGCCATCATTTCGGCGCAAGTAGTCCAAGCTCTTGCATTCTTCTGCGCTTGTACCGACTTTCGCAAGCGCAATATTTTCGAAGACCGGCTTTAGGGCGTGAAACAGGTCGAGATCTTCACCGGTATCCGCGTGTTCGGCCGCGCGGATCAGCATTTCTTTTGTCCCCCCGCCACCAGGGATCAGACCCACACCAGTTTCGACAAGGCCCATATAGGCTTCCGCGGCAGCTTGAATGCGTGCCGCGTGCAAGCAGATCTCGCAGCCGCCGCCAAGGGCCATACCTTGCGGCGCTGCTACCACCGGCTTGGGCGCATACTTCAACGCTAGATTGACGTTTTGAAACTGCCGCACGGCAAGATGAATGTCGTCCCACTCCTGCTCTTGGGCGGCGACCAGCACAAGCATCAGGTTGGCGCCTACGGAAAAATTCGTGGCCTGGTTGGCGATAACCATCGCGTCGAAGCCGTTCTGCAAGCGTTTCAGTCCGGCGTACAGCATGGCGACGAGGTCGCCCCCAATTGCGTTCATCTTGCCGTGAAACTCGCAGCAGATAACGCCGTCGCCAAGATCAATCAGCGAAGCACCGGCATTCTTTTCGATTTCGGCGCCACGCTCTTTGAGGGTCTTGAGAATGACGATGCCTTCGGGTTGGTCAACTGCCTTGAAGGCACATGAGGCCAGATCGAAATACGACGTTGAGCCGCGCGAGGATTGGTAGAAATTTTTGTGACCGGAAGAAAGCAGCTTGGTAAGGGCGGGAGGCAACTCCCGGCCTTCTTTTTCGAGCTGTTTCGCGAATGGTTCCACCCCCACTGCGTCCATCAATTCAAACGGTCCATTCTCCCATGCGAAGCCCCAGCGCATGGCTCGATCGATATCAACCACGCGATCCGCAATCTCCGGAATGCGGTGCGCTGCGTACCGGCACATTTCCGAGAGAGCGCCCCAAATAAATTTTTGCGCCTTATCGGCGGGTTGCCCGGTAAAAATCGGAGCGAGCAGCGCGCGAAGGCGTTCGCCATTGTCTTCGATCGTCTTGCCCATTTCGATCGAGGCAAAGCGCGCTTTCTGGCGCGGGCGATAGGTAAGAGTGTTTAAATCGAGCGAGAGAATCTCGCTTTCACCACCTTTTTTGACGCGCTTATAGAATCCTTGGCCGGTCTTATCGCCCAGCATGCCGCGCTTGGACATCTCTTCGAGCAATGGAGGAATTTGATAGAGATCGCGTGATTCATCATCAGGAATCTTCCCAGTGATATTGCGGATTACGTTCATCAGAACGTCCAGGCCAACGATGTCCGCGGTGCGAAACGTTGCAGACTTGGGCCAGCCCACCGCCGGGCCGGTGCACGCGTCTACCTCTTCCACAGTCATCCCCAGCGAGGCGGCCAGTCGAAGAACATTCAGCATCGAGAAGGTGCCGATGCGGTTAGCGATGAAATTGGGTGTGTCCTTGGCGATCACTACGCCTTTGCCGAGCCGCTGGTCGCAAAAATCCGAAAGAATCGCTAGTACATCTGGATTGGTGCGCGGAGTCGGGATAAGCTCGACAAGCTTCATGTAACGCGGGGGATTGAAGAAGTGCGTGCCTGCCCAATTCTGCTGGAACTCGTCCGGAAAGCCCTCGGCAATCGAGTGGACGGGCAGCCCTGAGGTATTCGTTGTGACAATCGAGCCTGGCTTGCGGTGCGGAAGAAGACGCTTCAGTAAGCTGCGCTTGATTTCGAGGTTCTCAGCGACCGCTTCGATAATCCAGTCGGCACCGGCACAGAGATGCATATCGTCTTCAAAATTGCCAATCCGCACTCGATCAGCGAAGGTCGGAGTGAAGAATGCCGCGGGGCGAGCCTTGCGAGCGGCATCGAGTCCGGCACGAACGATACGATTGCGGTCCGCAGGCTTGCCCGTCGACGAGTCTCCGGCCGCGGCCATCTCCGGCGGCACGATATCCAGCAAAACACAGGGAGTCCCGGCATTGGCAAGATGAGTGGCTATCCGCGAACCCATCGTTCCTGCGCCCAGGACAGCGGCACGTTCGATGCGAAGTTTCATTTTTGACTCGTCCTTGTTCTGACGCGCGCCTCGTGGCGGGCTTGCAGGTTACAAAATCGGCAAGTGGGGGTCAATCGGAAAGGCATGCATCCATGAAGGATTGTAAAGTGTCTAAGTATGTGGAGGCGAAGCGTGGCTCCAGTCTTCGAGTGGCTGCAAACCGCCGCCGAAAAATTTAAGGAATTGGCCTACGCCGAGGGGGCTACCCCTGGTGAGATGCCGCGTGTCGGCCTGGCTCTTTCGGGGGGGTTCGCACGGGGAATATCGCACATTGGCGTATTGCGGGTTCTAGAGGACGCGGGCATAAAAATTGATGTCATCGCCGGTACCAGCGTTGGAGCCTTGATTGCTGCCTGCTATGCGGCTGGGGTACCGTTGGCAGAGATGGAGAAATTGGCGAAGAAAACGAGCTTCACCGACTTCGGGCGATGGACCCCCTCCTGGATGGGGCTCGCAACCAACAAGCGCATGGAAGCATATCTGGCGCGACTGACCCCCTGCACTCAGTTCGAGCAGCTTAAGATACCCCTCGCTATCGCAGCCACAGACCTAAGCAAAGGGGAAGCGGTTTATTTTACCAGCGGGCCCATTGGGCTCGCCCTTCGCGGCTCGTGCGCATACCCTGGGCTCTTCGTGCCCATTGAACATTTGGGATGCACGCTCGTGGATGGATTTCTTACCGCGCCGGTTCCGGTCGAAGGCGCCATCCAACTGGGCGCGGAGGTAGTGATTTCCGTGTATCTCGAGGCTGGCGTGGTGGAGAGTCCCAGGACGGTTGGCGATGTCATCAGCCGCTCGTTTACCGTCATTCAGCGGCACGCGGACATGCGCTGGAGGCAGAAGTCCGACGTGATTATCGAACCGGATGTACGAGAGTTTTTGTGGGCCGACTTCTCTCGCTCCACAGAATTGATTGCCGCCGGGGAGTCCGCGACCGTAGGGGCACTCAAGCAGATTCGCGCCGTGATTGCATCCAAGAGAAAAGTCATCACCAAACCAAGCGCTTAAGATTCAGTTTTGCGCTGAACCGCTGCTTATCGCACCGCTGCTTACTTCCAACTCCGCCGTGTCGCCAACGGAAAAGTAGGTGCAATCCGGGTGATGAGACACCAGAGCGCTAACGCTCGCTTCGGGGTCCATCATCATGCCTTCGGTCAACTGCACTCCGATTTCCTCTGGGCGCAACAGTTTCCAGATGCCCGCTTGGTCGTCTAGATTTGGACAAGCCGGGTAGCCAAAGCTGTAACGCTTGCCCCGGTAGCGCGAGGTAAAACGTTCAGCCATCGTCATTCCCGGAGGATCGGGGAAGCCCCAATCTTCGCGAATCCGCCGATGCAGCCATTCGGCGCACGCTTCTGCAGATTCGATTGCCAGAGCTTGCAGTCCATGCGATTTAAAATAAAACCCCGCGTTCTTGGCCTCTTCGGCGCGCTGGCGTACTCCTTCCCCTGCGGTAACCACCATCAAGGCGAGGTGATCGCGGCGCTGCTCGGCCGGTGGCAGGACATAATCGCTCAAACAGAGACCATCCTCCAACCGCTGACGCGGAAAACGGAAGGTGTGCACCGGCGAGCTACCGCCAGGGTCGAACAGATGAATGCTGTTACCATCTCCCTCTGCTTCGAAGAATCGCCACACGGCTTGCACCTTCATGAACTCGGCGGCTTCTCGCTTCACCTCGTCCATATCGTTGAATAATTCCAGTGCCTTGGGGTCACGCTGGGCCAGGGATTTTTCGTAGTTTCCCTTGAAACCCATGTGCCGCCCGTACAGCATGAAAGGATTGATATAACTCCAGATCTCGGCGAGGTCCGGCACAAGCCGCACTTTACGGTCGGTGTACGAAACCTGTGGAATAGGCAGGTTGATTCGCACACGCCGTGAGCGGCGCTCGGGACCCGCGACCGGCGTGACGGTCACGGGGACTGTTTCGCCGGTGCCGTTGCCGCCGGAGGTATGTTCGCGCAGTACCGTGTCTCGCCGCGCAGGGTCGGTGAGTTGATTCATCAGTTCCAACCCGGTCATGGCGTCTTTTGCGTAGCAGACCGCTTTCTGATAACTCGGCGCGATCTTCTGCCTTGTAAATTTTGCCGAAAGAGCCGCGCCGCCAACCAGCAGCGGCACCTCGATGCCCGATTCGCGCAGGTCTGCGGCGGTGATGACCATTTGCTGCGCACTTTTTACCAGCAAGCCAGAAAGGCCAATTGCGTCAGGTTGATTCTCTTTATAGGCGCGTATCAGCTCTTCCGGCGGAACCTTGATCCCCAGATTGATTACGTCATATCCATTGTTCTTGAAAATGATCTCAACCAGATTTTTCCCAATATCGTGCACGTCACCTTTCACCGTCGCCAGAATGATCTTGGCGCGCTTGGTAACGTCCGCTTTCTCCATGAACTGTTCCAGGTGTCCCACTGAGGCCTTCATCGCCTCCGCGGACTGCAGCACTTCGGCAACAATCAATTCGTTGGCATTGAAAAGCCGGCCTACTTCGGCCATTCCGTCCATGAGCGGCCCATTGATAACGTCCAGCGGACGCGCTCCCTCGCCGAGTTTTAAATTGAGATCTGCGATCAGACCGTCTTTGCTTCCCTCGATGATGTAATTCGCTAGGCGCTCGTCGAGCGGCAAATCGGCGGGTTTAACCTTTTCTCTTTTGTTCCCCGCGCGTGAATGCTCGGTAATCGCTGCGATGTGAAATTGATTGATCGCGGCCTTCTGTTCTCTGGACTGTGTACGCCAATCTGCAGGAGCATCACGGAAGATTGCCGCCGCAGGATGCTCGCGTGGCCCGCTGGTGGGCACATGATTGAACAACAGGTCCTCAGCAAGCTTCCGCTCTTTTTCAGGAATCGAAGCAAAGCGTTCGAGCCGTTCTGCGTTAACGATCGCGAGATCAAGGCCGGCCTTCGTGCAATAGTATAGAAATACCGAGTTCACCACTTCGCGCGCGCCCGCGGGCAAGCCAAACGATACGTTGGAAATCCCAAGGATCGTGCGTACGTACGGAATTTCCTGCTTGATCAGGCGAATGCCCTCAATCGTCTCCACCGCTCCGCCGATATAGTTCTCGTCACCGGTCGCACACGGAAACACCAGCGGGTCAATGATGATGTCCTCAACCGGGATGCCATATTTTTCCGTAAGCAGTTTGCAGGAGCGCTTGGCAACGGCTAGCTTTCGCTCCCGGGTGAACGCCTGCGCTTGAGCGGGATCCTCATCGATACATCCCACCACCACAGCGGCACCGTAGGAACGCGCCAGCGGGCACACTTTTTCGAATTTTTCTTCGCCATCTTCCAGGTTGATGGAATTGATGATTGCTTTCCCCTGGCAATATGTCAGCGCTTGCTCCACGGCTTGGGGGTCGGTCGTGTCGATCATCATCGGCGCTTTGATCTTGCGGATCAGCTTTTCGAAAAACGGAGGAATATCTTTCCTCTCGTCGCGGTCGGTGCTTTGCAGGCATACGTCAACGATATGCGCGCCGCCCTTCACCTGACGGCGTGCAATCTCGGTGGCCTCTTCCCATTTCTCTTCAGCAACAAGCTGTTTGAAAAGCCGCGACCCGATCACATTGGTTCGCTCTCCCACCAGCAGTGGCCGCGTGCTTTCCTCCGCTTCGATCATTTCAACGCCGGAGTACACCGCGCGATGGGCGTTCCCCGCGGGGCGCCTTGGCTTTTTGCCCTCCACCATCTGAGCGATCACCCGAATGTGTTTCTCGGTTGTTCCGCAGCAGCCGCCCACAATGTTCAGCCAGCCCTGCTCCACAAACCGCTCGAGCTGCGCGGCCAAAGACGTCGGCGTTTCAAGATATGTTCCTTCCTCGTTTGGCAGCCCGGCATTCGGATAACAGGAAACGAACCGGCTCGAAAGCAGGTGCAGCGTCCGAATATGGTCGGTCATAAATTCCGGACCGGTTGCGCAATTCAGTCCCAGTGAAAGAGAATGAACGTGCTGCAGCGAAGCCCAGAGCGCCTCGACATCTTGTCCGGCGAGCATCGTGCCCATCGGCTCAATCGTCGCTGAGATCATCAGCGGAATTTCTTCCCCTAATTCTCGCGCCAGTTTTTCAATGGCCAGAACTCCGGCCTTGATGTTGCGAGTGTCCTGGGAGGTTTCCAGCAGTAGTAGGTCCGCGCCCCCGTCAATCAGGCCGCGCGCTTGCTCGTAATAACCGTCCTGAAGCTGCGCGAACGTCACTCCACCGGTGACCGTGATGGCCTTGGTCGTTGGACCCATGGAGCCAGCCACAAAACGCGGTTTACCAACCGTCGCAAACTCATCGGCGGCCTGCCGCGCCAGCTGGGCTGCGCTCTTATTCAGCTCATGAGCATGGTCGGCAAGCCCGTATTCGGCGAGCACGATTGGTGCGCCGCCAAAGCTATTGGTTTCGACGATGTCAGCACCGGCCGCAAAGTATTTGCGATGAATCTCGCGCACTACATCCGGCCGCGTGTGCACGAGATTCTCGTTACACCCCTCCAGCTCCGGCCCGCCAAAATCCGCCGCTGTCAGATTGCATTGTTGCAGCATGGTGCCCATGGCCCCGTCGAGCACAAGAATCCGCTCGGCTAGCAGTCCCCTCAGAACTCGCTCTTTTTCGGTCAGACGGCTCATCGTCAAATTGGACCTGTCCCGCGCCCCGGCTAAGATCCCCGGTTCGCGGCACCCTTCCGGCGGCATCGGTAACAGCAAGAGAAACTTCTATTGTACGGTGAATCTCGCTCATTGCAGAAGACCTTCTTTACAGCCTGTTCAGCCGGTCCCTTCGTTGATCAGCACTCCAGTCCCTCCGATTGCCAGCAGACCCGCGGGATACATTGACCATCCGTTAACAGGGTCTCTAAAGCTTCTTGCACCCCTTGCCTATTTCCCATACGCTGCACTAGGGTCTATGGCCAACAATAATCGCAAATCAACGGCGAAACGGCTGACGGTATGTCTGCTCTCGCCTCACCCGCTTGTTCTCGGCGAGTTTGAGCGCGTTCTGGCACGGCCCTCGTTCCACGTCATCACCAAGCAGCTTGAATCCACCCTGGCCCCCGATCTGCGAAAATTGGCGCTGCCTCGAGCCACTGTGTTCGTTGTCGATGCCCATGCCGCACGCCCTGCTACGGGAGCGCTGATCAGCAATATTCTTGAAAAGTATCCGGCGGCGCGGCTCATCGTCGTGGCCGACAAACACACAGATGCCAGCAGTTTCTCATTGCTGCGCATGGGTGTTAAGGGATTGCTTTCCTACGTGGAAGCCAGAGAGCAATTGCCCCGCGCTCTTCCCTTAGTAGCCGTTGGTGGCTTCTGGGTGCCTCGCCAGGTGCTCTCCGGGTTTGTGGATTCAGTCCTTGAAAATCAAAGCCCCCACCTCAAGAATCAATCGGTGGCCAATCTCAGTCGCCGCGAGCAAGAAGTCCTGGAATCGCTTTTACTGAATCTCGCCAACAAGGAGATTGCCAGCAAGCTCAACATCGCGGAGCGTACCGTCAAATTTCATGTTTCCAACCTTTTGGGCAAATTCGGCGTGCGCCGTCGTGCTGATTTGATACTGCTCTGCTACCAACGTCGCAGCGTTCCCGCTTGACCCCTGGTTGTTGTCCTGGTTTCACTTCAATGGAGTACCCCTTTGTTTCTGTTGGAAGCCCGTTGCGGCACCTTACAGCCGACAGATCGTGCGCTTTCTAATGGCTCGTTCCTCCATTTTTCAGCGGCACGTAAGCCTACGTGTTTTTTCTTTTCCTTTCGCCGCTGACAAACTTCCCCAGTCTTGATAGCCTTTGCGGTGCCCGTTATGCAGCGCCAATGCCTACTCAGGAGATTCACCATCCCATGAACATTCTCGTTACCGGAGCCGCCGGTTACGTCGGAAGCATCTGCGCCGAGGTCTTGTTGGCGCGTGGTCATCGCGTAATCGCCCTCGATGATTTGCGAGAAGGTCACCGCAAGGCAGTTCCCCGGCAAGCCAAGTTCTACCTTTGCGATCTGGCCGACACCACGAAGCTCGGCCTGGTATTCGCGCGCGAGAAAATCAACGCGGTGATGCATTTCGCCGGCGAAGCCCTGGTCGAGAAATCAGTCCGCGAACCCAGCACCTTCTATGCCGGAAACATCGCCTGCGGCGTCCACTTGCTGGACACCATGGTTCGCCACGGCGTGGAAAAATTTATATTTTCTTCTACCGCGGCAGTTTACGGCGAACCCGAACAAGTGCCGATTCCCGAAGAGCATCCCAAAAAGCCCATCAATCCCTATGGAAAATCAAAATGGGTATTCGAGCAGATCCTCGCTGATTATCGCGCCTATGCCGGCATGCAGTATGTGGCCCTGCGATATTTCAATGCGGCTGGCGCTTCCGCTTTGCTCGGCGAAGCGCATCGCCAGGAGACCCACTTGATTCCCCGGGTTCTCGATGCAGCACTCGGAAAAGAGAAGCACGTCTCGGTCTTCGGCACTGACTACCCCACTCCCGACGGCACCTGTCTCCGCGATTATGTTCACGTCCTGGATATCGCTGAAGCTCACATTCTCGCACTCACGAATCTGGATCGTATTGCGGGAAATGCCTTCAACGTTGGCAACAGCCGGGGCTACTCGATTCTCGAAGTGGTCGAGGCTGCCCGCCGTATTACGGGACGCTCCATTCCGCACGTTCTCGCGCCCCGCAGACCCGGGGACCCTGCGGTCTTAGTAGCAAGTTCCGATAAGTTGAAGCGTGAACTGGGCTGGGAAGCGAGGCAATCACAGCTGCAAACTATCATCGCTTCTGCTTGGGCTTGGAAGCTAAAACACCCGAATGGTTACGAGGCTTCCGCAAGGACTTCTAAGAACCGAAAAACCTCGCCAACGAAAAAACGACGAACCCGTCGTTGACAGCGCGCCCACCTACTCCAAAAAGCGAAAGCGAATGATGCACCACAAAGCCTGGACGCCGTCACGCCAGGTAATTTTCTTTCCTTCCTCGTACGTTCGGCCTGCGTAGGTAATGGGTACTTCGTAGATCCGCCACTTTCCTTTGGCTATTTTTGCGGTGATCTCCGGCTCAAAGCCGAAACGGTCCGACTTGAGCGGCGGAATGCCCTTCAGCACTTCGCGCCGGAAAACCTTGTAGCACGTCTCCATATCTGTAATTTTTAGATTCGTGAACAGGTCTGACAGTAATGTAAGAAACTTGTTTGCCGCGTAGTGCCAGAAATAATGGACCCGTTGCGGACCACCTAGAAAACGCGAGCCATACACCACATCAGCGCGGCCTTCGATAATCGGCTCGAGTAATTTCCCGTAATCCCGCGGGTCATATTCTAGATCCGCGTCTTGGACAAGCACGACCTCGCCGGTGGCCTCGGCAAACCCGCGCCGCAGGGCCGCTCCCTTTCCCTGATTTTTTTCTTGAAAGAAAAATCGCAGCGAACCAAGCGGAACCGAATCACCTCCGTCCTGCGCAGTTGCCTCGCGTTCGCCGCTCGCTTGACGGTGCTCGATTTCCTTCAAAATTTGGCGGGTGCCGTCGGTCGAGGCATCGTCCACAACAATTACTTCCTTGTGAACTTCAGTGTCCATGACGCGACGCAATATCTCCTCAATCGTCGCTCGCTCGTTATACACGGGAATAACAATGGAAATCTTCGGGTTGGTAAGTGCCGCAGGATTACGTCGCCGGTGGCTGGTCATTTCGACGCCCTGCATTCTAACGGCCCCGGCAGTGGAAGTAAACTAAATGGCCGCGCACAATTGTTTCCCTCGTGATACACATAAAACCCGCGCTCTAACTCTCCCCTTGCTCGCAGCAACCCCACGTTCTATCCTCGGCGCGGTTGAAAATCTACCCCCCAGTTTTTAAGGTGGAATAATGCAGACTTGGACTCGGCGAAACTTTTTTCTTACGACACTGGCGAGCGGGGCCATCGCCGGGGCACAAAAATTGTTTGGCCGCACCTCCCCTAACACCAACGGCGCAACGGTCAAGCCCGGTGATACGTTGCTCGAAAGCCAAGCGCGTCTCGCAAGCCCCGCCAAAGGCACTCGTCCGCTGATCATCTCAAGCGCAAATGGCCATAACGCCCTGGATCGCGGCATGGAAATTTTGAAAAAGGGCGGTGACACTCTCGATGCCGTGATTGCCGCGGTCACCGTGGTCGAAGACGATCCCAACGACTCATCTGTCGGCTATGGCGGGTTGCCGAACGAAGATGGCGAAGTAGAGCTCGACGCCAGCGTGATGCACGGCCCAACGCGGCGCGCCGGCTCGGTAGCCTCGGTGCGTCGCATCAAAAACGTGGCGCGCCTCGCCAAAACGGTGATGGAGCGTACCAATCACGTGATGCTTGCCGGCCCGGGAGCTACCCGGTTTGCTGTTGCCGAGGGTTTCGAGGAAATGAATCTGCTGACGGAAAAGTCGCGTCTGGCCTGGGTCGCGTGGAGAGCGGCGACAATGGAAAATTGGCGCCCGGGGCTCGACAGCCCGGAATGGAAAGAAAAACTTGCTGCCCTGCTCGACACGCCGGAAAAACTCGGATGGCGCGATTGGATCGAAGACGTAATCATGCACCCACCGACCGGCACAATTCCCTGCATGGCCGTAAACGAGAAGGGGGACATTTCCGCCACCACAACGACTTCGGGTCTAGCCTGGAAACTTATGGGACGCGTCGGCGACTCACCCATCATCGGCGCAGGTTGTTTCGCGGATAATGACGTAGGCGCGGCTGGCTCAACCGGCAAGGGCGAAGAAAACATCAAAATCTCGGGTGGGCATACCATTGTGGAATTAATGCGCAAAGGGGTTTCGCCGAACGATGCCTGCCTGGAGGCCTTGCACCGTGTCGCGCGAAACTATAACGAAGACAAAACGAAGTTGCGCAAATTCCATTTGTTCTTTTACGCAATTAATAAGGATGGCGCGCATGGCAGCGCCTCCTTGTGGCGCACCTATGGCCGGCAGCACCGCCGCGCAATGTACGCGATACATGATGGCAGCGCAGCGAAGCTTGTGGAATGCGCAACGTATTTTGATGCCGATGGCGGCGACGCGTAACGTAGCCTGTGGCTCATGCCGTCTCTGATCGCTGCTGGCGAAGGCGGCGTGACGCGTTGACGAAAGGGAATCATATTCTTCCGGCGCCTTTCATTCGCATAGTCAACGGGTACCCTGTGGACCGATGGATCGCGCAAATATTCTCATCATAGGTGGCGGTGTCGTCGGTTGTGCCATTGCTCGCGCGCTCTCACGCCACTGGGACGACGTATTTGTCGCCGAGCAGCTGCCCAAAGTTGGCATGGCCACAAGCACGCGCAACAGTGGTGTCATTCATTCTGGAATTTACTATCCTCAAGGCTCGCTGAAGGCCCGGCACTGCATCGAGGGCAATCCCCTGACCTACGAATTTTGTGCCGCTCACAAGGTCCCGCACCGACACACTGGAAAACTTGTTGTCGCATCGAACGCCCAGGAAGCTACTGAACTCGCCGCTCTAATGGTGAACGGACGTGCCAACGGGGTCGAAGGTTTGCAATTGATTGACAGCGAGGCAATTCATTCGCGAGAGCCACACATTGCGGGATATGCCGCTCTCGACGTGCCCTCCACCGGCATCGTTTCGAGCGAAGAGCTGGTGAAGGCTTACGCGCGTGTGGCCACCGAGCAGGGCGCCAGCATTGTAACGCGCGCGAAAGTCGAAGCACTTGTGCCGCAGCGTGATTCCATCCGCGCCACGTTGCGTGTTGGCGATGCCTACGATAGCGCGGTCGAAACGATTGAGGCGCGGTGTATCGTAAACGCGGCCGGGCTATACGCTGACGACGTAGCCGCGCTGCTCGGAAATCCCAGCTACAGAATTTATCCGGTTCGCGGTGAATATTGCGAGATTCGCGGCCCGCGTGCCTCGCTTGTTCGCGGACTGATCTATCCGCTGCCTCATCCGCAGGGTCTCAGCCTCGGCGTGCACCTTACGCGCACGTTGTGGAACACCGTTCTCGTTGGGCCGACGGCGCGGTACGTCGCTGAAAAAAATGATTATGAGCGGGACCGATTGGGTGTTGAGGATTTTGCTCGCCGTGCGCGGACATTGCTGCCTGAAATCCTGGAAGAAGATTTACAGCTCGCCTATTCCGGATTGCGTCCGAAGCTTGTTCCCCCTGATCAATTGGGCTTTCGTGATTTTGTAATCACGCGTGATCCAGCAGTTTCACGCGCCATTCATCTGGTCGGAATGGAGTCGCCAGGGCTCACCGGGGCACCCTCCATCGCTGAAGATGTTTTTCATCTCGTTTACGAAACACTGTGAACAGTTCGTCGTAGACCAACTGCCTCGTCAGCGGCAACCGAGCTTCATCGGCAGATCATCCTTCCTTAGCGGACAAGCTCGGAAACAAAGACCAGCATCACACCCTGCGAGTCCACCTGGGGTAGCACTTCACGAAGCGCTCGAAGCGTCGCAGCGCGCGGATGCCCGATGGCGATCGCCGAGCCGTGGGTACGGGCGTCTCGAATCGCCATCTGCAATCGATGTCGAATAGACGCGAACTCGGGAGCATCGTCTAGAAACGGAACATTGCGGTAATAAGAGCTCACTCCCATTCTGCGTGCGGTATCAAAGGCGATCGTGTCCACGCTTGTGCGGCTATCCACAAAGAAAAGCTTGCGGTCGCGTAGCGCCGGCATCAGCGCCGCCATCAAAGCCCCATCCGTAGTGGCCCGCGAGCCTTGATGATTGTTTACGCCGATCGCATCGGGAACCGTCTCCAGCATTTTCGCCACCATATCCGAAACGTCATCTCCCGACATTCCCCCATGAAGCTCCATTGCCTCAGCCCGTGCATGCCCGCGCGAATCCATTGGCAAGTGGAGCATCACTTGATAGCCGCGGAATCTCGCCTCGTGGTCCACTTCGGTCGAATATCGAAGATTCGGCAGCACCGACACGGTCAGCGGAAATGGCAGCGCAAACACCGCTTCGGCCGCGGCCCAATCTTGTCCCATGTCGTCCAGGATTATGGCCAGGCGAGCCCTCGCATTATCTTTAGCGTTTTCAGGTGGCGTAACGCAGCACGCCTCAAACGGTCCGCGAATGTGAATTGTGTGCGTGGCCGTTCCGTTATAGCTATATTCAAAACGCAGGAAATCCACGTTCGTATTCAGCGAACCCCGAGTCAAGCCGTGTCTTGTCGCCACACGATCCAGGGCCCTTACCAATGTAAGTTTCGCCGAGTTTGTCGCCGACGCCGCACTTCCAGGCAGGGCTATATAGAGATGGTCGGTGAGGTCAGGGTGGTGGGTATCTCCATGGTTATTGCCGACCTCACGATATGGGGGCCTTCCCTGCAATCTGGCGCTCGATATCGGCTCCCCCAGCGCAACCCCACTGGGGCAGACTTGTAGGAATTCTTTAGTGACATGGTGAATTTGCACCGTGGGAAGGTCTTGTCTTTTTTCGCAACCGGACACACCGATGCCGGTCACAACTAAAAAAACAAAAGTTCCTATCGAGGAAGAGAAATTCCTTTGCGAACAGGCAGACGTTTGGAGTTTTAGTGAAGACGTACGCGCGTCGCGCACTGCGAGCTTACGCCGCTTTGCGCGCTGGCGCCTTTAAGAGATCGATAGCTTTGTGAAGCACGGGATCCTCCGGCGAAAGCGGCTTGGGCTCCACAGTTTCATTGGGAGATGATGCCCCGTCGCTGGTATCGATTTGCTCGTCGCTCCCGGAGCGCACCGCAACCGTTGGTGCCACGCCATCTTCGATGATCGATTTGCCGGAAGAATTGTAATAGCTAGCAACGGTGAGAATCAGCGCCGCGCCATCGTCAAGCGGAATCAGTTTCTGCTCTGACGCGAGCCCAAATGTTCGCTCGCCGACTACGTCGCCACGATTATTCCCGGCGATGCCCGCCGCCAAAACTTCCGCAGGACCCGTGGTACTTACGGAGATCAACAGTGATACCGGATTCTTCCAAACCACTTTGGCAGGCTCAGCTGTAAAAGTCTGTCGCGACACGGTCTGTCCGCGCAGGGTTGCGATCGTACCGGAAGAAACAAACAGTCTCGCGATAGATATGGCCTCTGCAAAATCGCCTCTGCCGCAATCTCTCAAGTCAAGGACAACCTTGTGGATCCCCTGCTTATCCAGTTGCACGAGCTTTTCACGGATTTCATTCGCGCGGCCCGCATCGAGCGTGGGCAGTCTCAGCGCCATGATGTCGGGCTCAACCTTCTGCGTAACAATGCGCTGCGGACCTATCTGCGCTCGAACCAAATCCATATCTTGCGGTTCCGCGCGCCCTCTCCGCACCACAGCCACTCGCACTGCACTTCCCGCATCGCCGGCAAGAAGATTCATCGCCTGGCCCACCGACATGTCCCGAGTCGTAAAACCCGCAATCGCTTCCAGGATATCGCCACTTCGCAGCCCCACCGCCTGTGCAGGACTCTCAGGAAGCACCGAAACCACCACAATGTAGCCAAAGCGCTTGCTCAGCGTGACCCCAGTTTCGGCCTTCTTCGTACTCGCGAGCTTCTGCTTATAATCGATATACTCACGCGGCGTCAGATAACCGGATTGCGCGTCCAGCGCCTCGAGCAACCCGTGCAGCGCTCCCGCCGTCACCAGATGCAGATCGGGCTCATCCACATAATCCATTTGCACGCGCTGCAGTACTTCGCCGTATACCGTGAGCGAGCGGTACGTTTTGTCGTCACTTGTGCGGCCAAGAACGTAGCCAATCCCGACATACAGAAAAATGACCAGCGACAGCGCAATCACAATAAACTTGGCAAGCCTGCTCATGGGTTCACGCTCGCTTTTACGATCAGCAAATCATTATAGCATTTCCATCTCACGCGGCCCACCCCTTCAGTGCCCAGCGTGCCCAGCACCGCCTGGCAGTTCTTGAACCGGTCATCGTCGACGAAGATGTGCAGCGTAGCCAGGAGCTCGTTTTGTCCTTGGAGGGGAACAGGTTTATCGAATGGCGACAGTCCGCGCAGACAAACCACGCAGTAGACGTGATTTTGTTGTATCCTTACCACAGAAAAGCGATAGGCTCCTAGGTGCTCATTGTAACTCATTGATTTTAAGCCAGTTTAGTAGTGAAGCTGTGGTAGCTGAATTGCTCCTATAGTTCCTATAGATACCGCATGGCCCAGCAAACCACAATTGCTCGACAGGTAGAAACCTCTGGAATTGGCTTGCATACTGCCGTCCCCGGACACATTCGCTTGGTTCCCGCTCCGGCGGACACTGGCATCGTTTTCCGGCGCACCGATCTAGACAATTTTCCTATTGCCGCTGACGTGCGCAGCGTTGCGCGGGTCAGCTATGCCACCAGTCTCATGCGCCAGGGTGTTCTTATTTCCACCACTGAGCACGTACTGGCCGCGCTGTACTCTTGCAGTGTCGACAATGTATTCGTGGACCTCGACGCTATCGAAGTGCCCATCCTCGACGGCTCGTCGCAACCCTTTGTGGCCATGCTCGACCGTGCCGGCGTTCGCGGTCTCCGTCGCAAGCGGCGCTACCTAAAGGTGCTCCGTCCGTTGGAATTTTCTGACGGCGACCGCTATATCGGAATTTATCCCGCCGATAAATTTGGCGTACGCTGTCTGGTAGATTATCCGCATCCCGCGGTTGGCCGCCAGGAGGTGGAAATTCTAGTAAGCCGCGAAACATTCAGCCTTGAGCTCGCTCCAGCGCGAACCTTTGGGTTTGTGAAGGATTTCGACGGCCTACGCGCCAACGGTTTGATTCGCGGCGGCTCGTTAGAAAACGCAATTGTCTTGAATGAAGACAGTGTGATGAATGGCCCGCTCCGCTTTGACGACGAATTTGGCCGTCACAAGGCCCTCGATTTAATCGGCGATCTCGCGCTTATCGGATTCCCGCTCTTGGGTCGCGTCCAAGCCCACAAGGCCGGTCACGCCCTGCACACCCAGCTTGTCACACGGCTTTTGGCTGATCCTTCGCTCTGGACCATCACCACAGAAGGCCCCGACCCCGTGGCCTCGCGCGAACAAACCGAGACAACCGCGGTTCTGTTCGACGCGCAAGTTTCCGCCGATTGAGTTTCCGCCCGATTGACCTGCTAGGAACATCCTAAGTGAATAAAAACAGCTACCCATCCGCACCACACAATCACTCCAGCTCACCCCAATACTTCGCCAACGCTGCAAAGTCTTATCCCTCGGCAAGAGTGACACCAGGACATGGTCCCTCCTATGCAACGGAACGAATTTGAGCTGTTTCGTAGTACCGCGTCACTCGAATGTCAACAGGTGTTTTTTAGGCCGGCGATCAGCGATCGCCGGGTGTTGTTGTTAAATTTCTGCGGCTAGCGGACAATACAAATCGTATGGCTGCGTCCGATTTTGTCGTCGTGATTCTCGCTGCTGGAAAGGGCACGCGCCTGCGCTCAAGCCGTGCCAAGGTACTGCATCTTGCGGGAGGCCGCACGCTCGTCGAGAGTGTGGTGCGCGCCTGCCGACCGCTTGGCGCGAGGAAACTTTACGTGGTCGTGGGATACCAGGCCGATGATGTGCGCGCGGCCGTCGAGCCGCTGGGCGTCGAGACCGTCCTCCAACAGCCGCAACGTGGCACCGGGCACGCTCTCGTGGCGACGCGCCGAGCGATAGGCACAAGGGCAAAGCACGTTCTGGTTCTTCCCGGTGACGCGCCGCTGATCCACAGCGAGACGCTGCGCTCGCTTTTGGAAACGCATCGAAGCGGAAACGCGGCTGCGACCTTGCTCACTGCGGTAGTTGCAAATCCTACCGGCTACGGGCGCATCGTGCGCAAATCCGGAAATACCGTCGGTGCCGTAGTCGAAGAATCCCAGCTCAGTGAAGAACAGCGTCCCATGAACGAAATCAATTCGAGCATCTATTGTTTTACGCTCGAGAAAATCTGGCCGGTGCTCGCTCGCATTACCCCGAATAATGTTCACCGCGAGTTGTATTTGACCGATGCCATCGCCGTGCTCGCACAGCAGGGTCACACCGTGCTTGCTCAGGTGGCCTCCGACGCCCAGGAAGTGCTCGGGTGCAATACGCGCTCGGAGCTTGCGGAAGCCGACCGCGTGTTTCGCACGCGCAAGCGTGACGCTCTGATGGACTCAGGAGTCACCATTCAGTTACCGGAAACTGTGCTCATTGATCCCGACGTGCAAATTGGCGAGGACACTACTATCGAGCCCTGCGTGCAGCTTCTTGGGAAAACGCGCATTGGTGCGCGCTGCGTCATTCGCACTGGAAGTGTGCTGGCCAATTCGCAGCTGGCCGACGACGTGACCGTAAAACCGCACTGCGTGGTGGATTCGAGCCGCCTCGACACTGGAGTTGTCATCGGACCATTTGCGCGGCTGCGCGCGGAAACGCACATTGGTGCTGGCGCGCGCATCGGTAATTTCGTTGAGTTGAAGAACAGCATCGTCGGCCAAGGCACAAAAGCGATGCATTTGACCTATCTCGGTGATGCGCGCGTCGGCAGCAAATCCAACATCGGCGCGGGCACGATTACCTGCAATTACGATGGGATGCACAAAAATCCGACAACCATTGGCGATCGCGTTTTTATCGGCAGCAACGTCGCGCTAGTTGCGCCCGTAAGAATCGGACATGGCGCGTATGTCGCAGCAGGATCGGTCATTACGGAAAATGTGCCAGCCGACGCTCTAGGCATCGCGCGCAGCCGCCAAGCGACCAAACGTAACTGGGCCGCTAAGCGCCGCCGCGCGTTTGCTGCGGAATCGAAACCCCTGAAACCCCGCACGCGCTCAAGATCGCGTACCCGACCCAAACGAAAACCCCGCAATAAATCATCACCGCCCTCCAGACGTCAGTCGCGCAGCAGCCGCATGGCCCGCTCGAAGGGCCGACCTCGCAAATCGCCTAAGCACTAATCCCAGCGCCGGGCGCGAGTAACTCCAAGCTTTACTACCTTTTAGCGGTTATTATCGCAAAGCGGCTCTTCCGCATCCAATGGAGTGTATGCTGAGCCGGTTCCCGGAGGGGAGCATTCATCCTATCGGGAGGGCTCCTCTGGATCTTGTACCGGGTAGGCCTGGGGGGCTTTGCGAATCTGGCGTACTGCCCCGCGCTCGGCCTAGCGTTTTAATGGTTTTTCGGTTACCGGGCGCTTAAGAAGCGTCCAGTGATAGGTTGTTAAGCCGTAATGGGCGGAAAGGATTAAGTCGTGCAGGTACTCTCCCGAGGACAATGTCTGAGACATGATCAGTATGGACTGGGGGTGGTCATCGAATCTGACCCCGAACGAACATCGATTGACTTTGACGATCATGGGACCAAACTATTTGTAACCACTATGATGAAAGCGGAACTGCTTGGGGAAGCACCTCCGCAAAAGGCCAAGGCTCGCCGCCGCCGGGCACCGAAGGCCAGGGTCGCACCCGTCGCATCAGCTCAAACCCAGCAGCGGCGCACTGAAATCGTAGCTTTGTCGGCCCTACGTTCGCGGCGCTCCCGAGCAGGCCAGAGGCGAAGCAGTCGTAGCGCGTAGCTTAATCAGAGAGAAGGAAGAGTTGAGCCGGGTCGAGCTGAACGTTCGCAGGGAAGGATTGCCCTTTAAGGGCTGACCCAACGTCTTTTGTTGCTTCGGCTTGCAGATGATAATCGGCCGGATTTGCGGGCGGCGCGTTCAGCTTCAGATACAGGGTAGTGCGAAAAGGTGATTCGCTTACCGCTGCAAGCCAACACGGGAATCTATTGCTCTCCGGTGCGGTGCTCAACCCTGCCGGTGCGTCTGCAAAACGGATGTAGTGGGCCCGGATGCCGACGTGGCGCACCGGCTCTGGAATGTCTTGTTCGACCTGCAGCTTGACTCCCCAATCGCTCGCCTCGATGCAGTGTTGACCGACTGCGCGCGCGCGTGAAAAGTTTTTACAGCCGGTGACTTGCGCTGCCGCCATGTTCGGAGGTCGCTGAAAGACTTCCTCTTTGCGTCCGAACGCGGCCATCGTTCCGCCGGAAAGAACCAGCAAGTTGTTGCAAATCCGATACACCTCTTCGAGATTGTGGCTCACAAACAAAATCACTCCGGTAAAGCTTGCGAGCGTCTCGCGAAACTCCCTCTCCACCTGGCTGCGAAGATGCGTGTCGAGCGCCGAAAATGGCTCATCGAGTAGTAAAACCTGGGGACTGGTCGCGAGAGCGCGGGCCAGCGCCACGCGCTGCTGCTGACCGCCGGAAAGCTCCCGCAAATATCGCGACTGCAAACCCTCGATGTGCGCCCGCTTCAGTTGAACATCGATGATTTCACGCTGCTCGGTCTTCGGCAAATGTGCGATACCAAACGCAATATTTTCCGCTACGGTGAGATGCGGAAATAAAGCGTAGTTCTGAAAGACGAGGCCAACGCGCCGCGCTCGGCTCGGCAAATTCACCCCGGCGCTGGAGTCAAAAAGCACGCGGCCATTGAGTATAATCTTGCCACGGGTAGGACTTTCCAGGCCGGCAATCGAGCGAAGTGTTAGGGTCTTGCCTGAGCCCGAAGCGCCCAGTATTCCCAGCGGCTCAGCGCCTGCCTCGAACGCCAATTCCAGCGTGAACTCTGGCAAACGCTTTTCGATCTCCACACGCAGCTCCATCCTAGAACTTTCCGCCCGGGGCCGCGCCGCGTCCTTGGCTCAGGGCCATAATTTGGCGCTGGCGCCGCGTCCAAACCGCCAGGGCGGCGAGCACCGCAAACGAAATTACCATCACAATCGCTACCCATAGAGCGGCCTGCCGCGTCTGGCCACTCTCGATCGCGAAGAATATTGCTACCGGTAAAGTCTCCGTTTTTCCGGGAATGTTTCCAGCCAGCATGAGTGTGGCTCCGAATTCACCGAGCGCGCGCGCGAATGAAAGAATCACTCCGGCAACAATCCCGGGCCAGGCTAGTGGCACTGCCACGCGCCAAAAAACACGCCATTCCGAGGCGCCGAGTGTTCGCGCCGCCTGCAATAGCTGCGGATCAAGCTGTTCGAGAGCACCGCGCGCGGTCACGTACATTAAAGGGAAGGCGACGACGCTTGCGGCAATCACCGTGGCGGGCCACGAAAACACCACCACAACACCCAGCTTCATCAGCAGTTGTCCTAGCGGGCCGTGTTTGCCAAGAAGAAGCAGTAAGAAGAAACCGACCACCGTTGGGGGAAGCACGAGCGGAAGCAGCAGGAGGGCATCGAGCAACTCCCAGGTTCGCGCGTGACCGCGCAGTCTCCACCGGGCCGCCGCCACCCCCAGCACCAGCGTAATGACGGTGGCGGTGACTGCGGTGCGCAGCGAAGTCCAAACCGGCGCTAGGTCGGCTGGCATTTGCATGTTGGTCAGCGCACGTCCGTGATGGTCACCACGCGTTAGTGGACGACAACAAGAAAGCCACGTTTCTCAAAAATTTCACCGGCGGGTTGGCCTCCGAGATAAGCGAGAAATTCCCGCGCCGCATCGGAATGCTGGCTCGAGCGAAGGACGGCCGCTGGATAGCGGATTGCTGCGTGCGAACTCGCGGGAGCCTCCGCAACTATCTTGACGCCATGATTCTGTAAGGCATCCGAGCGGTAAACAATTCCAGCGTCTACGTTTCCGGTTTCTACGTAGGTTAAAACCTGGCGCACATCTTTCGCCAGCACCGACTTACCGTTCACAATATCGAGGAGTTTCAAATAGCGCAGAACTTCCTGCGCATACTGCCCCGCAGGAACGCTGCCAGGCTCACCGAGCGCAACGCGGACTACGCTCGTGCGCGCCAAGTCCGCAAACCCCGTAATTCCAGAGGAATCGTGAGGCACAATAAGCACAAGTTGATTGTGAACGACGTCTCGGCGAGTGGCGGCGAGTAGCAATCCCTTGGCGTCAAGCGCGTCCATCTGCTTCGGTGCGGCGGAGATGAATATGTCAACAGGAGCGCCGTTTTCGATTTGCTGCTGGAGCATTCCCGAAGCGCCAAAATTAAAGGTGATCGTGACGGCCGGGTGTTGTTTAACGAACGCGATTCGCATTTCTTCGAGGGCATCTTTGAGACTGATTGCTGCGGATACCGTCAGCGAGACCGGTTCACGAGAACGAGCTAAGGTTTTCCCGAGCCCGTGCGCTGATCCAAGGCTGTTGTCCAGCCTAAAAGAAAACAGCGGCGCCAGAAGCAACAGCGGTGCTGCAAGGAACACGAAGCGAATCAGCCGGGGAATCATCTTCGTCTCCTGCGGCCGTAACTCACTCTATCTAGTTTAGCACGATTAAAATCGTTAACCTGCAGCAGATTTAGCCTTTCTGGTGGGCAGCAACGATCTTATTCACAGAAGCGTCCGAAAGGTTAGATGCGCGCAGCCTCTTCTTGCTCGAAGGCGTGATACGAGGAGCGAACTAGCGGGCCTGATTCGACGTGTTTGAACCCCATAGCTTCGCCGAGAACTTTGTATTCGGCGAATTCATCGGGATGAACAAAACGGACAACGGGGAGATGCTCGCGGGTTGGTTGCAGATATTGTCCGAGGGTGAGGATACTCGTCCCTTGCGCGGCGAGGTCTTGCATGGCAGCGAGCACTTCCTGTCTTTGTTCACCGAGACCGAGCATAAGCCCGGTTTTGGTGGGCATTTGCGGCGCAAGCTCTCTGGCGCGCCGGAGCAACTCGAGCGAACGCTCGTATAGGGCGCCCTTGCGAACCTGGCGATACAGGCGCGGCACCGTTTCGGTGTTGTGATTAAGAACGTCCGGCCGAGCGGCGATAAGCGTCTCCAGGGCCGACCATTCACCGCGAAAATCTGGAATCAGAACCTCGATCTTGCAAGCCGGCAGCCGGCGGCGAATTTCTGCAATGGTGCGTGCAAAAATTGCCGCGCCTCCATCAGGCTGGTCGTCACGGTTCACCGAAGTGACCACAGCATAGCGCAAACCCATTTTTACCGCCGCTTCGGCGACTCGCAGCGGCTCATCTTCGTCGGGTGGACCCGCAGGCTTGCCCGAGGGAACAGCGCAGAATCCGCAAGCACGCGTGCAAATGTTGCCCAAGATCATGAAGGTCGCGGTGCGATGCTCCCAGCATTCGCCCATGTTGGGGCAGCGCGCGCTCTCGCAGACAGTGTGCAAATTCAGCGTGCGCATCAGTCGTTTCAGTTCTTGGTAGTTCGGGCCACCAAAGAATTTTACTTTGAGCCAGTCGGGGCGAGGATGGAGTTCACGTGATGCTGCTAAGGGCGCAACAGGCACCGAATTCGCAATGATGTGGAAGGGCGAAGCCATTAGATTTCAATTGTATCGTTCCGAGACCAAGGACTCAATGTCGATTCGACCCCGCTTCGGTGAGCTGGCGTCGCGTGGCCTCGAGCGTAAACGTCAGCGATTCGCGGGGAATGCTATTCACGAAAGGGCCGACGAGCCAGCCCAATCCAGCCGGGATATCGCGGGTAAGCGAAGCGGACTCGCACTGAACGTAGGTGCCGCCATCGCGCTCGATGATTCGCCACCAGGTTTCCATGCGCCAGAGGTAGCCGCCATCATCACCCGGAGCTTTTTCGCGTTCGTCGCGTTTGTCGGGGGCTTGGACCTCGGCGATTCGGGTAGCCGAGCTGCGACTCGTGGCGCGTGCCAAATCCAGTCGCGTGTAATGTATCTGGTGTTCGGTGTTGAGTATCACGGTGACCACTTTTTTCCGCCGGAAGCGCAAAAACACCCGGAAGTCGTCGCCATTGCGAGCCAGAAGCTTCGATCGCTGAACATCCGGGGTGTAATATTTCGCGTGATGATCGTAGTCCTGAAGTACCCGCAAAATGTCTTCAAGTCTCGCGCCGGGAACGAAAATCACCCCGACCCAATGGTGAATCAGGCCGTGCGGGCACAAAATTGCGTGGCCGTCGTCTCTTGTTTCGAGGCGCTTGATTTTAACGCTGCCGCTGGCTAATTCAGCGATGGCCCTTGCACGCTCGACGTCTGGAAGAGCATCCACCCACAGAAACGCTGGCGAATGCAGAAGCTCCGGCGAGTGCTGGGCGTCGGTGAGTTGCACGTATTGTTGAAAGGCTTGAATGGTGGCTGGCTTGAGTCTGGCTAGGGCCGCGTCTGTTTGCGGGGTTAGGGCAAAGCCAAGGCTGGTGGTTGCCAACACGCCCAGCACGAGCCAGCCGATCATTTGCCTTGGTGTGCTGGGGAAATTAGGTGACAGGCGACACCTGTTTCTTACAGTTCTTCGCGCTATCTCGGGGGTTATGCCGCTGATTTTGAGTAATCTATCAATATCCATGGGCCGGTCTCTGCTAGTTAGGATGCAGCCGGAGGGCCATGGGCCTGTTTCGTGTTTAACCTGTTGAGGGTTAGCAGGCAAACGCCAAGAGCTGAAAGAACCTAGGAGCAAGACCATTTGTGGAGTTGGCGGGTTGGGTAGCTCGCACACGACCCCTTGCGGAGCCGCTGTCCCCGCGCGGCCCCCAACCCGTTACATCGAGATTAGTCGGCGGCATTGTGAGCGGCAATGGGCCAGTCATGCCAATCGAAAGGGTACAACAGTATTAGTACTAGGCACCTTTGAAGGCTCTGGTTTTGAACCAGTGGGAGGACAGCG
The DNA here is from genome assembly GCA_035602605.1 of Candidatus Dormiibacterota bacterium. Classification (GTDB taxonomy): domain Bacteria; phylum Acidobacteriota; class Terriglobia; order Acidiferrales; family UBA7541; genus DASQHY01. Next base: position 141,311 of record DATNLZ010000056.1, read on the forward strand.
AAAGTTTGGCAGTCTTAATTGAGATGCGAGTTCCAGTTCAGACTTTTCAAGTACGTTTGCGGCTAGAAGAGCCCGCCTCGAGCTGGCCAAGGCACAGGTCTCAGCGGAATGGGGTCAGAGTTAGCGGCTACCACGGGTATCGCTACGCGAAGATGCAGGCTTTGCCGCCGCTTTGGCCTTTGTCGAATGCTGCTTGAGGGGCGCTTTCGTATATTCCAGGCGCAAATTGAGAGTTCTTTCTCGACCTGCGCTCACCTGAACGTTGTGCATCCATTCGGAGAATAAACCTTTGGAATCGGCGCGCACCTCGTAATTGTCGGTTTTGAGTTTCGAGATCCTAAAGCGACCCTGAGAATCAGCGTGCACGATGTGCACTTTCATTCCTGCCGAGGACTGGTAGGTGACCAAAGCATGGGAGATTGGTTTGTCGTCTGGCCCGATGACTGTTCCGGTCAAGGTTGCATGACCAGTGTGCCTTTGCGCGGCCAAAACGCTCTGCGGATAGATGATCGCGTAAGCAACGATGCAAAAGGCCAGGGCAGCGGAGCTGGTGCTGAACAGCACAATGGCCAGAAACAATTTGTTTCGCATCATTTTCCTCCGGCACAGGTCGACACATTGACTGTATCTCGTACCGGGGAGGTTAGGCGTCTTGCGAGGAGCAGCTGTGCCGGATAGAAAACCTGTCTGTTAGTACAGGCTCGGCCGCTTCGCCGTTGAATCGTTGCGAGGCTCGCGCTTGGCGGAACGGCATGGCCTCAGCGGGCGCCTCTACGGCGGACAGGTGATTTGCTTTTCCGGGCCGCTCCGTGTATTTCCATGTAAGGAGACACGATGCCGCGATATCTCACAATGCACACGCTTGCATGCCTGACGCGACAAGGCGCCGAGGCCCTTGCGGAAAAACTGCGTAATGCGACGACCGTGAAGAGTTGCCGGGTTCTGGTCAACATGCAAGAAGGAAAAATGGTCGTCGAGTTTGAGGCTGGCGATCGCGAGACGCTGGACGCTTGGCTGCACACCGCGGGCTTTCACTACGATTGGGTGCTGCGGCTGGAGCTGGAGAGCCGCGACGGCAAACTTTTATCTATATGATCCCAACATCTTCGTCGGGATTGACGTCGCGCTCTCCGTTGCAGAAGTGGCCGAATATTGGTAACTTGTAGGGCGTTTCCCGCTGGTTGTTTCCGGTGCATTAGGTCCAAACAAGGTTTCTGAGCTAACTAGACTGGAGAAAAAATCATGGCAGATTATGCTCACCCCGAAGTGCTCGTAACCACCGATTGGGTGACCGCGCACACACATGACCCCAAGATTCGCATTGTAGAAGTCGACGTAGATACGACGGCGTATGATTCAGGTCACCTTGCGGGGGCCCTCGCTTGGAACTGGCAAACCGAGCTGCAAGACGCGCTAAGGCGCGATTTGGCCGAGCCGCGCGCATTTGAGGAGTTGCTCGGGCGTGCCGGTATCTCGCCCGATACGACGATTGTCCTTTACGGTGACAACAACAACTGGTTTGCAGCATGGGCCTTCTGGCAATTGAAATATTATGGGCACGAGAAAGTCCTTATCATGAACGGGGGCCGCAAGAAATGGCTGGAGCAGAAGCTTCCTCTGACCAACGATAAACCCAGCTACCCTCCGACGACGTATAAAGCCAAGCAGCCGAACGCGGCAATCCGCGCCAAGCGCGACGACATCTTCGCCATTCTGGAAAAGCGTTCCAATGCGCAAATGGTGGATGTGCGTTCGGTTGATGAATTCACCGGGAAAATTATTGCGCCTCCGGGCATGACCGAGACAGCGCAACGCGGCGGGCACATTCCAGGCGCGGCCAATATTCCCTGGGCCCAGGCCGTCAATGAAGATGGCACGTTCAAGTCGGCTGAGGCGCTCAAGCAGCTGTACGGCGCGAAAGGGATCAGCGGCAACAACGAGGTCATTGCGTACTGCCGTATCGGCGAGCGCAGCTCACATACCTGGTTTGTACTGAAGTACTTGCTGGGATTTGAAAAAGTTCGCAACTACGACGGTTCGTGGACTGAATGGGGCAATCTCGTGGGCGCGCCGATCGAAAAAGAAACCGCTGCAGCGGTGGCAAAATAACGCACTCAAGGGCGTACCGGCTACCTTAGCTCGCCGGGTTCGATGCCGTGATGCCGGGCATCGCTTTCGAGATCATCGAACTTGGATTGCAGTGATTTCTTGTGGACCTCGAGCTGCTTCACCTGCTCCGCCAGTGGCGTCATGTTGTAGCGGCTTCCATGCTGCATTCCCCCGTCAGGTGCTGCGTTACTGGCCCTGAAATTTTTGAGCTTCTGAATCTGCCGCTCAACGTACTCAAGCTGGGAACGTAGCGGCGCGAGACGCTGGCGATACCATTCAGCATCTTTGATATCGTCGCCGGATTTCCGTGTTTCCTGAGCCTGCTGATCGAGTCTCTCGGACGCCTCGCCTTTGATTGGGTGACGCACCGCGGGATTCCCAACCACTGAAACACTCCCTGTCAGTCCAGAGACGTCCTCGTTCGTCCAAACCTTTTTCGTTTTCTTGTTGGCCGCACCTTGCGCTGCGGCAGTTTGGGGAGCTAGTGACTCGCCCGATGGGCGCTCGGCCGAATTTCCATTGGACGAAGACTGCGCGCATAAATCATTGCCGAAAAATGGATGGGACAATACGTCAAAGAATACGAGGGCAAGCGCCGAGAGCGTGGCACGCAATAGGATACTTTTCATGGAAAGCGCCCTTTTCCTCGCTCCACGATTGTAGCTCGGGAAATTCTAAGGGTCGGAGGGGACTGGCCGCACCTTGTTCAATTCAGCACGAATCACTGTAAGTGCTTCCGCCGGCGGGCCAATACGCTTGTATTGCTTCATTCTGGTCCGGACATGCATTCCCATTGCGAATAAAAATTTCCTGCCCTCGAGATTGTAATCATATAGCACCGGAAACCAAATGCCTGGCGCGACCTCCGATTGCTCGAAGATAATGTGGCCGCCCTTGTAAACTTTCGCCAGTACGCCGCCACCGAATGCCATATCCTCAAAAATTTCGGCGTCTACACGCGCGAGCTGTCCGGCGGATTCATCCAACCATACGGTTGCGCGTATGTGGGAAAAAATCGCGGTGACTCGGGACGTTGATCTATATGCGGGATTTGGATCCAGGTGAAATTTAGCGAGGGTCTGGCCTTCAACACTCTCGCGGCCCATCCACGTAAAGAGGAAGGCATCGAGGGTGGCATCGACCAATTCTTCGCGGTCCTTTTGCTTCTTTCGATATTTGGCCAGGGCTTCTCGTTGCGCACGCCCATTGGTGTTCATCGCCCACACTAACGCTTTCTCAAGCTTGCGAAGCTCCTCGGCGTAGCCAACCGGGTCAATTGGCCTCCCATCAGGATGGACGGGAATTTTGTCTGCCCCGGTACCGGTTGGAATCACGCGAAAGGCCTGCTCCTGGATGATCGGCGATTCTTCGGCGGTCTTGCGCGCCAGTCGATGCTCTATGTGTTCATAGACGTCGACCTCCGCGTCATCGTGATGCTGGTTGGCAATCACCCGTTTAAGCAGCACTTGTTTGTCTGGGACGCGGGGCTCGGAATCGTTGTGAAGGTATGGAGCTACGCAGACGGCCAACATCCCGGAGGAACTCGTCAGCATCACCACCATCGCCAGTCGGAAAACCCACCAGTGCATACGCGCTCGAAGGCGGCAACAGGCCGCATATTTATTGGATTCATTTTAGCGCGCAGTGTTGCTAGGAATATCGAGGCGCGCCTCCAACAGAATAAGCTTATATGTTGCGGGCACACTTCTACTTCTCTGAACCCGCGTTTCAGGATGGATACCCCCAAAGCGAGGGCTTCGGTGGTTGTTTCTGTTGTTTTTGCTGTCTCTGCTGCTCTTCGGTCCCTGGAGAAACGATGCCATTCACCCGTGCATACGCGATAGACTGCCCGAGATGCTCACGCCAGGGCCTTACAATTACGTTTCATCTTCACCTCTCGGCAATGACATGATTACGGTTTAGGTTTGGTTTCTTCGTGCTGGTGCTGCTGGGCTTGCCGAGCCGCGGTCCACGGGGGAACAACGCCGGTAGCTCGGGCATAAGCAATCGCCAACCCGAAGTGCTCATGCTGATGTGTGCCGAGAACGAAATATGCCCCACGGACGGTGCTGTTGGTTCCCATCAGCTTGATGGGTTTCTCCAAGTCCGCATCGGATGTATTCAGGATGGCCCTGCGAACGTGCTCGAAGGACTGCTTCAGTGTGGCGACAACCTTCTCTTTATCGGTTACTTTGTCCAGGCCACGGCTGTCGATTCCTTCCGGGGGCTGGACCCCGGTTGCCCGAAGCAGGCCAAAGTTGCCGCCGGCAATGTGCATGTAGATCTCACTGACCGACCGAACGTCTTTATTTGGCCGCCAAGCATATTTCTCCGCGGGCATGGCTTCCGCCAAACTCACAGCTTTCTTCGAGAAATCGTCCCAGTCGGCCAGGAATTCCGCGCGAAATCCGCTTGCAGGCGCAGCCTGCGCACAGACAGTGGGAGCGATGACCATCGTAAGCGCTACTATTACGAGCCCTCCAACGAACATGTCCCGTTTGGATTGGTTTGGCATAGTTCACCCCAACAACCAAGCTTCTTAGCTCTAGTAAAAACACGGCCTGGCTGCCTTTACCCGCTAACAGTACCTGACGCCACCGAAACCCACAACATCTACTTATCTCTCAAGAATTAAGGTCTCTGAGGGGAACGAAATAGGGGAGCGAACCGTCTATACTAGTGCGCGTCGATATCAGTATAGTAGTAGATGTGCAACTTTGTGCGCAGCCGCGCCGTATTCTCTAACAGAATTGGCCGATGAAGCTCAGAAACCTCAAGAAAGCAAGTGTCGCTCTCGGGGAGACCTTCCGCCTCTCCCTGGATGCGCTGCGTTCTCATAAGCTTCGCAGCCTCCTCACGCTTCTCGGGGTCATTCTTGCCGTGACAACTCTCGTGGCGGTCATGAGTCTTGTGGATGGCCTGAACGGCTATGTTGCAGACAAAATTGCGAACCTCGGTGCTGACGTTTTCGTGATCGATCGCTTCGGGATCATCACCAGCTTTGACGCCTGGATCAAAGCTCAGAAGAGGCCGCCACTGTCGGTCGAAGACTACCGTGCGCTTTCTGAAGAGATGGGCACGGCGAAACAAATTGCCGCCATCGAACAGGCGCTTTCCGACGTGCGCTACGGAAGTGCCCTATTTGAGGACGTTAACATTGTCGGGGTGAGCTCAAATTACGCGGATATACGCAGCATCAATTTGGCTACCGGACGCTTTTTGACCGACTCCGATGATCTGCACCGCTCGCCCGTCTGTTTCATCGGCGCCGACATCGCCAAAAAATTCTTCTCCAATGTTGACCCCGTTGGAAAAACGATTCGCGCTGGCTCCGCCTCTTACCTCGTCGTCGGAACAGCTGTGGCCATCGGAACCGTCTTGGGACAGTCTCGCGACACCTTTGTACTAATCCCGTTCGGAACCTTTCGCAAGGAATGGCATAAGCCCAGGCAATCCATTACATTCTTCGTGCAAGCGCACCACGCCGAACTGCTCGATCAATCCGAGGATGAGGCGCGCATGCTCCTTCGCACCCGCCATCACGTGCCCTATGCCTCTCCTGATGATTTCGGCATCGTTGGCTCGGCCTCGATTACTAGTCTGTGGGAGTCGCTCACCGCGAGTATCTTCCGGATGGCCCTGGGGCTTACTGCTGTCTTCTTGGTTGTCGGTGGTATCGTCATTATGAACATTATGCTGGCGAGCGTCACGGAGCGTACTCGCGAGATTGGCATCCGCCGATCTCTTGGCGCGCGGCGCAATCACATCATCATGCAATTTGTCGCCGAGTCCGCGGTGCTCTCAGCAGTTGGGGGTGTTGTAGGCATCCTGTTGGCGTTGGGGATTGAACAGCTCGTGCGCGCCACAATATCGCTTCCCCTGCGTACGCCGGTGAGCGCCGTCATCGTGGCCCTATCACTGTCCACCGGTGTTGGTCTGTTTTTTGGCATTTACCCGGCGATGCGCGCCGCGCGTCTCGATCCCATCGAAGCCCTTCGCGCGGAATCATAAGGAGCACGCTATGGCCCAGTCGCATCGTGAAAATCTGAAGCAGGCGCTGGACACTCTGCGCACCCACAAACTGCGCAGCCTGCTTACCGTCCTTGGGGTGGTGCTGGGTGTCAGCGTCATCATGCTCGTCGCGGCAATCGTAGCGGGTTTCGATAAAACCGTAACCGACGCCATGAGTGAGTATGGCAACGATACGGCGTTCATCTCACGGTTTGACCAGGGGCCTCACAACGGACGCCGTCCCAAAGAAGAGCGCATGCGTAAGCCGCTCACGCTCGAGGATGGCGAAGCGATTCAGTCCGGCTGTCCTGCCGTGAAGAACACCACGGTTTGGATCAATCAGTGGGAAAACACGCACAAAGTTCAGACGCGCGACGGCAGCGTTTCGGCCATCGATTTTCGCGGTGTATTTGCGAACTTCGCACAGGTCTATGCGAATGCAAATATCCTCGACGGCCGCTTCTTCACAGAGGCCGAAAATATTCATCGCGACAAAGTTGTGGTCATCGGCGAAAACGTAGGGCCCGTTCTTTTCCCAGGGCGCAGTGCCGTCGGGAAAGATATCTTCATTGATGGCTCCGCCTTCATGGTCGTCGGCGTGGTTCAGAAACCCAAAGGTGGCATGGGGCCGGATGATGAGGACCGCAGGGTCTTGATCCCATACCTCACATTCCGCAAAATTTATCCTGGCGCTTACGAAAATGCCATCCGCATCCAGTCGCTGACACCGGCCATGCTAGATGCAGCCGTCGATCAAGCTCGCGACGTCCTGCGACGGCGCCGCAACGTAAAATACAGCGAGAAGGACAATTTCTCGATCGAGACTGCCCAGCAGTCGGTTCAACAGTTCCACGAAATTGTCAGCACAGTTTTCCTGGCAACAATCGTGCTCAGCTCCATCGGTCTATTGATCGGCGGCGTTGGGGTTATGAATATCATGCTGGTCAGCGTGACCGAGCGCACTCGTGAAATCGGCATTCGCAAAGCCATTGGGGCTCACCGCAGCGACATCACCTGGCAATTCTTGCTCGAGGCCATGACCCTCACCGGGGTGGGCGGCATCATCGCGCTTGTTTTTGTCAATGCGCTCGTGTTCCTCATTCGCGCCGCCTTGAAATGGCAAGCCGTTGTGCCTCTGTGGGCTGCGGCTGCCGGCCTGACCGTAAGTATTTCGATTGGATTAATTTTTGGGGTTTGGCCTGCGGTCAAAGCCGCGCGCCTTGACCCTGTGGAAGCTTTGCGTTACGAATAGCGCCTGCCGGTAACCAATCTCACGAGCTGCAATGTAATTCAGACTTCTTCGGGGGCAGCCGGGAAGTTGCGCTGGAATTCCGGAGATTGCTTGCGAACATCGAGCCAATCGAAGAACGCGTCGGGGGTCTCCAGCCAGATCTTGAACCAGTTCATAATCTCTTCTTTTTCGGCGCGCTTGTGCGGTTCGACTTTTGCGTTGCGCGCGATCATCTCGGCACGCCTGCGTCCGAGCCGCGCAACTTCAAGGACCCGTTCGACTGCGGCGGCTTCATGCTCAGCGCGGAAGCGCCGCAAGAGTTCGTCGAGGCGGATGAGACACATCTCGGCTTCCTCGAGAGTGCCGAAATGCAGCAAGTCGTGGAATTCTTCTTCGTAATGTCCTTCCGTATCGGCTTTGGTCGACCACACTACGCGCAGACCAGCAGTTTCAAGAACGCCGGCGATATAGTCCGCCGACGTTTTTCCGCCGGTACCTAAGCGGGCAATAAGCTGGCGGCGAATCTGCTCGACCTCGGCAGGCGTATATTTCGGAACGCGCAGCTCGCGCGCGACTTCCAGAATCATTTTCTTCTTGGTGGGATGTTCGTTCTGGGTCATGAGCGTTTTTTCGAGTGAGGCTTCTTCCTGGAACCTTGCTTCTTTATACTGCGTTCCTTCTTCGGTGGCTCTTTTTTCTTCAACAGCGCCGCGGGTTCGCTGGTGTCGACTGGGGTGTTCTCAACTTCCGGAACCTCAATCTGGGCGAGCTCGGACTGCGCATTAGGTCTGAGCAGGCGACGATACCTCGCGACATTGGTGTTGTGCTCGGCCAGCGTCTTGCTAAAGAAATGACCACCCTGTGTATTCGCGACAAAATAATAGTAGTCCACCGGCGCCGGCTCGAGTGCGGCTTTTAGAGAAGCCTCACCAGGGTTGGCGATGGGCCCCGGAGGAAGACCTGGGTGCTGATAGGTATTGTACGGCGAATCGATGCGCAAGTCTGTGCCAGTTAACGTTCCGGTGTATTTCCCCTTTAGCATGAGCGCATAGGCCACTGTTGGGTCGCATTGCAGCGCCTGACCTCGGCGCAGACGATTGGTGAAAACACCCGCTACGATGGGACGCTCGGCGGGAACCGGCGTTTCCCGCTCGACCAGAGAAGCGAGCGTCGCAACTTGCTCAAGCTTGCGACCACGCGACTCCGGATCGGGCGAGAGCCTTTGCCAGACTTCGCGGAAGCGGTGAACCATGGTCTCGACAACGTCGTGCGCCGACGGATGGCGCGGAAAAGGATATGTGGCCGGAAAGAGAAAGCCCTCGAGAGTACGGGCGTTCGGAGCGAGATCCAGAATGGGCGATGGGTCGCGTGCTGCTGCAAGAAACTCATCACGGTTGAGCACCCCTTGCTGCTCAAGAAGCTGCGCGATGTCGAACATGGTGTAGCCTTCCGGCACAGTGACGCTTTTTTCGTAAATTTTTCCGCTGGAAATGGTGTTGAATACCTCGCCGGCGGTTACCGCGTGGTCGAAGAAATATTCGCCGGCTTGCAGGGTGCGCCGAGGATGGCGGCGACTCAGTAACTCAAAAACTGTAGCGCTACGCACCACACCATTCCTGGCGAGAATGCGTCCGACGAACCTGCCCGAAGCGCCGTGCGGCACGGTGACGAAGACACCCTCTTGAGGAAACCGCTGGTAGGGTACCTTAAGGGAAATCCACAGCCATCCCGCTAAGCCGCCCGCGGCGAGAAGGAAAAGAACGACGAGAAATGCAACTGCGCGGCGCATGTCAGCTTTGTGGCCTTCCCTTTGCGCGCAGATTGGCGCGAACAGTATTGCGAGAATTGCCGCGACGCTGTTGGAGATAATCGCGGAGAATGATTGCGGCCGCTACCGAATCCATACCGTGTTTTTCGCCCTTGCCGGAGAGCGCGGCAGCGAGCGGTCCCGCAAACTGATCTTCGAGCTGTTCGGCTTCCCAGCTTGTCAGGCGCTCGTCCATTAACTCCACCGGTAAGCCAAGTTGGTTTTCCAGGCGCTTGGCAAAGCGTTCGACTTCCTGGGCCATGTCGCCACGCGAGCCGTCAAGTCGCAAGGGATGACCAACCACCAGCAGGCGAGCACCATTGTCGCGCGCGATCTCGCGCAGGCGCTTGATATCGTCGCGGCGATTCTTGCGCACGAGCGTTTCGATCGGCCGGGGCAAAACGCCAGACGCGTCAGACACGGCGAGACCGATGCGCTTGCGACCGTAGTCCAGCGCCAGAATGGGCGACGCGGCAGGCGCGGCACGTTTTTCGGTACTTGCGGTCATCGTAGAAATTATAGCGCGATGGCTCTGGTTATACCGGCCGGTGCGCGATACCCATCTTAAAGTTGTCCAGTGTGAACTGGACGTACAAGTTAGGCTCGCTGTGTCCAAGCCGGAATCTCCGCGTCCTTAGCGAGAACGAAAGCGAAAGACTTACCCACAGGAAATCACTCCAGTTCAGAAATCCCCGACCATGATTGAGGTTTCAACGCCCACGGAATTTGCCAATCGTTAGTGTTAGGACTGCAGTATTGATTTGGCGTTCTTGCCTGTTGCCAACAACATGGTCACGCTCTTGCTGCGGGCATGAGGAGAAAAGAACTGGATCACATCATCATCGTAAAACGTCAAACCGGTTGCACTGAGTCCTTGGGCATAAGCGGCAAGATACAGCTTGCCGCTTACGATGCCAGCTTCAAGCTGCACGGCGCGATATCCGCGATTGCCGAAGCGCCCCAATATGATTTGTAGGTCCGCAAGGAAGAAGATGTCCGCGGCAGCATCGGCTGGCAACTGCTGATCGAGACCCAGATGACCAGCCTGAGCGCGGAAGTTTCCCTCTTTCAGGCATTCGAACACCTGCAAGTCACGATGCAACACGTAGGCCCCGGGATCGAGACCTTCGACTGCGTTCACAATCAAGTAGAGCTCGTTCAGAGCCGTCCCTTGTGAATCCAGGAAGTCCGCTGGAATACCACGAGTAGCTCGATCCAGCATGGTCGAGAGCTGTGGCAGCGTGATCGGTACTTGCGCAAACTTGCGTGCGGAGCCCCGGCGAAGGATAACCTGTTCGATTGGATCACGAGGTATTTCCGCATCCGAGTACGGGTGGAGCTGAACGATGGGTCCGGTTGGCGGCGGCAGTTTAGGGAGCGGTGCGTTGCCACGCCAAGCCTTGACCTCCTCAGCCGAATGGAGCGAAGAAGCGGCGTGAATTTTGCGCATGGCTGGATAGACAGTCTCGCTGCGAGACAGCGGAACGCTTTCCAAATGGAGAGCAGAGAGCTGGGAAGGTGCTTGCTGGGGCAAAGCTGTGACCTGGCCTAGGGCTACCAGAGAAAACGCGACCTCACGCTCGGCATCGACATCAAGCAATCGGTTCACGTCTCGGTCTACGAATCCGCAGATCACCTTGACAGGCATTCCACGAGCCGTCGCGACGGCCAGCAGATTGGCTAGAAGAGTGCCATTATCCCAGCCAAAGTGGCGATAGGTGCGGGCTTGATATTTCCATGCATTGCGCCAGTAGGTGCAGGTACAGACGATGAAAACAGGGGTGATGGTAAGCGGGGCATGGACAATTGCCGTTTGATCCCCGGTAGCCTCAGTCAGGACACCGCGGTAGTCTCCAGCTCGCAATCTGCGCAGGGCGAACTCTGCAGGGGAAAAGTGGTACACGCCTGCTTCCAAATCGACAAGAGTTCGACAAACAATGTAGAGCTCAACCTCGTAAAGTGCTCCGGTACAGGCTGCAGCGCGAAAATAAATATCACCGCCAGGATGCTTTCGATGCCGAGTGATACCGGCGCTTAGATACAGCAATTGGGCCAGCGCCTCCAGGTCGGGTACAGCATGAGCCTCCGGCTGGATGCGCTCTGCGACCGCAGAAAGGGCAGCCACGCCGGTTTGGCGTAATTCTTGCGGAAGCGGCAACGGGTCTAGAGCGGTGTAAGCCTTGAATGGCAAGGGTTGATTGGCCCAATCCAAAAAATGGCGACTATTGTGCACGCTGGCGTAGGAATGCTTGGTAGTGTTGTGGTAGCTCCAAGCAGCTTCAGGATTGCTGTTGAGGGTCATTGGTGGCGGTCCAGCGCGTCACCAGCATAGTACCGCATATAGAGAGTAGCCGTTTTGGCCCCGCAGTTTTTCTGCCCGTTGCGCGGCAGGCCACATCAAATCCCGGCTTAGAGCCTGTAACAAAACCTTGCGCACCGCCTTCTCAGGTCGCACAGACCGACTGCTTTTCGGAGTGGAGAAGCTTCTAAGGGTGGCGGCCGCGGGAGTTGTCTTGCCAGGATTTCCAGTAGCCGAGGAGCTGCATTTGTTTGTCGAGGGAGGTGTCACGGAGAACAGCTTCGACCTCCGCGCGGGAGAGGCGTTTGCCTAGTGGGTCGGCGCGGTCGGCGATGCCCCAGGCCGTCGCGGCGGCCAGAGCGGCGTGCAGCTTGAGTTCGCGGATGTCTACTTTGTCGAATGTATCGGACTGGGCGTGGTAGTTGGGAAGGTAGTTGGATTCTTCCTGGTTCGCAACTAGATTCGGGATGCCTTCGAGAAGAAAATCGAAATTGTCAGTGCCGATGAAGGCGTCCGCCGTGTGATGATTCGAGCCCCAAGATTCGAGCGGCTTGAGGGCCTCGCGCACGCCGGCTTCAATGTCTTTACGACCGCCGAGCGAATAACCGGAGACGCGGCCAATACCCTCGTCGAAGGCAATCATGGCGCGAATTTTGTCGAGCTCGGCGGCGTGCTGCTGGACATAAGCGTGCGAACCGAGGGTGCCTTGTTCTTCGCCGGAGAACAGAACGAATCGGATGGTGCGGCGCGGGAGCAACCCGCTGGCGGCAATAGCACGCGCTGCTTCAATCACCAGGGCGGCATTGCAGCCGTTGTCGAGCGCGCCGGTGCCGAGTTCCCAAGAGTCGAGATGCGCGCCGAGGATAACCACTTCATCGGCCTTTTCGCGGCCACGGATTTCGCCAACAACATTTTCCTGCTCTGCAGGACCGCCGATCGTGTTGGGGAGGTCCAAACGAACGCGAACCGGTTGTCCGCTGGCGACCCAGCGCGCAAGGCGCATAGCGTCTTCGCGGGCGACGACGGCTTGCGGAATTTTGTCGATGGCTCCATCAAGAGAATTTGTGTGGCGATAGAGTAGCAGCCGCTCTCGCGCGGACATCCATAAAATTGCCGTGGCATCGGCGCGTTTAGCGAGCGCGATAATTTCAGGGGCGCGCATGTATTCGTTGAACAGGTCGGCCCAGGTCACACTTACTTCGCTGTGCACCAATAGGATCGCGCCTTTTTTCGCTGCGGAACCCCCTGCGGAAAATTCCGACGCGGTGCCATGGCCGACGTCCACTAGATTGGCTTCGATGCCCCCGGCTGGTGTCGTGGGCGACCAACCGGTGGAGAGCAAGTGTACGGGAAAGGACATGGGTGCGAGAACGTCGAGACGTGTGGCGCCTTCGCTCCACGTCACGGGCATCGTGTATTTTTCGGTGTGCACGTCGACGCCAGCGGAGCGGAAGGCGGCTACCGCCCATTCCACGGCGTGTTTCATTGCTGGAGTGCCCGTGACGCGGCCACCGATTTCGTCGGTGAGGCGGCGAAGATTGCCTTCGAGCGGCGACGGGCCCATCACCAGGGGGAGAATTTTGGCGGCCGCTTGCTCGCACGATGAAGTCGCGGTTGCCGAGCACCCCGCGGTGCCCTGAGGGGGCTTGAGCTGGAGCGCGCCGGACGGCGCCTGCAGAGTTTGCGCTGATGCCGGAACAAGGCAGGTGCCTGTGCCGATCCCCAACAGAAAGATGACGAGGGTTGCATCGCGTCGAATACAAATTCGCATGAAATCGCTCCTTCGCAAAAATACTAACGATCGCAAACTAATCCTGCGCGCGTGCTGCGCTCGCTTGGCGATCGCTGCGGGGACCTTGCCGCTGGCTCGCGCATGAATGTCCCGGGCCGATTATATCGCAGCGACGCGACGTACTAAGAATGAAGGGCTAAGACTTTGCAGCCAAACGGGGGTCCAGAACGCAGTCGGTGACGCGCGCTACTTGCGCCATCTCGGCCACATCGTGAACGCGAACGATGTGCGCACCGCCGAGAATGCTTGCGGCCACAGTGGCGGCAGTGCCCTGCAGTCGCTCGGTGGGCGGGACTCGGCCTCCATCACGTGCCAGGGTGGCTCCGAGAAATGTTTTGCGCGAAGTGCCTACCAGCAGCGGGTAGCCGAGCTTGGCGAGGTCCGGGAGGCGTGCGAGGAGTTCGTAATTTTGCGCAAAGCTTTTGCCGAAGCCGATGCCCGGATCGAGGATAATTTGCGAACGCGGAACTCCGGCGTGGCGGGCCCGAGCGACGGCTGCACGCAATCCGGCGATGACCTCCGGCCAAACGTCGCGCGCGAACGGACCTTGGTGCATGGTGTGTGGCTCACCACGAATGTGCATCAGAATGAGCGACAATTTGTGCTTCCGCGCCACTTCAGCGATACGCGGATCGCTCCGCAATCCGGAAATGTCGTTGATGATTTCCGCGCCTGCCTCGGCCGCAGCTTCGGCTACCTGTGCTTTGCGCGTATCAATCGAGATGGGAATGCGCAGCTTGCCGCGCAATTGTTTCAGAACCGGCAGAACACGCCGCAGTTCTTCTTCGAGGGCAATCGGTTGCGAACCGGGACGCGTGGATTCGCCGCCGATATCGATCAGGCCGGCGCCGGCTTGTTCCATGGCGAGCGCGTGTGCGAGAGCGCTGCCCGTACCGGCGAAAAGGCCGCCGTCGGAAAAACTGTCAGGAGTTAGATTGAGCACGCCCATAACGAGCGTGCGCTCGCCGAGCAAAAGAGTTCGCGAGGGCAGCTTTAGACGGAATCGCTTTCGCCGAAACATTTCGCGTTCCATTGTACGTCTCGGGATTGTGAAGTTCTTAGGGTTCCGCCGCGACATAGTAGGCAGCGCGATGAGTGAGTCGCGCGGCGCGTTCGGGCAATTCTACGCGAAGGGAGCGCCAGCCGGGCTTCGCCAAACCCTCCGACGGATAATAACCGAGCATATATTGCTCGCGCAGCGTTTCGGCAATTTTTCGATACACGCCGCCGAGCGTGCCGATCTCGCGTAAAAAGTAAATTTGGCCGCCGGTTCGCCGCACCAATTCCGCCACATAGGCTGTGTACAAAGGTACTTCAAGTTTTCGAGTTGCCTCCGAGACTATGGGCACGCTTTGATGCGTCGCGAGCCACTGGGCGGTCATCGGCTTTGGATGCGGCTCGGTAGAAATTGCGTAAACCTCAATTCCTGCCGCCGATAGCTCGCGAACAATATCTTCAAAGGTGAGCCGGTCTGCCATTTCCCCTAGGCGCGGGAGTGCTGTCTTGGTTTCCCAGCCGAGTCCCAGGCCGCTGTCTTGCCCGTCGGTAAGCAATAAAATCGCTTTGCGGCCGGAGCGTCCGGAAAATAAATCGCGCGCGGTAAGATAAACAGCCTGATAAATATTAGATGTGTTCTCGTTCGCGACGCGCGCGAGATCAGGCGATGCCAGCGCGCGTTCCAGCACTGCTCGATCGCGCGTGAGCGGCAGGAGCAGATGTGCCTGGCGGGCAAATGCCACGACGGCCACTTCGTCCTGGGGAGCGAGGTTTGCCGCGAGAGAGCGGGCCGCGTCGCGCATCTCACCAAGCTCGCGGTAGACGCTGGGGCTTGCATCTATCATGAGCGCGATGGAGGCGGGCTCGGTCGCCGCATCGAAGTGCGCGATGCGCTGCGGCGCGCCATCCTCGTAGATGCGAAACTGTTCCGCGTGCAATCCCTTGAGGGAGTTGCCATCGGCGCCTATTGCGGTGCAACCGACTTCAACCAGGCTAACGCGAGCACGTATCGCCACTCGGTTGCGAGATTCGGCACTGGAACCGTCAGCGCTGTCACCATTCTGAAGTTCGCGCTTTTTCCGCAGTTCTCCGGTTTGCGGATCCCGTGCGAGAGCGCCGGGGTCCAGGACTCGCGGCTTCGGTAATTTCGCGCGCTGCGCTGGCTTTGCCGGCAGCTGCTGTGAGTGCAGATTTGTCACTATGTCGGGTGTGCTCCAGAACATCGTTCCGGCGCCTGCGATACCGGTCGCCTCCGTGAATGGCGCGAAACCCGTCGCGGCAATGAACAGCAGAAAAATCCAGATGTGAGCGGTCCTGCGTTTCACAGCGAAGAGTATGACAGAGGTTTGGTCTTGCGGAGATTACTCGAGATCGAAATCTCGCAGCGGCCTATCAACTGGCTGGTCTTTCGCTTTCTTGAGGGCCTCTTCAAACTTGCGGTTGAGAACGTCGTCTTTTACCTTTTCAGCCTGCCACGAATCGCGGAACTTGTCTTCGCGGCGTTGTGCCTGTTCTTGCAGGATGCGCTGGGCGTCGGAAATATCCACACCGGGAGCCGCTTTGGGAGGTACTTCGTGCGATAACACAACTGCGAGATCGGGGTCTATGGCTAGTTTAGCGTGGCAGCATGGGCAGGTGACTTCGACCAATCGTGGATTATTCTTTGGCATGTGTCTATTGTACGCTTTATTTTACGCCGAGAACTTGTGAGTGTCATTACTGGCCAGGTCTGAGGCAGGTAATCGGAGACCGAGTCATGTGCCCCCGCGTCTTCCAAAGAATCGAAAGGGAAAGGATTCCCGCGGACTCAGGTTGACTGCGCTTTTAAGACGCGATGTGAGGTGCGCACACTCAAGCACAGCGATTCTAATCCACAGGGGGGTGGCGGAGGTGCCAATCGTGAGCAACTTCGTAGAGGTGAGCGATGCGCAGAAGTGTGAAGTCGCTGAATGCACCGCCAATGAGCTGCAGGCCTACGGGCAATCCGGCGCTAGTGAATCCGCAGGGAATCGAAATCGCCGGCATTTGAAAATAATTAGCGGGGCGATTCAGGCGGATTAGCTCAGCCCGCAGGGAGACGCTTTTTCCGCCGATAAAAACTTTTTCGGCACCAATCGGCGGCGCCACGAGCGGCACCGTCGGCACCAATAGCGCATCCAGCTTACCGCCTGAATGTTTACCAGATATCAGCGGGTTGAAATCGCTTACCCAAGTGGAGCGAAGGTTTTCGGAAGCGATGTAGTCGACCGCCCGAATGTTGCCTCCCATGTCCAGACGCTGCCGGACATCCTCGCCATAATCGGTGGCGCGTGCGGGATACCAGCCCTCTTGCTCATGATAGGCGCGCGCTTCGGCTAGGGCGATGGTGGTGCTCGGATCGGCGCAGCGGTGAACGTTGGGCAGCGCGATTTCTTCAATGCTGGCGCCCAATTGCTCGAAACGACGGCAAGCCTGCATCACGATGGTGCAAACTTCAGCGTCGATCTGCTCCCAGAAATAATCGGTTGGAATGCCCAGGCGCAAAGGTTTCGAAAGTTTTCCGCGGAATTGCCGGAAGTCTTTAAAGGATCGACGGCTCGTCTCTGTTTCTTTCATGATTTCCCCAAAGACGAGCGCGGCGTCGGCAGTGGTGCGCGCCAGGGGCCCAACATGGTCGAGAGATGCAGAAAGAGGGACAACGCCGTTGGCCGGAACCCGATCGTATTGGGGCTTGAAGCCTACCACTCCGCAAAGAGCAGCGGGGATGCGGATCGAGCCTCCGGTGTCGGTGCCAATCGACGCGTAGCACAGGCCTGCAGCCAGGGCTGCCGCGGAGCCACCGCTCGAGCCACCGGGTATACGGCTGCGATCCCAGGGATTGCGCACGGGACCGAAATGCGGGTTGTTAGAGGTAACGCCGTAAGCAAATTCGTGCAGATTCATCTTGCCGAGGATGACTGCGCCGGCTTGCCGCAAGAGTTTGACCACCGTTGCGTCTTCTTTGGGAACAAAATTGGCCAAAATTTTCGAGCCCGCCGTTGTGCGGATTCCCGCAGTATAGATGTTGTCTTTGAGCGAAATGGGTATGCCATGCAGGGGACCGCGATAGTTTGTGCGACTTCGCGGGGCTGCGATTTCAGCTTCAGCCGTGCGTGCTTGTTTAAGGGCCAGGTCGGCGGTGACGGTTATGTACGCGTTAAGCTTTGGATTGAGGCGTTCGATGCGGCGGAGTATAAGCTTGGTGAGCTCGACAGGGGAGATTTTTTTCTTTTGAATCAGAGGAACAAGTTGCTCGATGGAAGCGAAGGGGAGGTCAGCGTCATTCATGGCGTCTGTGATCGTTAGAAAATTTTCTCCTGGCGGCGAAGATTTCCGAAGGTTCCGATATTGGCGATAATGAAGGCCACACGAAACTGATTTTCAGTACGAACGCTCGAGAGATTGAGACGGCGGTACTCGAGAGCCAGGCCGCAACAGGCCCCATTGTAGCTGACCTGCACGAGCTGGTTCTGCAGAATGGCTCCGGCAATGTCATAGCTGAAGCCCGCGGCCATATTAAATCCTTTGCGATTGAAGTCCCCATAGCCGAGAACAGCGCGGATCTGGTTCGAGAAAGGTTGGACGATGGGGTCGGCTTTGATATTGAAGTGCGCCAGGGTAAGAAAAACCTCGCGGTAAGGGCGTACTTTGAGGAGCGTGCCGATCGTGGCGAGCCTTCTGCGCTGCGTGTCGTAGCCGAGGATCAATTCAGCATCGTAAATGCCTCCGGGTGTAATTTTCAAGTCGCTGACGATGGGCGACCAACGGCGCGGAGTGTCAGCGAAGGCGAACGGAGTCATGGAATTCAGCGCGGCGAAAACGTTGCGCTGTCCGGTGACCAGCGCGCCGCCAAACGTAGGATCGAAATAATGCTTCTGCACAAGACGCCAGGTGAGAAGCTGGTCGGCGGGAGCATCGCCTAGTTTGCGATAGAGGCGCTGGATGATGCCATACTCGACCTCGTTGG
This sequence comes from Candidatus Dormiibacterota bacterium, assembly GCA_035602605.1. GTDB lineage: Bacteria > Acidobacteriota > Terriglobia > Acidiferrales > UBA7541 > DASQHY01. The sequence continues at coordinate 159,541 of DATNLZ010000056.1, forward strand.
TATTGGTCAGCGTTTCGTCGGCATCAAAACGGATGAAGCGGCTGAAATCGTGGACCCCGGTGACGTAATTGTAAGTGAGGCGCGGTTCAACGGTGTGTTTCCACTTCGTGCCCACGCCATCCCAAACTCGTGCGAAGGAAGGCGGGCGTAGATCCACGCTAAATTCGCCGGTGGTGCGCGCAAAAGAATGGCCGGCAACGGAACCGTTCATCAGTTCGGACCCGTAGCGGGTGGCGCGGAAGGCAGCCGTGGTGGTAACGCCGAGCCATGGTCCCCAGTGAAGCGGCAGGGTGACACGCGGCGCGATTTCGGAACGCTGCACGGCGGCCGGTGTATCGATGGCGGCATCCTGACGATGAAGCGCACCGGCAAATGAATCGAAAGCAAAATAAATGGGCCAGCGTTTCCAGGGTGCCTGCTCGACAGAGCTGAAACGCGCTTCCGGTGCGCTCTGGATGACCACGGAAGTTTCCGGCTGGATGCTGAGGAAATTTTTGTCATGCAGCGCAGCGAAGTTGAGGCTGAAGCCACTGAAATTGTTGGAGACGAAGAATGAGCTGCGCAGATCGGCGTTGACCGCTTCGCCGAAGGATTCAGCGAATGCCAAGCGAAACGTAAGCGAGGAAAGTTGGTTGAACTCAGCAACGGCGCGCCAGCCATGAGGGAGGAGTGCGTCTGCTTCGAGGTGCTGCCGGTGGCCGCCCTGGGGAATACGCACACCATTGGCGCCTTCGAGACCGCGGTCGCGCACGCCGAAATAGTTGTAAGTGAAGTGAGTATTGTCTGACGGGCGCGCGCGAACTTCGGCGTTCTGGCTCCATCCGCGACGGCTGAGGTATTGCGCGCCAATTGTGGCGTCCATCCAACTGGAAGGCGCCCAGTAGAATGCGTCGCCGAGAACAAAGCCCTTGCGCGAGGATTGCCCTGCATCGGGAAGCAGAAAGCCTGACTGGCGGACGCGTCGCCCTGCCGGAGCGGTCGCATAGGGAAGATAAAACAGCGGGATGCTGAAGAGGCGAAAATTGGCGTTGACCAGGGCCACAGTTTTATCCAGATGAACAGTGGCGCGCTTGGCATAAAATTTCCATTTGGGGCGGTCGGGCTGGCAGACCGTCAGCCACACGCCGTGGAGGACGTAGGTGCCCGCGTCGAGACGCTGGATCTGGCGGGCTTCAAAATAAAGAGGATTTTCGGTCACGAGAATTGCGGAGTTGGGACGCCGGTCGATCTTTATGGTGCCGCGAACATCGCTGAACGTACCCACACCGTTCTCGACGTTGTATCGGCCTTCGGAAGCCTCAAGGTGCTGATTCAGGTAGTCAAATTCGACGTGTCCGCGGGCCATTGCTTCGGATGTGGCGGCATTATATTCCATGTGGTCGGCGCGAAGGCGCACGTCCAGATAGCGAAGCTGCACGTCGTCGTCGGCGCTGTAGAGGTCGCCTTGGCGGCGTTGCGGGCCGTTGGCGGAGAGCTCGGCGACCCCGCGAGCCTGGCCCGAGCCGACGCGCTTTTGTGCAGCGTGGGCTGCGGAAACCAAGACAAAACACAAAAAGGAAAGAAGCAGAAAGCGGAAGAGAACAATAAAAAGCTTCGCCGCGTGTTGGGGGACCATGCGCAGACAGTGCATCCTAAAATGACGCCAAAAGGAGTTAGCCTAGCACGCGAAACGACGCCGAGCAAAGCGCGTCAGCGCACGGCCCATCCATTGGATGTGGGTTTACGGTACTTCTTTTTGAGTGCAGACGACTGAAATGACCCGTGGTTCTCGGAAAACAATCACGTTTACCGAGGATGCAGGAGTTGGGGTTGCAAATCGGGCGTGCGAATGATACTGATACATTCCCTGTGGACCGGGCCGCAAGTTGCGCTATAACAACAATCAGATAGGTGTTGCTAACAAGCTTCCCCGTCGTTATTTTGTTCGCCATTTTTTAAGGAGCACGACATGACTGGCATGATCAAGCAGGCGGTGAGGTTCGCGTTGCTGGCGGGGGGCTTGGCGTTTTGGAATTTCACGTTGGGCATGGCATCGGGATGGGCGCAGGCGAAACCGGGTGGCGGGGAAGCCCCCGATACCGTCACTGCGGTCAAGAATTTGCAATTCCGGGAGATCGGCCCGGCTGTCATGGGAGGTCGAATTGACGATTTTGCTGTGGTCGAAAGCAATCCGAATATTGTGTACGTCGGGACGGCCACCGGCGGAATCTGGAAAACGACCAATGCAGGGACGTCATGGGAGCCGCTATTTGACAAGCAAAGTGTTTCGACCATTGGTGACTTGGCGTTAGCTCCATCGGATCCAGCGATTGTGTGGGCCGGCACGGGTGAGCCCAACAACAGGCAAAGTTCTTCGTGGGGAGATGGAATTTATAAGTCCACCGATTCGGGGAAGACGTGGACCAAGATGGGACTCGAAGATACGCGGCACATTGGGCGCGTGGTGATCCATCCTCTCAATCCCAACACCGTTTACGTTGCGGCGCTCGGACACCTGTGGGGACCAAACCATGAGCGTGGAGTCTTCAAGACGAACGATGGCGGGAAGACCTGGACGCAATCGCTTTTCGTCAACGAGGACACCGGGGTGTCCGATATAGCCATGGATCCGGAAAGTCCCGAGACGCTGTACGCGGCCGCGTACGAAAGGCGGCGCACGCCGTACGGCTTCGTTGGCGGTGGGCCGCATGGGGCCATTTACAAAACCACTGACGGCGGTGCGACGTGGCGAAAGCTGGCCAAAGGTTTGCCGTATGAAACTGGCGGCGACGTTGGGCGAATCGGTCTCGATATCTTCCGCAGAAATCCAAATATTGTGTACGCGGAAATTCAGCACTCCAAGGGCGGGGTTTTTCGCAGTGAAGACAAAGGCGAGACGTGGACGAAGATGAGCAGCACGAATCCGCGGCCGTCGTACTACAGCCAAATTCGGATTGATCCCAACAACGACCTGCGCATCTGGATTCTGGGCGCGCCGATGTCTTATTCAGAGGATGGCGGGAAAACGTTTTCAACACGACGCGTCACGAGGATTCACGGCGACTTCCACGCTATGTGGATCAATCCGGCGAACTCAAACCATCTTATCGTAGGCAGCGATGGCGGGATTTATTGGAGCTACGACGCCGGGCGCACCTGGGATTTCGTGAACACGATTCCCCTGGGCCAATTCTACGAAATCGGTGTGGATATGCAGAAGCCGTATCATGTTTGCGGCGGGTTACAGGACAATGCAAGCTGGTGTGGGCCGAGCCAGACGCTTGGACCGGACGGGCCCATCAACGAAGATTGGGTGCGGATCGTAGGTGGCGATGGATTCTACGCACAAATTGATCCAGCCGATCCGAATACTGTTTATTCGGAGGCGCAGGACGGGCATTTGCTGCGGCGCAATCTGCACACACTCGAAGCGCGCTCGATTATGCCCTACGCGCGCGAAGGCGAAGCCCCGTACCGATTCCAGTGGAACTCGCCCATCGTAATCTCAGCGTTCGATCACAACACCATTTATTACGGCGGAAACTTCGTGTTCAAGTCAACCAATCGCGGCGATCTGTGGACGAGGCTTGGCCCGGACCTGACCACCGGCGTTGAACGAAACAAATTAGCGATTCTCGGAAAGATTCCGGACAAGAATACATTGTCGCGAGCCGACGGCGTCCAGCACTATCCGACGATTACTTCGATCAGCGAGTCACCGGTTTCCGCGAAGGTGCTTTGGGCCGGGACCGACGACGGAAATCTGCAAGTGACCCGCGATGACGGACGGACCTGGAAAAATGTCGCAGGGCGCGTTCCAGGCGTACCGAAGGGAACTTATGTCAGCCGCGTGATTGCATCGCGAGGGGCCGAAGGGACTGCGTATGCGGCCTTCGATGGGCATCGCGCCGACGACTACAACGTGTACGTCTTTATGACCACGGACTATGGCGATACGTGGAAAGCGATTTCCAGCGGCATACCGAAGAAGGCCGGTTCGGTACACGTTATCCGCGAACATCCCCAAAATCACAATTTGCTTTTTGCTGGGACGGAATTTGGGATGTACGCATCGTGGGATCGAGGGGCCAGCTGGTGGCCTTTCCGGCTGAACCTGCCCACTGTTCCGGTCTACGACATCGCAATCCATCCGCGCGACAATGACCTGATTGTTGCGACGCATGGCCGCTCGATATGGATCCTCGATGACTTGACGCCGATCGAGAAAATAAATCCCAACACGGTGGGGCAGGACCTGGCCCTGTTTGACTCGCGCCCGGCAACCGCTTGGCGCACATACTCGACGCGATGGTTTAGCGGGCATAAGAGTTTCGCTGCGAAGAATCCGGCTTACGGTGCGCTGATTACGTATTACCTGAAGTCCGCTGTGCCCGCTGTGCCGCCGAAGGCCGACGCTGCAGAGGGCGAGGAAAGTCCGGGAGAAAGCCGAGGAGGCGTGGGGCGACGTGGAGGCGCTGGCGGAGCGGGGAGCGAAGGCGCCGCCGAGAATAAAGGAAAAACAAAGATCACGATTCTGGATAAAGACGGAAAAGAGGTACGTCACTTCGATGGGCCGGGCGCTGCCGGCGTGAACCGCGTGAATTGGGATTTGCGTTATGACCCACCGGCACAACCCTCAGCACAACAACTCGAAGCGCAGGCGTCCGGTTTCTTCGGCTTTGGACCGCGCGGGCCACTGGTTGAGCCGGGTGAATATGCGGTGAAGATCAGTGCTGCGGGCAAAGATGCCACCGGCAAGATCACAGTCGAAGAGGATTCACGGCTGGAGCTCTCCGCGGCCGACCGTGCGGCGCGCCGCGAGACTATCGCGGAGCTCTATGAAATGGCAAAAAATGTCGAGAAAGGGCGCGACACAATCGTGGGACTAAAGGAAGCGTTGACCGCGATGAAGAATTCATGGAAGAAAGAAACTGAAAAACCCAACGGCATAAAAGTTCCGGACAACGTAAAGAATGCAATGGATTCCTTGTCAAAGAAAGTTGATGAGCTGCATACCAAGTTCGTCCCTCCGGCCATTCCGATGGGTAATGCCGGGCCTCCGCTTGAATATATTGCGCCGCCGCTGCCGGGCCGCGTGGAGAGCTTGCTGGCCGAAATCGGCGGTTACACGGCCGCTCCGTCGGGGCAGGAGATGCAGGAGCTCGAGGATGTAACCAAGCTCGCAGACGATGCATTGGGCAAGTTAAAAAAGGTTGTGGACGAAGATCTTGCCAACTTGAATAAAACAATGAACGAGACGGGCATGCCGCATATTCGAATACTTGCGCCGGTGGCGCGACGCGATGCTGAGGACGATTCCGAGCAAAAGTGACGAATCGGACTGTTTCCTACAGATGTTTGTCAGAAAGGAAAAAGATCAATGCGCGCAATGATTGCTCTGGGACGGTGGGTTAGTGCGGTGCTTGGGGTGTTGGGGCTGGCGATGTGGCTCAAGGTTCCCCCGTCGCGTGCGCAAACTCTGTCGCTCGAACAGGACGCCCAGGACGACAAATCAGAGCAGAAAGACGCGAAGAAGACAGATGAGAAAAAGGGTTTACCGCTCAAGCCGGAGCGGAAAATTGAGTTCACGACTGATGAAGGCACCTGGCTCTCGCTCGACGTTTCGCCCGATGGCAAAACGATTCTTTTTGATTTACTCGGCGATCTATACACTTTGCCGGTTGAGGGCGGGCAAGCCAAGCAGCTCACCAAGGGCATGGCCTTCGATAGCCAGCCGCGATATTCGCCCAACGGTCAATCCATCGCTTTTCTTTCCGACCGCGACGGCGCCGAAAGCGTTTACGTGATGAAGGCAGACGGCAGCGGCGAACCCAAACAGCTCAGCAAGGATCAGGGATCGGATTTTGCTTCGCCTGCATGGACACCCGACAGCCAGTATGTGATTGTCTCCAAATCGTCAGGACTCGGCGCTTATGAATTGTGGATGTATCACGTGCAGGGCGGCTCGGGAGTGCAAATCACTAAGGCCAAGCCAACTCCAACAACGCCGCGCCGCGACCGGCACAACGCGGTTGGCCCCAGCGTGTCACCGGATGGACGTTATATCTATTATTCGCGACGCACGGGCGGCTTCGAGTACAACGCGCAATTTCCGCTATGGAGCGTGGCGCGACGCGACCGCCGCACCGGCGACGAAGATATTCTTTTGCGAAGGCTAGGCAGCGCGTTCCGCCCGATGATTGCGCCGGACGGAACAACTTTGATCTATGCCACGCGCGAGGAGACCGATACCGCTCTGCGCATTCGCGATCTCTCCACCGGCGAGGACCGGTTGTTGAAATATCCGGTGCAGCGCGACGACCAGGAGTCGCGATTTACGCGCGACCTCTGGCCGGGGTACGCGTTTATGCCCGGCGCAACAGAAATTGTGTATACCACCGGGGGAAAAATTCATAGGCTAAGCATCAGCTCCGGCGAAGATCGTGTGATCCCGTTTACCGCGCGCGTGACACAGGAACTGGGGCCGAAACTCGATTTTCCTCAAAAGGCAGACGAAGGTCCTGTAAAGGTGCGGCTGATCCAAGGTGCGGTGCAATCCCCGGATGGAAAAAAACTGGCATTCTCCGCGCTGACGCATCTGTATGTTGTGGAACTACCTGGCGGAAAGCCGCAACGGGTGACAGCGGGTGACGCGCGCGAGTTCGAGCCAGCATGGTCACCGGATGGTCAATGGCTGGCTTACGTGACGTGGTCCTCCGAGGGCGGGCAGATCTGGAAGGTGCGGCCCGGCGGCGGCACGCCACAGAAAGTAAGCAGCGTCTCCTCGTTTTACAGCGACATCGCTTGGTCGCCGGATGGCGCGCGCATCCTTGCGCTGCGCGGTTCGGCTTATGACCGTGAAAACAGCGAAGTTGACTTTGGGCAAACGCCAGGCACCGATCTCATTTGGATTCCTGCCGAAGGTGGCACCGCAAATTTAGTTCTTCCGGCTCGCGGCGCAGGCAAGCCGCATTTCACCCATGATAAAGATCGGATCTATGTGTACACCCAGGGCGGGCTCGTCTCGCTGCGCTATGATGGCACCGACCGGCGCACGCATCTGCAAGTAAAAGGGACCGGCCAATACGCTGCGGAAGAGCCCGTGGCCGCGAACGATGTGCGCGTCAGCCCGGACGGCATGTGGGTGCTGGCACACATCATGAATCAGCTGTATGTGGCTGCAATGCCGGAAGTGGGGGGCGAAGCGCCCACGATCACGATCAATACGCCGTCAGTGGCATCGCAGCGGATCACCGATGTGGGCGCTGATTATTTTGATTGGGCCGACGACGGCAAGACGATAACGTGGGCGATTGGCGCCAGTTTCTTCCGGCAACCCTTCAGCGCGATTACGTTTGAGCCGCCGAAGACCGGTGAGAAGAAGAGTGACGAGGCTAAAGAGAAAGAGAAAAGAGCCCCCGATAAGAAAGGTGTCAAGAAAGCCGATAAGGATGACGAAACGACTGCGCAGAAGAAACCGCATACCTTCAAGGAGCAGGGCAAGAACGTCCAAGAAATCCCTGTAGCTCTTGAGTTCCCGCGCAAGACGCCCAAGGGCACAATTGTTCTGCGCGGCGCCACGGTCATCACCATGAAGAGCGACGAGGTGCTCAAGGATGCGGACATCGTGGTAAAAAATAATCGCATCCAGTCGGTGGGGACGCGCGGGACGGCGCCCGAAGGCGCGGAAATATTCGATGCGTCGGGGAAGACGATTGTACCCGGTTTCGTCGATACCCACGCGCACTGGTTCGAAATTCGGCGTGGCATCCTGGACACGCAAAATTGGAATTTCCTGGCGAACCTGGCCTATGGAGTTACCACGGGTCTCGATGTACAAACGGCTACAAACGATATGTTTGCCTACCAGGACCTAGTGGAGACAGGCGATATCATCGGCATGCGGGCCTATTCGACCGGGCCAGGCGTTTTCTCCAACAATAATTTCCAGTCTGAAGAAGAAGTTGAAGGGGTGCTCACGAAGTACAAGAAATACTATGGCACACGCAACATCAAGAGCTACGTGGTGGGAAATCGTAGGCAGAGGCAATGGATGGTCGAGGCCTGCAAAAAACTCGGTATGATGCCGACCACCGAGGGCGCGCTCGATCTAAAACTTGATCTTACGCACGTCATTGATGGGTTCCACGGCAACGAGCACACCCTTCCGATTATTCCGCTGGAAAACGACGTTGTTCGACTATTCGCGGAATCTGGAACTGCCGACACGCCGACGCTGATCGTGGCTTACGGTAGTCCATGGGGCGAGAATTACTTCTACGAAACCACCGAAGTGCACGATGATGCCAAGCTCAATCGCTTCACGCCGCACTCGGTGATTGATCGTAAGTCCAAGCGCCGGCAGGGATGGTTCCGCAAGGACGAATATTCCACCTCGAAGCTGGCCGAGGGCGTAGCGAAGATTTTTCGCGCCGGCGGGCGAATCGGCATCGGCAGCCACGGACAGTTGCAAGGATTGGGATATCACTGGGAAATGTGGCTAGTGGCCAGTGGGGGTATGACGGCGATGGAGATACTGCGCTGCGCGACGATGAATGGGGCGCTGATCGTAGGTCTCGCGCAGGAAATTGGCAGCATCGAGCCCGGCAAGCTTGCCGACATGGTGATACTGGACAAGAATCCGCTCGAGGACATCCATAACACGAATACCGTTCACTGGGTCATGAAGAACGGAGAACTCTTCGAAGGCGATACGCTCAATCAGGTGTGGCCGGAGAAGAAATCGCTACCACCACTGTGGTTTTGGAACGACCGGTCGCCGGCCATAAAGACGGCGGCGAACTAAGCTGGCGCTAAATAATCTAGGAGCCGGCTGGAGTTGTTTCGCTCGCTGATTCCTGTAACGTTTTTTCGCGTTCGGTGCGATACCAATCCCAGGTTCTCTGCAAGCCTGCCTCGAAATCGACTTGTGGATCGTAGCCCAGAACTTCGCGTGCCTGTCCGATGTCCGCCTGCGAATCGCGAATGTCACCATCGCGCGGCGGCTCAACTTTTGCGGCTATTGTTTTGCCCGAAAGTTTCTCGAGCAGCCGAAGAGTTTGGTTCAACGTGAAGCGGACACCGGTGCCCACATTGAATACTCTTCCATTCGCGTTAGGTGCCTCGCAGGCGAGCAGATTGGCCTGAACCACATTCTCGACGTAGGTAAAATCACGCGATTGTTCGCCATCACCAAATACAATTGGCTGATCATCCTCAAGGGCTGCCGTGATAAATTTCGAGAGCACCCCCGAATACTGCGAATGAGGATCCTGACGGGGGCCAAAGACGTTGAAATACCGGAGCAAAACAGCTTCCAGACCATAACAGCGTTCAAACACCTTGGCGTACGATTCGCCAACTAGCTTCGATACGCCGTAGGGCGAAATCGGTGCGGGCTCCATGGTTTCGACCTTGGGTAGTATCGGCGTTTCCCCATAGGCTGCGGACGATCCGGCAAACACAACGCGTTTCACTTTTGCATCGCGCGCGGCCACCAAGACGTTAAGCGTGCCGTCCACATTGACGCGGTTTGTTTCGAGCGGATCTTTTACCGAACGGGGCACCGACGTCCGGGCAGCGAGATGCAGAACGTAATCCGCTTCGTGGCAAGCGCGCCGCACCATCTCCAGGTCAGTAATGCTACCCTTGACGAACGTGATCTTGCCGCGGATCTCGCCCATGTTTTCATCTTTGCCGCCGGATAGATCATCTAACACGACAACGCTGTGGCCGCGGCGCACAAGTTCCTCGACTGTGTGCGAGCCGATGAATCCCGCCCCACCGGTTACTAGATAACGCATCGGAAAATCCCCTTAGAAGGTTTTGTAACGTTGCGGCATCGTATCCTGGGCGACCGCAGTCAGACACCTGACGTAATCGGTTCCGCTCGCGTTCCGCCTTTTGGCAACTACATTGACTATACTATAGGGAAGTCATGCAGCTTATGAAACGCTTCGCGGCTAGTATTCCAGAGAGGCAACGGTTCGGCGACCTTCGAACTCTGAACTGGATATGAAACAAATTCCGATACGGCTGTGGCCTCCCTGCGCGCTTGCGGTGCTGGGAGTTTCGACGGGTCTCTTCTTGTTCTTTGTATTGGGCAGCCATGCGCAAGCTAAACCCAAGAAAAGTCGTGCGCGTTTGTCTAGCAAGCCGCTCGCACCTAAGAGTTCGGTCGAAGCCCCGCCGGCGCTGCGTGAGGGTGAGAAGCTCGATTACACCGCAAATTTCTCGAAGCTTTCCAACGTCGCTACCATTCGCCTGGCAGTAACCGAGAAGCGCGATTTCTACGGACATTCAGCCTGGCACTTGCAAGCTGTCGCACATACGATTAATCCTATGAGAATGGTTTACGAGCTTGACGACCAATTTGATTCTTATAGCGACGCCGGCAACCTCGCTGGCCTGCAATACGAAATGCACCTCAGCGAGCGCGGCCAGAAGCAGAACGCCATCCTGCGAATGACGTCACGCAATGCTCCGGCTCCATCCAACGCTACCGCGGCGTACGTGCCCGAGGGTACGCGCGATCCATTGGGCCTGGTCGCCTATCTCCGGACCGTCAACTGGCAGCGGCAGCAGGATGTGAGCGGACCAGTCTATGACGGGCGAAACTTGTACGATGTAAAAGCTCGCTTGATTTCCAACTCATCGGCGGTCACGGTTCCCGCTGGCAGCTACACAACTTCGCGGATCGAAGTGCGGGTGTATCAGGGCACGGTCGAGTTGAAAGACACGCACTTCTGGCTATCGGTGGCTCACGATCAAGCGCATACCCCCGTGCTGCTCGAAGCAGAAACCCCGATAGGTGTGGCTCGCCTAGAGCTCAGTCACGCGCAATAAGCGAATTGGCTTATTTAGTTAGGTTTGCCGCCCGACGAACGGTTCTTATCGGCATCGCAGTGCCCATCCCATGGGTTGTCACGATCGGCCCATCACCATTTGCTCGATCAGCGAACAAGCGATATGGCCGATGGTGATATGAGCTTCCTGAATGCGCTGCGGATCGCGTGAGGGAACGTTGAGCAGCAGATCGACTTGACCGACAAGCGAGCCGCCGGTTTCGCCAGTAAGCGCGACAACGTAAGCGCTGCAGCGGCGCCCAGCCACAACGCCGCGCAAAATGTTGGCACTGGTACCGCTGGTAGATAGCGCCACGAGAACATCGCCCTTAACGACCAAAGCCTCAATCTGGCGCGCAAATACGTGTTCGAAGCCATAATCATTGCTCGCCGCAGTCAGAATGGATGGATTCGTAGTCAGGGCTAACCCGGCTAAAGCCGGGCGATCATCGCGCAGCCGGACGACAAGCTCGGCGGCCAAATGCTGCGCGTCGGCAGCGCTTCCGCCATTTCCGAAGAATACGAGCTTGTGACAGTTCTTGAGCGCCGCGGCGGATTTTTCACAGAAGCGCGCGATGTTCGCGACGAGTTCGTCCGAGAAGCTGCTCCTTACCCGACAACTTTCTTCGAGTTGTTGACGAATGGAGTCGCGGTGAGCGCTCATCTTTTTCAGAAGCTCTTTTTTTCTAGATACACGCCGCCCCAGCTCGCGAACCAAACTAGCACAGAACAATTTTGTCGCGGTGGCGCATCAAGCGGCGGGTAGCATTGCGCGTATCGATCACCAGTTTGGCAGCATCCACGATGGCCGCATAGTCATAGCTAGAATGATCGGTGGCAATCACCACGCAATCATACGGGCCTATGGTCTGGGGATTAAGCGGAACTGACTTCATCGCAGAATAGTCGTAATGGCGCATTTTGGAAAGTTGGGGAAAGTACGGGTCATTGTAGTCCAGGTGTGCGCCGCGCTTGGCAAGCAGCTCCATGATTTTAAGGGTGGGTGACTCACGCAAGTCATCCACATCTTTTTTGTAGGCTACCCCCAACATGAGCACGCGCGCGCCCTTGATACTCTTTTGCCGCTCGTTGAGTGCTGCAGCTATGGCGTCGACGACGTGATAGGGCATTGCGGTGTTGACTTCGCCGGCAAGCTCAATGAAGCGCGCCGCAAAATCGTACTCTCGTGCTTTCCACGATAGATAGAATGGGTCCACCGGAATGCAGTGTCCGCCCAGTCCAGGGCCAGGATAAAAGGGCATAAAACCAAACGGCTTGGTAGCGGCCGCGTCGATCACTTCCCAAATATCAATATCCATTCGCAGACTTAGCATCTTCAATTCATTGACAAGCGCAATGTTTACACAGCGAAAAATGTTTTCGAGCAGCTTGGCCATTTCGGCGGCGCGTGTCGAACCTACGGGCACAACTCGCGAGACGATCTGAGCATACAGCGCCTGCGCTGCACGCCCGCTGGGCGGATTCAGTCCACCAACGACTTTGGGAATCTGTGCCAGGCCGTACTGCTTATTGCCGGGATCTTCGCGCTCCGGCGAGAACGCCAGGAAATAATCGCAGGCAACATTTTCGGCATCAGGACCGCTGGCAATCTCACATTTCAGGCCGCTTTTCGCCAGGATGGGCAACACCAGCTCTTCGGTCGTGCCCGGGTATGTAGTGGACTCCAGCACTACCAACTGCCCTTTTTGGAGGTTGGGGCTGATCGATCGCGCAGTAGCCTCGACATAAGACAGGTCCGGCTCACGCCGATCATCGAGGGGGGTCGGGACGCAAATCAGGATCGCATCCATCTCTTTCAGCCGAGTGAAATCGCTCGAAGCTGAAAAATGTTTACTGTTCACGAATTGCTGGATTTTATTTACGGGAATATGTTCGATGTAGCTCTTCCCGGCATTCAGCTTGTTTACTTTTTCCGGATCGGTATCAAAGCCCACAACCCGATGACCGGCCTCCGCGAACCTCAGGGCCAGCGGCAGCCCGACGTAGCCGCATCCAATAATTCCCACTTTTAATTGAGATCCCTTGAAAAATTCAGGCTTGCGATCAGTCGGCATAGCGATAGCTCATTCTCCGCTTTGTAGGAGCAAACGAAAAAACTACAAAGACGCAAGACTATAGCAAGAATCCGGCCAAGGAAATAGTGCCGTTCGCGCTATAGGTTATGAATGCAAATCGCATTGCCCGCTTGCCGGTTCCAGCGAACTAAGCGAACATAGCCGCGCAACGACCATCGGGCGAGGCGACATGTCCCTCGGACATATAGAGGTTATTGCTCTTGGCTTGGCTGCAGGGGTACTCGTGGGATTGATGGGCATCGGCGGCGGCATTGTCCTCGTGCCCCTGCTGGTCTACCTGTTGCACATGGACCAGCACATGGCGCAGGGCACTTCGATCATGGTGCTGCTGCCACCGACCGGTGTCGGCGCTCTTTACTTGTATTGGAAGCAGCGCCACGTGGACCTCCAGGCGGGACTGGTCTGCGCAGCTGGTTTTTTGCTCGGAGGATTTTTCGGCGGTCGTTGGGCGATCCACATCAACTCCAAGAATTTGCAAGGGCTCTTCGGCTGCTTTCTAATGATTGCGGCATTGCTCCTGTGGCGAAAAGCGAAACCTAGGCAGCCATCCAAGCCCCCAGGAAAGGTCCATGTTTGAGGGGAGGCTGCGCCTACCGGCTATTTTTATCGCGGCCTGTATGGTGGGCGTGATGGCCGGTCTTTTCGGTGTTGGTGGCGGGGTACTTCTCGTGCCTCTCCTGGTGCTCATTTTTAATTTCGATCAGCACCGCGCACAGGGAACAAGCCTGGTCGCTCTGGTGCCCCCGACGGGCGTCCTGGCATTCGCGGAATATTACCGAGCGGGGCAAGTCAATCTCCTCGATGGGTTTCTCATCATGCCCGGTATTTTCCTGGGGGCGCTCGCGGGAAGCCAGCTGGCCCAGAATTTCTCAGGTGCCCGGATGAGGCGCGTGTTCGCCACGTTTCTGTTCCTGATCGGCCTTTGGCAAGTGATTGCGGCGTGGAAATAGGCGCACCAGTTGTATGCCCGTTTCGAATCAGGTACCTTCTAGCTACAGATGGTAGATATTCATTGTCACCTGCTCCCAGGTGTTGATGATGGGGCGTCCACTCTCGATGAATCGCTCCAAATGGCTGAAGCGGCCATCGCCGAGGGCATCACCCATATTGTGGCTACTCCGCACTCCAGTGATGATTTCGTCTTCGATGCGCAACGGGTGCGTTCGCTTCGCAACGAAGTGCAAGCGCGCATCGGTCCACGGCTCACGCTTGCCACCGGCTGCGACTTCCATTTAAATCTGAAAAATCTCGAGGATGTCGAGAAGTATCCCGGAAAATACACCATCAATCAGAAAAATTATCTGCTTGTAGAGTTCAATGAGTTTGCGATACCCCCTTCGATGGATGAAAAACTTCACGACCTTCAGCTCGCCGGCCTCTCACCAATCATCACCCATCCCGAACGAAACTGGATTATTTGCTCGCAGCCGTCGCGGCTGGCGGGCTGGGTGCAACGCGGCTTCTACGTGCAGGTGACTGCTGCCGCTCTTACCGGAGGATTTGGGCCCACCGCGCAGCGCTATGCTGACGATTGGATCGACCAGGGGCTCGTCCATTTCGTGGCCAGTGACGCGCATAACGTAAAACGTCGTCCGCTTACTCTGAGGCCGGCTTATGAGGTGGTCGAAGCGCGTTGCGGCAAAGAAATTGCCCTGGCACTCTTGGTGCAAAATCCGCTGGCAGCATTCGAAGGCCGCCCGCTGCCCTTCACGCCGGAGATTTTAGGGAAGGCCTCCAAGCCCAAAAAACGCTTTTTCTTTTTTTAGTGTGCTGGGTTTGACGGTCACACCAGAAGTTCAAGTACTTCCTCGTAGCGTTTGAATGGCGGAATCAGGTACGCACCAGCCAGTTCGGTTCGTGCCCACTCGAGCATTCGGCGCGCCAGCTCAAACCCGCGCTCGCGGGCATTCACTCCTGCGGCTTCCAATTCTTTCAGTACCACCTCTGGGATCACGATGCCGGGCACTTCATTATTGAGCCGCAGAGCTTGCTTGTAACTGGTTAACGGCCAAATACCCACGAGAACTGGAATCGGGCATTGGCCACCAATGCGTTTCAGGAATGCGTGCCAGTGTGCGGGGTCGAAGATCGGTTGGGTCATGGCAAAATGCGCGCCGGCTTCGACCTTGGCGTAAAACCTTTCAATTTCAAGGTCGAGGTCGTCCGCTACAGGATTCAGTGCCGCACCAATCGTAAAATTCGTCGCGCCCCCCAGAGTTTTGCCGGCCCAATCATTCCCTAGATTTAGACGTGACAGCACTTTGACCAGGCCCACCGAATCGATCTCATAAACGCCGCTGGTCTCCGGATAATCGCCAACCGACGGCGGATCGCCGGTGATTGCGAGGATGTTGCGCACGCATCCGACCGTCCATGCGCCCAGCAGCATCGCTTGAAGGCCGATAATATTGAAGTCGCGAGTGGTGAGGTGCGGAATTGTCTCGATGCCCCGCTGCTCCAGGGCCCCGGCAACTAAAATCGCATCCATGCCCACGCGCGCCATTGTGCCGCTGTTGATGTCAATGACATCAACGCGACCTCCGGCCATGATGCGATCTACCTGCTCAAAAATACGCTCAAGCGAAACGCCTTTGGGTGGATCAATCTCCACAGACACGACAAATTTCCCGGCTTGAATCTTTTTCCAAAGTTTACTGTCGGGCTCGCGCTGCACCACGCGGGCAGGTTGCGGTGCTGTCTCGACAGTGGCGCGCGAAACCGCCGCACTCTTTCCGGGGCGCGCGTTTTTTATGGCCTCGGCGATGGCGCGAATATGTTCGGGTGTGGTTCCGCAGCAGCCGCCGAGCAACCGCACACCTAATCCGACCGCCTCACGCGCAAAGGAAGCGAAGTACTCGGGCGAGGACTTCGGGTAGACGATGCGGTCACCCTGGCGCTTGGGAAAGCCCGCGTTGGGCATAGCGCTCACCGGACGATCGTTGAGCGAGGTCAACTCCTGCACAATCGGCAGCAGCGCTTGCGGTCCCAGCGTGCAGTTTGCTCCTACCACCTGCACATCTTTTTCTTTTAAACGCACAGCGGCATCTCGCGGGCGTATGTCTCCATGCGTGGTGCCTTCTTCGGTGAACGTAAGCTGTGCCACAATCGGCAGGCGCGAGAACGATCGCACGGCATCGATCGCCAGCAAGACCTCTTCGAGGTCTGAAAATGTTTCCAGTATGAATAAGTCTACGCCGCGTTCTTCGAGAGCCCCTGCCTGCTCCTTAAAGACTTCGAAGATTTCTTCGTTGGAAACCTCGCGCGCTTGCCGGACCATTCCCAGCGGCCCAATGGATCCGGCAATCAACACCTCGCGCGAAGCGGCTTCCCGGGCTTCGCGCGCTATTTTGACCCCTCGTTGATTGAACCTGATCACCTCGTCGCTTAGACCAAGCGCCGAAAGTTTCAGACGATTGGCGCCAAATGTATTGGTCTCGATAATCTGTGCTCCTGCCTCAATGTAGGCCTGATGCACGCGGAAGACCGCTTCGGGTTCGGTGGAGTTGAGCTCGTCATAGCAACGCTGCGGGCCAATGGCCTCATGCAGCACCGAGCCCATCGCCCCATCCGCCACCAGGATGGAATCGCGCAACCGCTCGTTGAAATCTTCAATCTTCACGATGCCTTTATTCCTTTCGAAAGAAAGAATGCCGAAAACAAAGGGAGAACTTGTGGCACGGTCGGGCCCAAGGTAGGCGAGATCGTCCGGCGAGCTACCTCTTTTGCTCCATGAGCCCAGCGATTGTGCCCATCAGATCGTACTTGGTGAGAATTTCGTAATGCGAATTTCCCATTTCCACGAATACCGCGGGATTTTCGTGGCTGAGAATATGTGTGACGCGCTCGACCGGAGCTTCTTTTGACACCGCCGGCATTGGCTTGCTCATAATTTCGCGAATGACCAGCTTGCGCAGATCTTTCCCTTGCAGTGCGAGATTCAGAATCTGGTCTTCGTAAATCGTGCCGATCGGCGTGGCTTCTTCAAATACCGGGATCTGCGAAATGTCCTGCTCTTGCATGATGCGTAGGGCATGGAAGACGGTCTGATACGGGCGTGCGATCACCAATTCACGGACTTTGCCGGATTTGTGCTTGGCGTGTACCACGTCAGCTGCGGTCAACGTCACTTCAGCGTCTACATATCCGCGCTCGCGCATCCATCCGTCGTTATAAACCTTGCTCAGATAACGCATTCCGGTGTCCGGCAAAAAGGCTACGAGGAAATCATGCGGACCCAGTTTCTCGGCAACCTTAAGGGCCGCGGCGACGCAGCCGCCGCCCGATCCTCCGGTGAAAACTCCTTCCTGCTTGACCAGCCGCCGCGCAACGACGAAGCATTCCTCGTCGCTGACCTGCAGGATATCGTCGAGAATTTCGAGATTCATCGTGGTCGGAAAAAAATCTTCGCCAATGCCTTCCACCACATAAGTCAAAGCCTTGCCTACTTTTCCGGTCTTAACTTTGTCATAGTAGAGCGAGCCAACCGGGTCTACGCCAATGATCTTGATTTTGGGATTTTTCTCTTTTAGATATTGCCCTACTCCGCTAATCGTTCCCCCAGTTCCCATCCCGCAAACGAAATGCGTGATTTCACCTTCGCTGTCTTCCCAGATTTCTGGACCGGTAGTTTGATAATGGGCTTCCGGGTTCATCGGGTTCTCATACTGGTTGGGATAATACGAATTGGGAATTTCGCGCGCCAGTTTTTTAGCTACCGAGTAATAACTACGCGGATCCTCAGGCTCGACTGCCGTCGGGCAGACGATTACTTCTGCGCCCAAGGCTTTTAGCAAATCCACCTTTTCTTTCGACTGTTTATCGGTGATCGTAAAAACCATTTTGTAGCCGCGCACCGCAGCCACCAGCGCCAGCCCCATGCCAGTATTGCCGGATGTGCCTTCGATAATTGTTCCGCCGGGCTTCAGCAAGCCTTTGCGTTCGGCCTCATCGATCATAAACACGCCGATGCGATCCTTCACCGAGCCACCGGGGTTCAGATAATCGGCCTTAATATATACCTGGCACTTAATCCCTTTGGTCAGCCTGTTCAGCCGTACCAGCGGCGTTTTTCCGACGGCTTCCAGAATGTTCTTGCACTTCATGGTTCTCTCGATTCTTTTTCAGGTACCAAGCAAGTCCACCAGTCTAGCATGCGCTTGGTGGCTTCTCCATTTGGACTGCGAAAAAGTGCGCAAAATTGCACGCAACTTCGATCACACAAAATAGCAATTACGCTTTCAACCACAGGTTGCGCCCGGCGCTGTGGCATACTTCCGTCTTTCCGTTGGTTTAGGAGAGCAGATATGCCGAGGCAAAATGTTTCAACAGAAACACCATGGGAACCGATTGTAGGTTACTCGCGCGCAGTGCGTGTGGGGAATTCCGTGTATGTCTCCGGGACGACTGCGACGGGCCCTGGGGGAAATCTGGTGGGTGCGGGTGATCCTTACGCGCAGGCCATCCAAACGCTCAGCAATATCGAAGCGGCGCTGGCCAAAGCGGGCGCCTGTTTGAAGGACGTTGTGCGCACGCGAATGTACGTTACGAACATCGCCGACTGGGAAAAAATCGGCCAGGCTCACGGAAAATTCTTCGGCTCCATTCGTCCCGCGACTTCGATGGTTCAAGTCAGCCGGCTTATTTCGCCGGAGATGCTGGTGGAAATCGAGGCCGACGCGATCATCGGGAGTTAGCCGGGGACCTCTCGATTTACTCATGCTGGTCGGGAGCAGGGAATTCGTCAGGGAGGCTGATGGAATCGCGGAGGGATTCCTCGACTTCGCGAAGCGGCGCGCTGCGAGCCTGAAAGGTAGAGTCGTCATGTCGCTCCACTCGGGAATGACCGGGCAGGGTTTGGCTTCGGACGCTCGCTAACTAATCTCCTGTCCTGGCTAATTCTTGACAATCGCTTCTTTGCAGCGGCGCACCTTGTCCAGAATGACATCCGGCGTGGCTTTCCACACAAACGGCTTGGGTTCCTGATTCCAGTTGGCCAGCCACTGATAGATCGCTCGCTGCAGTTCGTCGACCGTAT
>DATNLZ010000061.1:0-16890 GCA_035602605.1 Candidatus Dormiibacterota bacterium
GCCTGGTTGCCACCCCCGGCTGCTATGCCACCTCGGTGATTCTTGGGTTGCGGCCGCTGGTGGATGCGGGCTGGATTGATAGGCACCGCGGGGTGGTTTGCGACTGCAAGTCGGGCGCGAGCGGCGCCGGCAAGGAGCCCAAGCGCGAGCTGCACTTCGTCGAAGTGGATGAAAATTTTCGTGCCTATGGTTTGTTCACCCACCGGCACACGCCTGAGGTGACCGGCCATTTGGGCTTCGCCGCAAACGAGATCATGTTTTCGACGCACTTGCTGCCGGTCGCGCGCGGCATTCTGTCCACGTTATATGTTTGGCTCGCCCAACCGCGCACCTCTGAGGAAATTGAAACGGTTTACAAAACCTTTTACGCCGGCCGACCCATGGTTCGCCTGTGGCCGGCGGGGCGCCTGCCGGAACTGCAGCATGTCGCGCACACCAACTTCTGCGACATTGGGTTTGCGCTGGACCGCTCCGGCCAACGGCTGATCGTGGTTTCTTGCTTAGACAATCTCGGCAAAGGCGCCGCCGGGCAAGCAGTACAAAATTTCAACACCATGCTGGGGATCGAGGAGAACACCGCACTCTCATGAGAATCGTGATCAAGTTCGCAGGGGCATTGCTCGAGAAGGCCGAGATGGTGCAACAACTCGCGCGTCAGGTGGCGGAGCTTGCGCAGCAAGGGCATGAGCTGCTGGTTGTCCATGGCGGCGGAAAGATTTTCACCGGGACGCTCGAACGAATGGGGATCAAGAGCCGCTTCGTCGACGGGCTGCGGGTCACCGACAAGGACACGCGAGATGCCGCGGTGATGGTGTTTGGAGGCCTGCTCAATAAACGGCTGGCAACCGCGATTTCGCGCGAGGGTCAGGCCGCGGTGGGGATTTCCGCGGGCGATGCCTCCTGTTTTTTGGCCGAACCGTTCATTCATGATGAAGTGGCCGGGAGCCTCGGTTATGTGGGCTATATCGTGGGAGTGAATGTCGAGTTTCTGGAGTCGCTATGGCGCGCGAATGTTGTGCCGGTGGCGTCGTGCCTGGGCCTCGGCGAGGACGGCGAGATCTACAACATCAATGCCGATCACATGGCCGCGGCATGCGCCGAGTACGTGCACGCCCAGCGGCTTATTTATCTTACCGACGTAGCCGGGGTGCTCGATGGTAAGAAAATTATTCGCGACGTAGCGTGCGATGAAATTGGCATGCTGATCCAGAACCGGACGGTTTCGGGCGGAATGGTTCTGAAGCTGGAAGCCGCGAAGCGGGCACTCGAGGGTGGCGTCGAGCAGGTGCGCATCATCGGGGGCACGGTACCCAATGCGCTCCTCGAGGCTGCGCGGGCGCCGGTTCGCGCGCCGCGAACCCGCCGCGTTCGGGCGCTCGGCACAAGCGTTCTACCAAGCTCTTTCCCGGTCAGGCAAATGGCCAGTGCGAGCGCCGAGTAAACAGGCAAAGAGCTTGAAAACAAAAGTAAATAACGCAAAACGAATGGGCCATGGCGGCGTGACTGCGCAAGCCGCACTGCGCGATGCCCATCGCTTTCTATTGAATACCTACAAGCGCGCGCCGATTGTTTTTGTTCGCGCGAAGGGCTGTACGATCGTCGACGCGGATGGGAAAAAGTATCTCGATTTTCTGGGGGGTATCGCGGTTAATGCCCTGGGCCACGGGCATCCGCGCATCGTCCGCACGATTCGCCGCGAAGCTGGCCGGGCCATCCACTTCTCGAATCTTTATCACCATCTCTGGCAAGGACCTCTCGGGCGCAAGCTGGCCTCGTGGTCGGGCATGGACCGCGTATTTTTTACCAATAGCGGGACAGAAGCAATTGAGGGAGCACTAAAGCTCGCGCGACTTTACACCCGGCGCCAGAACGGAGGGTCCCGGGCCAGCGGCAAGCCAGGAATACTGGCGCTCGATAATTCATTCCATGGAAGAACGTTTGGAGCGCTGTCGATTACCTCGACTCGGAAGTACCGCGAGCCCTTCGAACCCCTTTTGCCGGGGGTGCAATTCGTGTGTTTTAACGATGTGGCCGACCTCGAGGCAAAGTTTGACGCGACCATCGGCGCCGTGGTCATCGAACCGCTGCAGGGCGAAGGCGGGATCCATGCAGTCAGTGATGCTTTCTGGAATCGCGCTCGTGAACTCGCGACACAGCATGGCGCCGCGCTGGTTGCCGACGAAATCCAATGCGGTTTGGGGCGGACCGGGCGTTACTTCGCCTATCAGCGTTTCGCGGCGCGACCCGATATCGTCGTTGTCGCCAAGCCGCTGGCTGGCGGATTGCCGCTTGGGGCGGTACTGGTGAACGATGCCATTGCATCGGCAGTGAGTCCGGGCGTACATGGCACCACGTTTGGCGGCGGCCCTCTCACCTGTGCTGTGGCGCTGGAATTCCTCAAGACCGTGGACGAAGAAAAGTTGCTCGGCAAGATTCAGGAGCGCGGCCGAGAGCTACGCGCCGGGCTTATCAAACTTCAGAGAAAATTCGATTTTATCCGTGAAGTCCGGGGAGAAGGCTTGATGGTGGGCGTCGAACTCTCGATCGAGGGCGCACCATTTGTGACCGAAGCGCTGCGCAGCGGCGTGCTCATCAATTGCACGCACGACTATGTCCTGCGTTTTCTGCCGCCCTTTACGGTAACTTCGCGCGAGATCGGTCAATTCCTTTCCAAGCTGGAAACGGTGTTCGCCAAGACCCCGCGAACAGCCCTGTTGCCGGCGATGAACTCTTCCGCAGTGGCCAAGGCTCGGGCACTTGCGGTTGCGAGGTGAACATGACAGCGACGCCAATAGCCACGCCGCTTCTATTGAATAATGATTTTTTAACCGGTTCGGAATGGAGTCCCACGCAAGTCCGGGAAATTCTTCGGCTGACGGCCGACAGCAAGGCTCATCCGGAGCGCTACTCGAGCGCGCTGCGCGGTAAATTCTTCGCGCTGATTTTTGAAAAACCATCGCTGCGCACGCGGGTGACCTTCGAAGTCGGTATCCAGAGTATGGGCGGTAAGCCCATCTTTCTCGATCACACCCAGGCCGGGCGTCTCGGTGAGCGCGAATCCATTCCCGATGTGGCGCGGAATCTGGAGCGCTGGGTGCACGGCATTATTGCGCGGGTTTACGACCAAAAAGTTCTTGAAGAGCTGGCTTCGAGCGCGGGCATTCCGGTCATCAATGCTCTGTCCGATCGCTTCCATCCCTGCCAGGCACTGGCGGATTTTTTCACGCTTGAGGAAAAATTTGGAAATTTGCGAGGGTTCAAGCTGGCCTATGTCGGGGACGGAAACAATGTTTGCCACTCGTTGATACTGATTGGCGCGCGCCTAGGCGTGCACCTGCGCATCGCTACGCCTCCTGGTTATGCCCCGGCACCGGAAGTGATTGCCGAGGGCCGCCGCATCGGTCGGGAAACCCGTGCGAAACTAGAACTGGTGCAACATCCCGCCGAGGGTGTCGCCGGGGCGCAAGGTGTTTACACCGACGCCTGGACCAGCATGGGCTTCGAGGAGGAGGCCAAGGTGCGCGAAACAGTGTTTGCGCCCTACCAGGTCAATCAAGCGCTCATGAAGCAGGCCGCAGCAGATGCCGTTTTCATGCACTGCCTTCCGGCGCACCGTGGCCTCGAAGTCACCGAGGACGTGATTGACTCCGACCGGTCTATCGTTCTCAACCAATCGGAGAATCGCATGCACGTACAAAACGCTATTCTGATTACGTTATTCAGCTAATCGCAGGGATAAGGAGCAGGCGTGCCCAAGAAAGTTGTACTGGCGTATTCCGGAGGACTCGATACCTCCATCATTATTCCGTGGCTGAGGGAAACATATCAGTGCGAAATTATTGCCATGGTCGGAGACGTCGGCCAGCAGGAAGATCTCGAGGGGGCGCGCAACAAAGCGCTGGCCACCGGAGCGTCGAGCGCATTTATCGAAGATTTGCGTGAGGAGTTTGTCCGTAATTATATTTGGCCGACTCTGCGCGCGGGGGCCGTCTATGAGCACAACTATCTGCTGGGAACTTCGATGGCCCGGCCGGTCCTTGCCAAGCGCCAAGCCGAGCTGGCGCTGAAGTTGGGCGCGGATGGCCTGTGCCACGGGTGCACCGGTAAAGGCAACGATCAGGTACGTTTCGAGCTGGCCTACAAAGCGATTGCTCCGGGGCTGCAAATTATCGCTCCGTGGCGCGAATGGAAAATCTCATCGCGGGAAGACGCCATTGCCTACGCCGCCGCGCATAAGATTCCCGTCGAGCAAACCAAGGCCAACATCTACAGCCGCGACCGCAACATCTGGCACTTGAGTCACGAGGGCGGCGTTCTCGAAGACCCCGCAAACGCTCCCGAGGAAGCGATGTGGCAGTGGGTCACAAGCCCCGAGCGCGCCCCGGATAAAGCCGAAGAAGTTGAAGTCGGCTTCGAGGCTGGGACACCGGTATCGGTGAACGGGAAAAAACTTGCCGTGATCGAGCTCTTGAACCTGTTGAACGATATCGGCGCGAGGAACGCCATCGGCCGCATTGACCTTGTGGAGAATCGTTTAGTCGGGATGAAGTCGCGCGGTGCCTACGAAACCCCTGGCGGCACCTTGCTCGTCACCGCGCATCGCGAACTCGAAGCGCTGACCGTAGACCGCGAAACGGCGCATTTCCAGCAACAGCTTTCGCTGCGTTATGCTGAGCTGGTCTATTACGGACTGTGGTTCACACCGCTCCGTGAAGCGCTGGACTCATTTTTCTCGAGCACCCAACAACGGGTTACCGGATCGGTTGGGATGCGCCTCTACAAAGGAACGCTCAACGTCACCCGGCGCACCTCCCCGCATTCGCTCTATCGCACAGACCTAGCCAGCTTTTCGATGGCCCGCTACAACCCCAAGGATGCCGAAG
The DNA here is from genome assembly GCA_035602605.1 of Candidatus Dormiibacterota bacterium. GTDB lineage: Bacteria > Acidobacteriota > Terriglobia > Acidiferrales > UBA7541 > DASQHY01. The sequence continues at coordinate 4,884 of DATNLZ010000061.1, forward strand.
GATTCATCAATCTGTTTGCTCTGCCGGTCACCGTGCGCCCCATGACGTCTAAAGCCGAGGGGAAACATTGACCGAACGCGGCCATGACAAATTGTGGGGCGGACGCTTCGATCAGGCTCCGGATCGAACGTTTTATGAATTCCAGCGCTCCTTCCCTTTCGACCGCCAGCTTTTACCCTATGAGCTGGCCGTAGATCGTGCGTGGGCCGCGGCGCTCGTGCGGCCGAAGATACTTACCGAACAGGAGGTGACCGAGACCCTTGCGGGACTCGATCATATCGCTCAGCGGGCCTACGAGGATTCCAGCTGGCTCGACCAGTCGCCGGCCGAGGACGTCCACCATTTCGTGGAGCAAGCGCTGGTCGAAAAAATTGGTCCGCTCGGCTGGAAGTTGCACACCGGGCGGAGCCGGAACGAACTGATCGCCACGGATTTTCGGCTTTTCGTAAAGGATTCTGCGACGGGAATGCGCCACGCAGTGATCGCCTTGATTGCCGCTCTGGCCGCGCAGGCTGAACAGCATCTCGCAACCCCCATGCCCGGCATGACCCATATGCAGCATGCTCAGCCGATCTTGTTGGCCCATTTTTTGCTGGCCCATGCCGAAGCATTCACGCGGGACCTTACCAGGCTGGCGGCGGCTGCGGAAAGCGCCGACGCGTGCCCCATGGGTTCCGGAGCCCTAGCGGGGTGCTCATTCGCTATCGATCGGGAAGCTATCGCTCAGGAGCTAGGGTTCTCCCGGATTACCGCGAATAGTCTTGATGCCGTCAGTGACCGCGACTTCGCGCTTGATTATTTATTTGCGCTTGCCGGGATGGCCACGCATCTTTCGCGACTTGCCGAGGATTTCATTATTTTTGCCTCGCAGGAATTCGCCTGGGTCGTGCTTGCTGACGAATTCTCCACCGGAAGCAGTCTCATGCCGCAGAAAAAAAATCCCGACGTCTGGGAACTGCTGCGCGGCAAGACCGGGCGGATTACCACCGCACTGCACACACTCCTGATTACCTTGAAAGGTTTGCCATCGAGTTATCAGCGCGACCTGCAAGAGGACAAGGAGCCGCTTTTCGCCGCGCACGAGCAGGCGTTGACGATGCTTCAGGTTGCCGCCGGGGCCATCCGCACCACTCGCTTCAACAGCGAACGCTTAGTAGCCGCGGTGTCCGATCCGGCGTTGCTCGCTACCGAGGTTGCTGATTACCTGGTTCGCCGGGGCATTCCTTTTCGCAAGGCCCATGACATTGTTGGAAATATTCTTCGGCATGCCGAAGCGCACAGTGTCGCGTGGAACCAGTTGCCGGTGGCCGAATTAAAAAAGTTTTCAACGGCGTTTGACTCGGATTTTCACCAGATGCTTACCCTTGATGCCGCTCTCGGATGTAAGGGTGTACCCGGGGGGACGGCGCCGCAAGCGGTGCGCGAACAGCTCGCTGATCTTCGCAAGAGGCTCAGCCAGACCGGGATGGCGGCATGAAGACCCGTCGCGCAAGATCGGCTGATGGCCAGGCAATCCATCGCCTGATTTCTCACTACGCGGATAGCGGTATTCTTCTGCCGCGTACCCTTGAAGAAGTGCAAGCGCATATTGATCATTTCTTTCTGCTGGTGGAACCGGCGCAAAAGGATGCACGCGGCGCGAGTGCCCAGGATAGGATTGAAGACGAGCTTCTTGGTTGCGTGGCGCTGGAGCCCTACGGTACCGAGCTCGTCGAAATTCGCTCGCTTGCGGTTGCCCCTGAGCATCGCGGCCGTGGGCTTGGCGCCAAACTGCTACACGCCGCACTGGCGTTCGCCCGGCGCCGGAAATTTGTTCGGGTGTTCGCAGTCACCGCGGAAACGGAGTTTTTTCTGCGGCAGGGTTTTTCTACAACCGAGCGCACTGCCCTTGCGGAGAAAATCGAGCGTGATTGCCGGCTCTGCCCGAAACAACGCACCTGCAAACTGGTCGCGGTGGTAGCTGTGGTTTCTCCCAAACGGGAGTGGCTTCCGATTGTGGCCGAACTAACGGCTCCATGAAACTTTTCCCTGGGTCTTCCTCAGGTTCTCGGGCTCGTGGGGATGCTCGTCGCGAGCGGCGAGGTCTTCCCGACAAGTCTTATTCTCTGCCTCGTGGCTTTCGATTCGCGGCGTCTGCGTGCGGACTGAAAAGGAACAAAGGCTTAGACCTTGGTCTGCTCACCAGCGACGTGCCCGCCTCCGCAGCCGGTGTTTTCACAACCAATCTCGTGCAAGCCGCGCCAGTGGTCCTGTCGCGCAAACATTTGCGGAACTCCCACGGAAGGATGCGCGCCGTTGTTGTCAACTCCGGCAACGCAAATTGTTCCACCGGACCCGAAGGCTTTCGGGCTTCCAGGGCCACGGCCGTTGAGGTTGCGCGAAGAATCGGATGCGCGCGTCATGAGGTGGTGGTCTGCTCCACAGGGGTGATCGGCGTTCCGTTGCGCGTTGAAAAAATCCTTCGCGCCTTGCCCCGGCTCGCGGTCGCGCAATCCGATTCTGCTCGTGATTTCGCGCAGTTTGCCCGGGCCATCATGACCACCGATCTTGTCCCTAAATGGGCGTCGGCCAGCTGCCGCATCGGAGGAAAGGTTGTGCGTCTGCTGGGCTGTGCTAAGGGATCAGGGATGATCCACCCGGACATGGCCACCATGCTGGCGTTTGTGGTTACCGACGCTTCTATCGCTGCGCCCTTACTACAGAGGGTTGTGGGGGAAATTACCCAGCGGACGTTTAACGCCATCACCGTTGACGGAGACACCTCTACAAACGACACGTTGCTGGTTCTGGCCAACGGCGCTTCCGGTTGTCCCCGAGTCGCGCGAGCCAGCGGGAATTTTCGCCGTTTCTCTCGAGCCCTCGAAACTATTTGCCATTCGCTTGCGATGCAAATCGTGGCCGATGGCGAGGGTGCTCAACGGGTCGTGGAAATCGAAGTTCGCGGCGCGCGAAGCCCGGCGGGTGCCAAACAAATCGCAAAAACCATTGCTACCTCCGCGCTCGTGAAAACCGCTTTTGCTGGCGGCGATCCCAACTGGGGCCGCATTCTCGCGGCGGCTGGCCGCTCAGGCGTGCCTTTTAAACCGGAGCGGGCCGAGATTACCATGGCCGGAACTCGTGTCTATCGTCGGGGGCGCGCATTGCCATTTAGTGAGGTAACCGCGAGCAAAAGGCTCGTGGCTCCGCGCGTTAAAATTTCGATGGATCTGCGGCAAGGGCGGGCCTCGGCGCGAGCTTGGACCTGTGACCTAACCGCAGAATATGTGCGCATCAATGCTAGCTATCGTACCTGAGTAAAACCTCACAAAAAAAACTTGGGGGCACGGAGCACTTGTGCCCTTGGCCAAGCGTTTTCTGGCAATTGGGTTATTGCGACAATACTTGTTCAATCGCGGTGGTCATCTCCGCAGAGTCAGGTTTCACTGCCGGCTCGAAGCGCCGCACAACCCTTCCGCTGCGGTCCACCAGGAACTTCGTGAAGTTCCATTTGATCTCGCCGGCCACGGCAGAATTCGCTTCCTTGGTAAGATAGCGGTACAGCGGTGCTTGATCGTCACCCTTCACCGAGATTTTGGAGTACAGCGGAAATTTCACACTGTATTTCGATGAGCAAAAGGTCTTGATCTCGTCATTTGTGCCCGGCTCCTGCGCGCCAAAGTTATTGGCGGGAAATCCCAGTATGACGAATCCGTGGTCCTTATATTTCTCATAGATAGATTCGAGAGCCGTGTATTGCGGCGTGTACCCGCAGCGGCTGGCCACGTTCACCAAAAGCAGGACTTTACCTTTGTAATCGGCTAGCGGCGCCGGCTTGCCGTCGATGGAATTCAAAGTGAAATCGTAAATACTAGAAGCTGCAAACATGGATGTAGCCATGAGAATGGTGACTCCTGCGGCGCCGAGTGCTCGCCGGTTTCCCCTCCAGATCGTGCGCATGATGCCCCCTAGGATTGGGTGTTCGGTTCGAACAATCACTGCCAAATCATAATCCACGGCAAACCGGTAGGCAATTACGACCGAAGGTGAGCCAGGAGGGCAACGTTAAGGCTCCCACTTCCAGTTCGCGAATTGCTCGCGCAGAGCAATCTTTTTGAATTTGCCAACCGAGGTGCGCGGAATGGTTTCCGCAAATACAATGGCATCCGGCAATTGCCATTTGGCAAACGTTTGGGCCAAAAACGAACGTAACTCGTTGGTTGTGACGCTTGCGCCTTCTTTCAATACCACCACGGCCAGCGGGCGCTCCTGCCATTTCGGGTGCGGCACGGCTACGACCGCGGCTTCCTTAACCGCGGGATGGCCCATGAGCGTATTCTCGAGGTCCACCGAGCTGATCCACTCCCCTCCGGACTTCACCAGGTCCTTCGCGCGGTCGACGATCTTAACGTATCCCTCCGAATCGATCGTGGCCATATCTCCAGTTCGAAACCATCCGTCGCCGGTCCAGCGGGGCCCTTGATCGGGTGCCTTGAAGTAGCTGGCTGCGACCCAAGGTCCGCGTACTTCCAGCTCGCCAATGGTCAATCCATCACAGGGGGCCGGGCCTTCGGTGCGCATTACGCGTAACTCCACAAAAGGCACAGGCCAACCCTGCTTCGCACGGACAGCGTATTTTTCATCATCGGTCCAGTCCTGCATATGGGCTTTAAGGACGCATGTGGTTGCCAGCGGAGTTGTTTCGGTCATGCCCCATAAATGAAACATCCGCAGTCCGTGGCCATCGAGCCTGCGAATTAGTTCGACCGGAGGCGCCGTACCTCCGCATCCTATGCGCACCGGCCGTTGCACTTTCCAGCGTCCCGGATTTTTTTCCAGAGCATCGAGAACTCCGATCCATACCGTCGGCACGCCGCAAGCCACCGTCACGCCTTCGTTGACGATTAGATCGAGAATGCTTTCGGGATCGAGGTTTGGTCCGGGCAGAACCATACGTGCTCCGAACATCACGCAGGAGTAGGGCAACCCCCAGGCATTTGCGTGGAACATCGGCGCGACTGCGAGCACCACGTCCGCATGCCCAATGGCGAATGTGTCTTTCAGCCCTTGGGCAAAGGTGTGCAGCACCAGAGCGCGATGCGAATAGGCCACTCCCTTGGACTGGCCGGTCGTTCCGGAGGTGTAGCACAGTACTGCTGCGTCGTTTTCATCCATCTGCGGATAAACAAAATCATCGTTTGCTCGAGCTAACAGAGATTCATAGTTCTCGAAGCCCGCAGGAGCGCTTGCGCAGCCATAGGGCACAACGATCACGCGTTCAAAGTTTACGTGTTCGCGGAATTTCTCATACACCGGCAGCAGCACGTCATCGATGACGAGAAAGCGGTCCTCGGCGTGATTGACAATGGAGGCGATCTCCGCCGGATGCAGCCGCAGATTAAGGGTGTGTAGAACGCCGCCGGCGCACGGAACTCCGAAAAAGACCTCCAAGTGTCGCGCGTGGTTCCACATCATCGAGGCCACGCGATCCCCCGCGCGCATTCCCATCCTCGTCAACCCATCGGCGAGCCGCCGCGCATTCCGGTAGAACTCGCCATAGGTCGTGCGCACCACGGAAAGATCGGGACGCCGCGAGACAATTTCAACGCGGCTGAACAGGGTCTTCGAACGCTCGAGCAACGTTGGCAGGGTCAGCGGAAAATCCATCATCGTCCCGCGCATCTTCGTACCTGCCTCCGGCCTCGTACCTCCGCGCATCCTACCACCAAATCGCACGGTCTCGGCGCAACCGGTTTTGTACGTACGAACGAATTATCGGGCTGATCAAAAGGTACATCAGAGGCGCGGAGCGCAGCGGACACTGCTAAGACCTAGAGTTGGCCTGTGGAGGTGCGGGCGTTAGCATTCTTCGGACCAAGAAAAGTAACGATTTCCACCGCGGCCACTCATCAGCTGCGAAATGGGGCATTGCGAACCGTGTAGAATTGCGTACCGTAGTCCAAACCGGCCTCCCTCAACACTCCAAGTCGATAACTGTCCTCTCAGACACCGGCTTTTGGCAGAGCAACCCTGAAACCTCGGCCGGGCTAGTTACGACCGGTTACAGTCCGGCGACACCAGAACTGATACCGTTTTGGGGGTTAAGCGGGGCCCACAATCGGCGGCGACTGTTGCTTCACGAGTTCTCCGAACATGGCGATCTGCGCTGCCGAAAAATCTGATTCCAAGACAGCCTTCACATTCCTACTCACCCTCACCGGATCTCGCGAAGAAAAAAGCACCAGTCCTTTCGGGTTCGCGTCTGCCGCATAATTGAGCATCAACGCCGAGAGCGTATCCTCATCCAAACGATGGCAGCCGAGCTTTGCCGCCCACCCTTTCGCCACATCTCTCCGCGCCTCGAGGAAGGTTAGGACCGAGCGATAACTTCCCCCCAGGGCTCCGTGCGTGATCACCAGTCGATCCGAATTGCCCCGGGGCAAATAGTCGCAATTCCTGGTGAGAACGCTATTTTGAAACTGAAGAACGTCGCACAGCCGTGGCTGCCGCTCAAGTGCCTGCAAGACGTTTTCAAAGCCGGTTCCGATTCCAAATGAACCGATCTTGCCCGCCTTGACAGTGTTTTCCAGAAAAGCGAGCAGCTCGTCCGGAGGCTGTTCACCGACGATATAATCGTGCAATAGGTAGAAGTCGATATGATCAGTGCTGAGTTCGCGAAGGCTGGTTTCGAGACTGCCTTGAGCCTGCTGTGCGCTGAACGCACCACTTTTTACAAGCGACTGCGTTCCGCGTTGAAGTAACCCGCGTACGCCAGGTAGGAGCCGCACGATTCGGCGGCCGACATATAGTCCAACACCAAGGGCTGTTGTCCGCCGCGGCGGCTCGATGCCGAATTTCGTGCTAATCGTTACCTCGGAGCGGCGGCTCTTCAGAAACCTTCCCAGAATCCCTTCCGCTTCGCCATAACCGTAATACCGGGCGGCGTCGAAGTGGCGCACCCCTGCGTCAAACGCGGTCTCAAGCACCCGATTGGCGTTGCTGAGGTCAGTGCCCGTCAGCGAGCTACAACCGAAGCCGACAACCGGAGTTCTGACGGCAAGCCCTGATACGGCGATCTCCGTGATGTGTCGTTCGCGCAAAGGACATCACATCTAATACAAACCAGTGCGGTTACGCTAACACGCCCTTGAACCGGTCGGCCATTCGCAGGCAAAGCGCAAGTATCGTCAAGGTTGGATTCGAGCGCGCGCTCGTGGGAAATACCGCACTGCTTCCGATGTACAGATTGTCTACCCCGTGTACTCGGCAGTCCGGATCAACCACGCCCTCTTGGGGACTCTCATGCATTCGGGTCGTTCCCATATGGTGCGCGGAATCATGCGCCATGCGGACCCAGGCAACAGGATCGTTTAGAAATGCAACCTGGCTCAGATCGAACGAGCCGAGTGCGAGCCTTTCGAACTCACTGGCAACGGTCCTAATGTATTCGCAAAGAGTTCTGCGCTCAAGTTCTCCGATTCGCCAATCGAGTTTGAGCTTGCGCATCCCCAGGCGGTCCCGGGCTTTGCTCAACGTGATCCGGCTGTCCGGATTTGGCGCAATCTCAGCCTGCGCTCCAATGAAGATGGGACCACGTCGTGGCGTCCCGGAACGTTCCTTGATGTAAAAACGATATCCCAACTGCCACAAATCACGCGGGCTCGTCAGTGCATCCCGTACGTAACGTCGCAGGTCCCCAGGCCCTCCCTTGGTTCCACGGTTGAGAATTCTAAACAACTGTTTTAGGGCCACAATGCCGGAATTCTGTGCGTCGTCGAACATCGCTGATCCGTGAACGCTGAGGAGATGCTTTTCGGCCTGCACGCGCGGGCTCAGTGCGATCAAAGGAAAGTATTTCAGTCTATTTCTATAGAAGGACTCGAAATAGTTCTGCAGATGTGTCCGCTCATTCGTCAGAAGATCACCGAACCGTATATGGATATGCTCCTGAAAGAAACGGCCCACCAGATCGTGCTTATTTCCAAGGCCTTGCGGTTCCACACGGTCCGAAGCAAGCAACAAGCGCGCCGTTTCGATTCCGCCACAGCAAATTACGTAGACGCGAGCTTTCGCCGTTCCTTGTTTCCCCGTTAGGGTTCGAAACTCTATTTTCTCGACGGTCACGGCCGAGTCATTGGTGACGATCGAGGTGACGTTCGCGTGCAACAGCACGGAGACATTGGAGGCGCTCTTGATTTCCTGGCGATAGGTCGTGCCGAAATTCGGCTTGGGACTCCATTGCGAACATTCCATGTAAAGCCTGGCCGGATCGAATCCGGGAGCCGGAAGCCCGAACATGGCGCAAAGCTCTCGGTAAGAGATGCGGGGGCCAAGCTGGAGCACCCGGTCCGCTCGGTCATAAAAGGGTTCGAGTTCATCGTGGGAAATGGGCCAGCCGCTGTACGGCACCCAGGTTCGCTTCTGCAGATCGAATGCGTCTAATCGCAGAGCTTGACCGCCCCACAACGTTGTCGTCCCGCCAAAAACTCGCGCACGCCCCTCGTGAACGCCAGTGTGGGGCAGTCCGACCACCTCGCTCTCATACAATTTCTGAGTTTCCGCGTCGGCTTCTAGGCCGCCCCCCTCCAGCATCAGCACGCTAAAGTGTGTGCCGATAAACTCCCGCGCCATGGTGATTCCGGCCGCTCCGCTGCCCACAATGCAGATATCGGCCGCAACTGTAGCTCCGTCGTCGAATTCGGCGAAATCCCTTATCATCAACTCATCCGAAGAAATGAGAGGTAGGCATCGGCGATGCCATCCCATGAAAAGTACCGCTCGGTCGCTTCCAAATTGCGCCGTCGGAGCGTGTCGCGCAGCGTTTGTTGTTTCAAGACCAGAACGAGTTCGCGAACCAAGCCTTCCCGATCGCCCAGGGGTACGAGCCGTACTCCGGCCTCGGTGATAGGAAACGCGGTCTCCGCATCAGAAAATCCGACGATGGGCAACCCGCAAGCTATCCCTGCGATCCCGCTGCCCCGCCGTGACGAAAGCCCCGAGCGCACAAAAAGCTGAACATCGGCATTCGCGAGGAGGCTGCTGGCTCTCTCGGCTTCAAGGATTCCAAAATCCTCCAGCTCCACCTGACTGCCGGCGAGTAAGGGAAGTAGCAGAGCACCGGCGACTTTCGCTCCGCGCCCGAAGACGGTCAGATGCAGCGGCCCCACTTCCACAGCTGCGCGTGAGAGCACCGATGCGATCATGGAGGTCTCAGATGCAAGATCACTGAATCCGAAGACGATGATCGCAGGGATGCCCTTCCCGGGCCTCTCGGTCTTTTGTAACGTCGCAGGAAGATTGCTGCCAACAGGCAACAGCAGCGTCTTCGCTCGAATCGTCGGATCTTGCATCCAGGGCACGCGGTCCGGTGAAATGGTGCTGACAATTTTGTCAGCCAGCCGGGCCGCACGCCGCATGACGGCCAGCTGCACACGCCGCCGTAAACGGTCTCTGCAGCGACCGCCGCCGAAAGGCTCCGGATCATGAAACACAATCAAGACATGTATACCGGCGCCCTTCAGGCTATCGATCATGCGGGCAAAGCGCACCGGAAAACCGCGCCGCGACCAAGCTAACGGGGTGTATTGCACCAACGCCCAACCGCACCGCTGCTCCGCGAATCGCTTGTCGGCATCCCTCAGAGCGCGGCGCCAGCCTTGTTCGGCCCAAGCAATACGGGATATTTCGAGCGAGTATCCTCTTTTATGAAGCGCCCGTGCTAGAAGCTTGCAGTAGTCTTCCAGCGCGTCGGTTGGCGCATCCTCGCGTCCGAGCAACGCGATCCATCGCTCGTGGTTTCTGGGCATGTCAGCGATTGGTGCCGTCGCACTAGGTCTCAACACCTTTTTTTGACCGATGAGAAGTTGTATCCAGATGCCCGGGTCCTGTCTGAGGTCCTTGCGTTGTAGCCAGCCAATGGGGCGCCACACTTTCTGGAAACGCTACTCGATTTCCATCGCGACTTGGGTGTAATACTCACCAGCCGCGCCTAACACCCTGCACGTGCGACCAAAGGCGGAGGCGTAATCGTGGAAAGCTCTCCATTCATGCAGTGGGTTAGCGAACTCGTCAAAGATCAGGATCGATCCCCGTTGCAAAATCGGGTCGAGCGTCGCCAGCGTAAAGAGTGTAGATGAAAACAGGTCCCCGTCATTATGGATAACCAGCCTTGACCGAGGACTGAATTCTTGCAGAAATGGCCGCAACGTATCGTTGAACCAACCCTTTACGAAGCGTATGCGGCTGTCGTTTGTTTGGGGAACGACTCCTTCTACAGACATCGAACCCTTTCGTGCCTCTCCGGTAACACTGACCCAATCCTCTGGGATTCCTTCAAAAGAATCGAAACCAATAAAGCGGCTGTTGGGATGGATATTTATCGTGCTCCATTTGAAAATTGAATCACCATAGCGCACTCCAAATTCGAGGTAGTCGATTGACTCTTCCCCTAGAATTTTAGACTGTATGTCGGCATAGAGATCATACCTGCTCTGAAAGTACTGAAACGTACGCTGCGCTCTTAGCCATCGATGTAATTGTGCATTTCCGCCCAGGGCATTCAAAAACTCTGCTTGGTTCCTGACTGCAGCCGAGGCAATGCGTTTTCTACGAGGTTCACTGAGTAAGCTCAATATCTTCTTCATGACCTTTCTCCTTCTCATATGCGAGTACAAGAGGACAAACCTCAGTGTTTTTGGAAAGTCCGTTTAGGCTAGAAGCCATGATGAGCACTGACAATAACCGTGATTCCTTCCTTTAAAAAAGCGGATTCCTCTTTTCAAAACATGGAGAAGACTAGATCCCCACAAACGTCATTCTCCGCTAGCAACGGTCGCTGTCGAAAGATTGAATTACAGGCAAGCTTGAAGCGATACCGAAAGCTGCGTACTTTCTCCCCCAAAGGTTTCAGGAGAAAGCAGCGCAACAAACTTGCAAGCTGCAAATCTCTCGTCCTTGGAGTCCTCTGGTCTGGCCCTGCCGTTGTCAAGTGGTGGCCTCTGGTTCGTAGCCGCTTGACACACTCATCCCCGACTTGGCGGAAGTTCTGTGCACAAAAGTAAAATACTACAATGGGAGCGCCGTTGGTACCGCCGTGTGCCGTTTTCCAAATAGGGCGGCCATTGCCCCAGCAACCCGAGATGGTAAGCGTGGCCCCTGCAGAGGAGAGTGCATATTGAACCAACTCTACCCGCCCGTGAGTCCGTGGAAGTTGATTTGGACCGCTTCTGGCACCAGCACCTTGAGTTCTTTCAGACCGTGAGCCCTTGGGAAAGTCGGAACGACGCAAAAGCTCTTGCCGCCACCTGGCTAGGAATGGCCGAGAAGTGTTCGATTGGCCGGTATCCGTTGTTTGATATAGTTTGATATGACTCCTGCGGCGTCCAGCGCGTTCTATTACTCCCCGTAAATCGTCTCAACATTTGTCCTACGAACAATCTCTGTTCACAATTGATCAAAACCAAGGCAGGTCAGAATTGCAGATGGGAGCTATTTCGAAGACTGCAGAACTAATGCCTTGCATCTTATGGATTGGTTATTTCCGGTTGACGCCTACCCCTGTTTAGAGGAAGATTCGCCCGGGAGCTGGAGCGTCTCCGCAACAGCCGGGTGCTTTACCACGTTTGGCCCAGCCCGTAGAGACCTAGACTCTTCAGCTACGTCTCGTGCCGTACCTTAACCACGGGCAGAAGGAGTCAGCTGGGTGAAGAAGCTCTACGTGGGGAACCTTCCTTTTCAATCAACTGAAGAGCAACTGGGCGAGTGGTTTACTCAAGCGGGAGTTACTCCCGCGAACGTGTCTTTCATTCGCGATCGCTTCACCGGCCAGCCGCGTGGCTTTGGCTTCGTAGAAATAAATAGTGACGAAGAAGCTGACCGCGCTGTTCAGGCACTTAACGGGCAAAATTTCAACGGACGAAACCTGGTGGTGAATGAGGCGCGACCGCCTCGCGAAGGCGGAGGCCCTGGCGGAGGCGGTGGCGGAGGGCGCGGCGGGCATGGCGGCGGTGGTGGAGGGCGCGGGGGTTTTGGC
>DATNLZ010000002.1:0-23545 GCA_035602605.1 Candidatus Dormiibacterota bacterium
TAGGTCACTGATGTTGTCGTAACATTGCCGAGCGCGCCGCAGGTTGCGCCTGCGCAGCCGGAGCCTGAGAGGGTCCAGGTAACCCCTCTGTTGCCAGGATCGTTCTGCACTGTCGCGGTAAAAGGTGCGCTCTGGTTGACCTGGATTGCAGTAGTCGAAGGATTTGCGGAAACTGAGATCGGCTGTGGTGCAGCAGCAATCGTAATCGTTGCTGAGTTAGACTTGCTGCTGTCGGAAATGGAGCTCGCTAGGAGCGTGACGACCGGGGGACTAGGAACAGTAGACGGCGCGGTGTAGGTGGCTGAAGTTGCGGTGGTATTGCTGAGTGTGCCACAGGATGCGGCCACGCAACCTGCTCCTGCCAGAGTCCAGGAGACACCCTTGTTGGCGGGGTCGTTCTGCACTGTGGCATTGAACGGCGCGCTTTGGTTCACTTGAATTGCGGAACTCGCTGGCGCTACAGAGACAACAATCGGATTAGGTGCTGCGGTCAGGGTAATTGTTATCCTGTCCGATTTGTTCGTGTCGGTGATTGATGTGGCGATCAACGACACGCCTGAAGGGCTTGGAAGGTTGGCCGGCGCTGTATAAGTGAGCGAACTGTTTGTTAGATTGCTCAGGGTTCCACAAGCATTCGCTGAACAGTTCACGCCAGTAAGGCTCCAGTTAACCCCCCTGTTAGCCGGGTCATTCTGTACAGTAGCTAAAAATTGCGCGCTTTGATTGATTTGCACAGAGGTGCCAGAAGGTGCGATGGCCACTGAGATCGTTGAAGGCAACGATTCCGGCGGCCGAACAGCACCAAAGCCACCGCAACCCAAAAGAACTCCCAGGGAAAGAATTAGAAGCAGCAAAAAGGCAAGAAAACAGACGGCACTTCCGCGGTTTCGCTTACCAAGAGTGCCGTCGGCAAGGCCGGGAAGACAGATCGGCAATGTTACTGCAGCTGGGCGCTTCATTCGCGGTTTTGCTTCCTAGACTGCACACGGGCCCGCGTAAGGGCGGTCTACCGCTACAGGGTACGGGGGGTCTGCGATTGGTACAATCAATGGAACAGTGTAACTACTGGCGGCAATCCTAGTAATCTGCATGCAATACAAATGCTCACTTCTAAGTCATTGATAATGAACGGATTTGAAGGGAGCGACCGCTTGCCAAGGCAAGGTTCTAGCTGGCGAAGCAAAGCCTATGGCCAAGTATGCCGTTTTACGTGAGCACAGCAAGCATGGCCGTGAGCACTCAAACAGGCTCGAAGGCACTATTTCTTCGGGTGACCCAGACCCCAATGATCCCACCAAAGGCTTATCTGTGCATTGTCACCCCGAATGATGCCCTCTCGGGTGACCCCTAATGGAGCGGGACTCAGCACTGACAAGCGCTCGTAGATCAGGCCTCGTTCGGACTCGGACACCCGACTTAAAAGTGGAAACAGCGAGAGCACATCTGCACTTCGCGATTCTTTCAGCAGTAAATCGAGCGCGGCGGCGCGTGCTGCCGGTGCACCCTTACCAAAGTCTAGTTCCTCGAGGGCTTTCTGGTATCCAGGTGAAACGTCTTCAAAGTAAGGAGTCCCTGGACCGATGCCAGGTCGGGTTCTTGCTGCGGCGCCCGCAGGAATCAGGGCTTGCCGATCACCGGAATAAAATTGCACCCAACCGAACGTCACGCGTAGCAGACCAGCTCCAGAATCGTCCACGGTGAGTGTGTATTCACAGCCGAGGTCCACAGCTGTCGCAGACGGCGTTTCAACGTAGAACTGCCAGGGTGGAGCGGTGATTCGCGCATGGAGGCCCCCGCGATCCAGGGCAAGTTGTTTACGATTTGAGCGGGCATCCAACAATCGCACTCGGGAATTTGGCTCGATGGTCACATCACCAAAATCATTCACATGAATGCGGGCGCGAGAGTTTTGATCGGTACTCAGCGACTGTCCTATCGAAAGCTGGCCCCGGGTGGTGAAGGCTTGGGTCCCTACCTTGGGTGCGCCTTGCAACCCGGTGACCGCAAATGTTTCCTCGCCCGCAGCACCACGAATCGAACGATGTACAAACCACACGGACAGGAACAATACAGCCATGGCCCCTGTAGCGACGACCAAGGATTGAAAAATCGATAACGACCAGGCGAATCGAGACCGTCTTGGCTCATTCCCAGGAATGATTTCCGGGAATCGGGGCGCGGGCCGGTTGTGACGAAATCGTCCTAGGACTCTCTCCAAATTTTCGATGTCCGGGTCAGGCTTGCCGGAACCATCCCAAAGGTAGTCGTTATTCATAATCTGTCTTCCCACTTAATTTTTTGCGCAGCAATTTCATACCGCGATGCAAATTGACGCGCACCGATGCGGGTGTTAGACCGGTGCGCGCAGCAATTTCTGGCCCGGTCATACCCTCGACGAGACGCAAGACCAGGGTCTCGCGATAGGCTGCGGGCAGCGCGCGAATCGCGTTTAGAGCAACATGTGCTTCGGCTTCCGCGCTGCTACTTTCCGCGCCTGGTCCTGGAAGCACCTCGGGCAGCGCGACTTCTTTCCTCGCGGGTGATCGGCGGAAATAATCGTGCGCCCGATTGCGCGTGATTCGAGCCAACCAAGCTCCAAAAGCAGCATCACTTCGCAAGGTGTGGAGCTGGCGGAGCGCGACCAGAAATACTTCGTGCACAAGATCGTCTACCTCGACCAGGGGAACTCGACTGAGCAGGATGCCGTGGACCATTCGAACATAACGCTCGTACAAAATTCCGAAGGCCATGCGGTCCCCATCCCTGGCCGCAGCCACTGGGGCGACATCCATCGGCAATTCCGCGGTAATAGCCGGTTCTTGATTCAAATCGAGCTGTGATCCTATCTGCGCCGGGCGCTCGGTCTGCTCAACACTACGCGATTTATTGCGGAAAAAGCTCACCGAGCTCTATGTGAGGTTGCGAAGCATAGATGGGATAGACGCGATTTGCTTCAAAACGTTAACGATGCTGCATGGCGTGTGCCCGGTCGTTGCGGCGTCAATTCTGGTTGCACGGCTCGGGGAGTTGGGCCTAGTATCGCTATCTATGTTATTCGGGAGGTTCCATGAAGGTGGCAGAGTTAATCGGACCTCGCAAACAAGTGTATGCCCTCCGCGAGGATATGACCGTACACGACGCGGCGCGTTACCTTCGTGACAAGGAAGTGCGCTCGGTCGGAGTTGTCAACTCCAAGGGTACGCTCGTGGGTGTGATTTCGCACAGCGATATATCTGACAAGGTAGCCGCCGAAAATAAGTGCCCGGCTTGGATGCGTGTGACTGAAATCATGACCACGCAGCTGGTAACGGTTACACCGGAAATGGCGCTCGACGAGTGCTTACGCCTGATGGAGAAGCATGGAATTTTCCACCTGTTGGTAGTATCCGCGGGGGGAGATTTTCACGGCATGCTATCGGTTAAGGACCTGTTGGAAGTCATTGCATCGGACCATAAGGCGCGCGCCGATATGCTGGAGGCATTTATTTTCCCGCAACGCTGAGGGTAGGGCCACAGCTGTTGTCTGCCAAGCGAGTTCCGTCCTTTACCGGCAGCTCCATTCTTCTGGGAATCGGATTGCCTCTCTAAACCAGCGAAACAAGCTAAGTTCCGGCCCTCCATGGGTAAGGTGTTTCCTCCCCGTAATTGAGATAGTTACCCAATAGGCGCATCTCACGGGATCGGCTATGTTGGTCCCGCCGACCGATGACTCATCGCCAGTGTTGGCAAACAGGGGAACCAACGTGAAGCCGATTTACAATATCTTTAGAAAGTTTCCACATTCGCGGCCGATTTGGGTTGCCGCCGTCGCAGGGCTCGAACACGCCAGGCTTCGGGTACTGAAAGTCATCAGGGATGAACCCGGTCACTATTTTGTGTATGACCCCAGGCGTAATCAGGTCGTTTTGCACGCCTCCGAAATCTGGTTTCACGGCGTTTCCATAAACGAATTTCGCAGCATCGAAACGCAGAAAGCAAAACAGAAAACCGCACTATTCTCGTTGCTGCACCTTGCTTCACGGCGTCTACGCGCTGCCTACTGAACCTGTTTTGTCTTCCAAGAACCCCAGCGCCAGCGTTACTGCCGCTAAATCGGTAAAGTTCTCGGTCAGACCTAATCAACAATTGAGAAGCTGAATCGCAGAATACTCACCAACTTTTTCGAACTGCTGTAAACTTCAACGAGTAACGTGCCCCGTTCACCTGTGTCCGTAGGAATTCTGCTGGCTGGAGCGGCATTACTCATTTGGTTGGGACTATGCCACCTCAAGACCGGGCCGGCCAAGGTCACCGTGACGTGGTCTTACGATTACGGCGCCAATCCTGCTTGTAGCGATACCCAGGCAAGCAACTGCGTAGACCACTTCGAAGTCAAAGACATTACCGCGGGGCCGCCAGTCGTGTTGCAACGCGCCGACAACCCGCCCCAAGCCCACCAAGCGGTCGATGGCATTTCAACAACGTTTCGCCTTGGACCGCCCTATGGCGCGCGCACTATTGCGGTTGCCGCGGTTGGGCGAGACGGGTCGGGGCAACCCGTCTCGTCGAGTTTGTACGCAGCCGTCCAGGTTATGGTTGTTCCCCACCGGCCGGGGTGGTGCCTTGACTGGCCAGAGATGGTCTCCCCGCGAATGGCCAGGGTATTTGCGAGAATACTTCACGGTCGGTAGCAGAGAGAGAGTGCACGTTGATCTTGCCTGACGCGGTTTCTTGACTGGCTGCATTGCTGACGGCATACTTCGTCATTCCCGGGAGGGGGCGCCAATTTGCTGACGGACATTCTGCGACGCCCGATTCTCATGGCGCGGGTGATAGCCAAGAGAATTAAAGAAATACCTTCTAAGGGATTCCCTAAGATTCTTATTCGACGGGACGACGGCTTCGACCAAAAATATGGCGTGGACACCTTCCCGCTGGTTTATGCTGTTTCCACACCGAGCTTGAACCTGGCCCATGGTCATCGCTATGAAGCCTCTCCCGAGAAAACCGTACGATGGGTGCTTGAAAACTGTGGCATGAACTATGGTGACACAGTGTTCATCGACGTCGGGTGCGGAAAAGGCCGCGTGCTAATCCTCGCCGCCGAGCGTCCATTCCAAAGGATATTGGGAATTGAATACTCTCCGGAGCTGGCACAGATTTGCCGCAACAACCTGGCAAAGGTTGGCCTGCAAGACCGGTGCGAAGTACTGGTCTGCGATGCGGCCGATTTCGAGTTTCCCCAAGGAAACTTACTCGCCTTCTTTTACAATCCGTTCGATTCTGTTCTCCTTGAGCGCATATTCAAAAACTTGGCGTCGACCAAAGGGTACATCCGGCTCGCCTATCACGGCACCGGCAAGGATGTCATTGAATCTTCGCCAGCAGCCCGAAGTCTTGCATCCGGGGAAGATGCTACACTTTATGAGGTCGTCAGCACTTAACGGCCAATCGATTCGAATCGACTGATTCCTTCGATGTGACCTCCAGACGTCCCTCGTTCCTATCTGATTGCGGTACGCAAAGAAAACAGCGGATAAGGACAGCAAACATGAAGAAAGTATTGAAGTGGTTGCTTTCTGGCCTCTACGGGCTGGTCATGATTGAGATCATTGTTATGGTCAGCCCGTTTGCGTTTTACTGGTACGCGCTTTATGCGCCGACTCTGCAGGGATTGCATCGCTGGAGGGCGACAGCGTGGCTAGAAGCGTTCTTCCTCCCGCACTCCATCATTACCAACAGCTGGATGCTGGAATTCCTAAGATGGAGGGTCGGTCCATTTTGCGTCAGCTTGGGTATTATCGGTTTTTTTGTTTGTGCCGCACAGGTGTATGGATCGAAGCTGCGTCACCGGGGCGTAGTGCATTCGTGGATCTATTCCCGCATCCGGCATTCGCAGTACCTGTTTCTGGGCATCGCAGGGGCTGGACTGCTGACGATGTGGCCGCGCATCATCATTCTGGTGCTATATACGGGGATGATCTTCGCGTACTACTTTCTGGCGCGGTTCGAAGAAAAGGAGATGGAGGCCAAGGATGCGAGTTACTCCGCATACCGCCAGCGCACGGCAATGTTCATCCCGGGAAACCCTGGGGGCAAACTGTTCCGGGCTTTTCTCGGGTGGATTCCGAACCGCACGGTCGCACTAGCCGCATCGGCCTCGGTTATAACGCTGCTGGTGATGGGAAGCGCGCTGTTTCTCCGGCATTATACGATTGTTCACGCGACGACGAACCTTCTGACGGCCGAGCGCACTCTGGCCATAGCGATTTGGCCGATACCCAGAGACAAGATTCAGCAGATCGTTTCAGTGGCCCTGCATGATGATGACGTTCGGTCAGCGCTCGGCAAGGAAACCGGGGCGGTTTTCACGGCGCACGTTCTTCCGGCTGACTATGGCATGGTCGATATGTTCGCCGATGTTGGTACCGATCACCATATGTTTAGCCAAGTGACTCCGCACCGCTTTAAGTTTTTGGGAGGATTGGTCTTCCCGTTTTTGAGACCTCACGGACAGAGAAGCATTATGGGTACTCCTCAGGAAAAATTCAGCGTGGTCTTTTCTCGTGTAGATGGACCCGATCGCCATCCCGTTCCGCTTTCGAGCATAACCGGACTGGAGGCCAAGATGACCCCAGTGGTAATCGCCGATATCGATGGCGGGCGATCCACCCTGCAGAAGGTGGTGATCCCCCCTCGCCGTAGTTTTTGGGGTGACATCACCATGCCGATGTTTTGATCGAGCAAGCAATCATGGAGTATCAGAGCTAGGACCGCACGGTACGCTATGCGATGATCTGCTCGGTCTTGCCCCTATCGGCGTTCGGCAAAGGTTTTTACATTTTACGTAATTGTTTTGCCCCTTGCTGGCCGACGTCCGCAAGCGATTCTTTGAGCGAAGCACCGTCCGAGCGCGCAGCGCGATTTTTATCCCTCCGATAGGCCGTGCCAAGCGCCTTGTCTTCAAGGGTATGCGACATCACTGCGCGCGAGTACCATGGCCAGGAAGGTACCGAAGCAAGAGGTTGGCGCTTCGAGTGCAAATATGCCTCTCCGAGAGATAGGGCTCTCCCCGGGGGGGTAAGCGGCCAAGTGGTTCATCGTAACGACCTCGCACCAAGCATTGCTGGACTACCTCCCGAACATGTCTTTTTTGGGCGGTCACCGGTCATGCAGGCCGTGCGTGACAAGATCCGGAAGGTCGCTGACACCAACGTTCCGCTGCTCATCCAGGGGGATCACGGAACAGGCAAGGAGGTCTTGGCGCGGCTGGTACACGCTCACTCGGTTTGGAATAAGGGCCCCTTTGTAAAAGTCAACTGCGCGGCCATCCCCGGTACCTTAATTGAAAGCGAACTATTTGGTTATGAACGGGGTGCTTTCACCGGAGCGTATACGTCGAAACCTGGCCGCGTCGAAGCGGCCCACGGCGGGACTCTCTTTTTCGACGGAATCAGCGAACTCGACCTAGGTGTACAGGCCAAACTCCTGCAATTCCTGCAAGACGGCCGGTTCTCTCGCATCGGAGACCACGAAGAACGGCGCGTTGAGACGCGGATCATTTGCGCCACAAACCGACAACTGGAAGAAGAAATCGCAGGCGGCCGGTTCCGCTTAGACTTCTTTTATCGCATTAATGTCTTCCACTTCAAATTGCCACCCCTTCGCGACCGCCGGGCCGACATTCCTAGCCTGGTGGATTATTTCATTTCGAATTTTACCGTGCGGTTCGAACGACCGGTGCCTCCACTCCCGGAAAAAATCATGCGAATCTTGCAAAGACGGGATTGGCCTGGAAACATCCGTGAGCTAGAGAACTGTATCGCCCGCTGCGCAATCTTAGGTGCGGAGGACGCGTTCGAGGGTTTCGTCAAGGAGAAGCAGCCTTTTCCTGCCGAAGCGGAAACTCAGGCTTCGACCCCGCTGCGGCACATCGCGGACAAGGTGCGTCGTGAACTGGAGCGGGATGTCATTCTGAAGACCCTGGAAACCTACAACTGGAACCGCCGCAGAACAGCAGAGGCTCTGCAAATTAGCTATCGCACGCTTCTCTACAAAGTTCGAGAAGCCGGAATTCCATCGATGCGCCAGCGATGAGAGCTGCTATCTGATCCCCCATTCTCCTGAGACCCCCGTTTCCAACCCATTGTTTTAAGTGCTGCTTCATTCTGAAAGAGCGTAGCGAATCGCGCCGGTCCTCGGCGAGGTCGGCAATCGCGAAGTCAAGGGCGCTGAACAAAGTCGTCCGAAGGCTTCACGAAGGTATGGGTAAGTGCGCAAAACGGAAATGGGGGACTAAAGATAGCGTTGAAAATCGACGATTCCTGTTAGAATTTCGCCTTCGGGTCGCGATTGTCGGTAATCGAGTTGCGAGCAGGAGGGGTTTGATTGGGCAGTCCCAAGAATTCTGCAGCAATATTCATTGTTATGACTGTTTTTCTCTGGGCCAAGAGCGAACCCCACGCCGGGGGCTCATCGAAGGGTAAGATCCACACATACTACATTGCGGCTGAAGAGGTTATGTGGGATTACGCTCCGCACGGCAAGAACTTGACTGGTATGCCGGGCGGAACCGAAGATGATTCGCAAGCATCCAGACGCAAAGCGTACTTGAAGGCGGTCTACCACGAATATACCGACGACACATTCAAGACCTTGAAGCCGCGCCCGCCGGAATGGCAGCATTTGGGAATTCTGGGACCGCTCATCCGCGCCGAGGTTGGTGATGTGGTCAAGGTCGTCTTCCAGAACAACACGCAGATATTCTGCAGTATGCACCCCCACGGGTTAGCGTACGCCAAAAACTCCGAAGGCGCGATGTACAACGACGGCACCGCGATCGCCGACAAAGCGGACGATGCTGTAGCGCCGCGCATGCGCTACAGCTACACATGGATGGTCCCGGAGCGCGCGGGCCCCGGCCCGGGAGACCCCAGTTCGATCGTATGGATGTACCACTCGCATTTGGTTGAACCGAGAGATATGAACGCGGGATTAATCGGGCCGATCATTGTCAGCGCGCGAGGTGCTAGCAGGCCGGATGGCACACCCAAAGATACCGACCGCGAGTTTATTACCGCTTTCGCGGTGTTCGATGAGACCGAAAGCTGGTATTTCGAAGCAAACGCGACGAATAAGAGGAAGTACTCGCCCGATGCAGCGCTCCGGGCGCTGGCCGGCGCCGAACAGCTAAAATTCACCGATCCCGTTCTTCGCCAAAGCTATCAGCTCTATAGCATCAATGGTCTCATTGAAGGTAATCTGCCCATGCTAACGATGAAGAAGGGCGAGCGCGTCCGCTGGTACCTGCTGGCCAACAGCAATGAAGAAGATGTTCACACCACTCATTGGCACGGCCAGACGGTGATTGCCCATCACATGCGTACGGACATGGTGGAGCTGGGGCCGATGATGATGGCCGTCGCGGACATGGTCCCTGATAGCTTGGGAACCTGGCTGTTTCATTGCCATGTAAACGAGCACCTCAAGAATGGCATGCAGGCGTTGTTCACGGTAACCCCTTGAGGGGCAGTGCTTAGAGTTGATTCGCCGCGAGCAATGAACCTGCTAAGGCCGCCGTTCCCCACCAATGGTGCCGCTTTTAATTGCCGCTTAATTCTGAAAGAGCGTGGCGTATCTCGCCGGCTATCGGCGCCTTGGGGTCCAGTTGGAGCGCGCGCTGAAAATTTACCCTAGCCAGCTCGATGTTGTTGGATTTCTGATACGCAAGTCCGAGATGATAGTAGAAGGTGGGATTTTGCGGAACTTTCTTAATCGCTTCCTGAAATAAAGCAATCGATGAGCTATAAATTCCCTTCTTATAGTAAGCCCAGGCCAGCGTATCAGCGGTATTGGCGGAATCGGGCATCCCGCGCCGCGCAACCTGCGCCAGCGAAAGCGCATAGTCGGTGTCGCCGCCGTGCTCCAGGAGCAAGTAGCTCAAATTGTTTGCGGCCGCGGGCAGGTCTGCTTGCAGCCGAAGTGCCGCTTGATAGTGTTGTTGGGCCTTCTGCCAGTTTCCTCGCCGTTCTTCAAACCCGCCAAACGCGAGATAGGACCGCACATCCTTGGGGTTTGCACGAATCGAGCGTTCGTAGCTCGACGCGGTCTCATTGAGTTGACCCATGCTCTCTTGCACCTGGGCGAGGAGAAGATAGGCGCCTACACTGGTCTTATCTAATTCCAGGGTCTTTTGCAATTCGGCTTGTGCTTCGGCGGGTTTGTGATTACCGAGCAGCGTTTCTGCGAGCAGAAAATGGTGCCGGCTACTATCCGGGGCACTGGCTACCTGTGCCTGTACGCGGCGCAAAGCCTTTTCCGGCTGTTTCTGAGAGAGAAAAAGATTGGCTAACCCTCGCAGCGCTTCTTCTGCGCGGGGGTCGGCTCCGAGAGCTTGCTCGTAAAGTTTTTCCGCCTCGGCAAGACGTTTCTGAGACCGACGCAGGTCGCCCAGTGTGGTGTAAGCAATGGCATTGTTAGGGTCGAGATCAATCGCCCTGCGCAGGTCCTTATCGGCCCCGGGCGAATCGCCTTTTCTCATGTGGGCAATTCCGCGCATAAGGTATCCGTCGGGAGCCGAAGGTGAAAATCGTATCCACGCGAGCGCGCTCTGTTCGAGTAAGCCTATATCCCCATTTCGGACCGCCAGAGTTGCCAGATCTTGGTGCGCCTCGAGCATCGAGGGTCGCAGCCGCACCGCTTCACGCCACTCTTTCTCGGCACCGGCGGAGTTGCCGGTCATCACATAGGAAACGCCCAGGTGGAAGTGTCCCGCCGGGTCTTCCGGATTACTTCTGACGGCGGCTTGCAGAACAGGTATCGCTTCCTCGGGTTTTTGCTGCAAGATGAGACCCTGGCCCTTAGAGGTGAGGGATTCGGGATCTTTTGGATCGAGCTTCAGGAGCTCATCATTCAATTTCATCCCTTGATCGACTTGCTTGTTTTGCATCAGCAGCTGGATATAACGTTTCTTTACGATGAGATCGTCCGGATGATCGTGATCGAGAGATGCAAATTCGGCGAGAGCCTTGGACAGCTCGCGATTGGCCAAGTAAAAATCGCCCAGGATGCGATACCCGGTGGGGTCCTTGGACATGGCTTTCTTGGCGTCCTGCAAAGTCTGTTCGGCTTGATCCTTCCGTCCCAATGCAAGATAGTGCGAAGCAAGAGACGCGCGAGCGACGGCGCTGTGGGGATCGATTTCAATAGCGGCGCGATATTCGATCTCGGCCTCTGGCCATCTCTGGTGCCGTTGATAAAAATCGCCCAGCGCTAAGCGAGCCATGAAGAACTTAGGATCGAGCGAGGTTGCCTTCCGTAAACTTTGTTCAGCTGCTGACAATTGTTGAGTTTTTTCCTGAAGCAGGCCGATGGCCACATAGGGAGCCGGGTTCTGCGGTGCCCTTCGAGCCGCTTCGCGTGCCTCGTCGAGCGCTTTTTCAGTGTTTCCCAACTCCGCATCGCTGTTGGCTAATACCATTTGAGCGCGCATTTCGGCGGGATCATTTTTTAAAACCGACTCTGCTTGAGTCTTAGCATCTTGAAACTGGCGCGCCCGGAAAAACAGGTTTGCGAGATCCAGCCGCGCCTGCGAATTCTTCGGTTCTAAACTGATCGTGAGTCCGAGCTCGCGATAGGCGTTCGGCCAAAGGTTCTGGCGGAGAAGACATTGCGCTAGCTGGTAGTGCGCTGCCGCAAAATTCCTGTCAATCTGAATGGCATTCTGAAATTGGATTGCCGCGTGCTGGTATTTGCCCTCTTTAAAATACTGGTTTCCGCTGTCGAAATACCTCTGTTTCCGCGCGGCAGGGTCGCGGAAGCAGCCCGCAGTCGACGACAGACTTAAGGCTACCAGAAACCAGGGAGCGATCTTTCCCAGGATGTTCATCTGTAAATCCTTCCCTTGGCCCGAGCCGGGAAATCTCAGAAGCGAGCGCCCCCCCCGGTCGGGTAACCACAGGTTGACAACCTGGGTTAAGCGGGATTCCCAAAAAGAAGAAACTGCGCTTACAGCAAGGTCAGCAACCACGAGGCCACTGTATGCTGAACACGTATCGAAACCCTCCGTCGCGGACTTCCCGAGGGAGGATCTATAACCTTTATTTTATTGGGCTTACGGAAACCAGTTGGTGGTTTCCGAACTATGCCTACAGAGAGTGCCAATGCACCTGTAGGAAGGTGCAGGCAAAAAAAAGGTGTTCCGCCGTTTTGGCACAAAGTGGTAATAATGAGCAACTTTGTGGAAGTCTCCGGCCTCCCCGGTACGTTGTGGGCCGCCTGGTTATGGCCTCAGGCCAAGCATACCTTACCTGAAACTAAAGACTTAGCCGAGGTTCACGAAAGGAGTTGCCTATTGTGAGCTTACTGTTGATGGCATGTCCCGTGCTTTTACCATGGCAGGAATTGAAGTATTTCACCCAGAGACATTTCGAACTTTAGGAGAAAGTGTTGCTTAAGTATCCCGACGTTCCAACCACCGCGGAGCCCGGCAATGGTTCAGCTTCCGAGAGGTGTTTTTATGTCTCCGGGATTAGCGATGAAATGCAGGTGATACAAAGGCTGATCTCCGAGATTGCGCCGACCGATATTCCGATTTTACTGGTTGGCGAAAGCGGCACCGGAAAAGAAGTTGCCGCCCTGCAAATCCACAAGTTATCAAAATATCGACAACTGCCATTTGTAAAATTAACCTGTGCTTCTTTAAATCCGGAGTCGTTTTCGGCAAGACCGGGCGGCTTGGAAAACGGGGATGGGGAGAAGGGCGGCAGAAGCACCGGTACGCTGTTCTTCGACGAGGTCAGCGAACTCGACGCCAACTGTCAGCGCCATCTTCTGCATTCCTTTCCCGAGGGGAGTCAACTGCCAAGCCATCCATCCCTAGTGGGTCGGGTCGTTTCCTGCACGACGCGTAATTTGGATTTAGAAGTGGAGAGCGGCCGGTTTCGAAGCGAACTTTTTTACCGTCTTAACGGTGTTTGCCTGCGGCTTCCGCCTCTTCGCCGCCGCAGAGAAGACATCCCTCGTTTGGTCCAGTTTTTTCTGGGCAAGTACGCCGTGGTCTTCGAGCGCACGCAAATGAGCCTGAGTGAACGGACCCTACAGCTGCTTACCGACTACTCCTGGCCGGGCAACATTCGCGAACTGGAAAATGTAATAAAGAAAATCGTGGCACTCGAGAATGAAGAATTGGCTATGTCCGACGTAACCGCGCGGCAGACGGAATCCCGGGTGCCTGATTCGACCTTGATCGGCGGCTCTCTGAAGGCCGCCTCGCGCATTGCCTCGCAGCGAGCGGAACGCGAACTAATCCTTCAAACGCTGACACAAACTCATTGGAACCGGAAGAAAGCCGCCGAGGCGCTGCAGATCAGTTACAAATCGCTGCTGTCCAAATTGAAACAGATTCAATGAGCAGGTTTAGAAGAACAATGGGAGCGATATGATGAGACATGTGAAATTCTTTTTACTTGCTGTTTTGTTGCTGATTCCGGCGACGATCACCGTTGCGCAGGATGGCTCCGGCAAGGCCAAGAAGGAAACCAAGCTGCTTTCCGACAAGAAGCCGAGCGACCTCCGCCCCGGCGCGGATCAGACCCCGCAATCGGCCACCGACGATCCGAATTATGCCATTGGCCCTGACGACGAAGTGAGCGTCAACGTGTGGAAGGAGCCCGACGTTTCTCGCACCGTATCGGTTCGGCCGGACGGCAAAATTTCTCTTCCCCTGCTGAACGATATTCAGGCTGCCGGCCTAACGCCCATGCAGCTTAGTTCCGAGATTTCAGAGAGACTGAAGAAATTCATCGAGGGGCCTCAGGTAACGATCATCATTACCAAGAGCAACAGCCAGCGAGTTTTTATTTTGGGTGAAGTTACGCGAGCCGGGGCCTATGCGCTTCTTCCCAATATGACCATGCTTCAGGCGCTTTCCAGCGCCGGCGGATTTACCCAGTTTGCCAATCTTAAGAAAATCTATGTGCTGCGAACCGAAAACGGAAAACAAACGAGGCTGCTCTTCAATTACAAGGAAGTGGTTAGCGGCCGACGGACCGAGCAAAACATTTCGTTGAAGCCCGGCGATACGATCGTCGTGCCGTAGGAGTCTTTATGTTGCGTAAACTTTGCATGGCCGGGACCGTTTTAGGTGGGTTGGCTCTGTGTGCTTTGGTGGGTCAGGCGCAACAGAGCCAACCGCAAAAACCCATTACTCCCGCAAACTCTGAGGACCATCGTTCGGAAGCCCAGCAGGCCGCCGAAGCAACCTTGGCCACTCAAGAACCTAAAGTCATACCCGACTCCCGCCCGCTTGCCGGCGCACAAGACCTGACGTTGGGTACGATTGCGTTCCATCGCACCTATCTAGTGCCCAGTTTCACTGTAGGAACTCAAGTGGGAAACGCACATTACTCCGGCCAATCCGGCGGCGCGGCAGTGCAAACCATCTTGACCGGACGAATCGATTTGAACCGTAAGACTGGGCGATCGGAACTCCTGCTGGGCTACGTTGCCGGCGGAACCCTTTCGAAAAACCAGTTTTATGGAAATTCTGCGATTCAGGGTCTTACCGTGTCAGACACGATTCAGTGGGGCCGCTGGAATTTGCTGCTTGGCGATCAGTTTAACTATCTTTCCCAATCTCCCTTTGGTTTTGGAGGCGGAATGGGCTTTTTGGGGGCCGGCTTCGGTAATATCCTCGGCGGGGCGGTGGGCTCGGCTCCTTCGTTCCGTCCCGATCTACTCCCGAACCAGACGATTCTGCTTGATCGCGCTCCGCGTATTAGTAACACGGTAATGGTTCAGGCGGATTATCAACTTAGTCGGCGATCTTCGGTGACCTTTCTTGGTTCTCATGGAAACTTGAAATTCATTGATGCCGGCTTCCAGAATGACAGTAATACCCTATTCCAGACCGGGTATAACTATGCGATCAATCGAAAAGATTCGATCTCCGTCGTCTATCGATTTGATGTGTTTAATTTTTCGAATGTATCCCAGAGTATTCGCAATCAAAACGTGCAATTGATGTATGCTCGGCGGCTCGCCGGGCGGCTAAGTTTTCAGGTGGGCGTCGGACCGGATATAAGCACATTTCACTCGCCTCTCCGAGGGTCGGGCACCACCCTGAATTGGACGGCAACGAGCACCCTCAACTACCAGTTTCGAAAAACCACAGCCGCATTTAGTTTCCATCGCGGCCTGACCGGGGGCAGCGGTGTTCTTGCGGGCGCGGAGACCGATCAATTTCAAGGATCTCTAGGTCGCCACCTTACGCGTAACTGGGACGCGTCGCTTTCCTTAGGATTTTCGAGGAACCAGAGATTGCGGCAGACCAGCCTCGCTACCGATACGGCCTCTCCGGATGCCCGGTTTATCACGACTCACTTGGGCCGAAGCATCGGCCGAGGTGGAAGTCTGTTCTTCGATTACACGGCCTCGAAACAGTCCACTCTATTTCTAAACCCCGCAGTCTCAGCTCATGGAGTTCCTTCATTGCTCCATACGCTGTCGGTAGGCTATACGTGGGGACTTCGTCCGATTGTGATTGAATAGGTAGTCCGCTCGTACGGCAGAGCGAAAGGATTAACGCGCTAATGATAGGTCAACGTGAACTGACATTTGAAGATTATAAGGCAATTGCTCGGAGGCGCGTCTGGGTGATCGTTGTGCCAGCCCTGGTTTGCGCGACACTGGCCTTGGCGGTGTCTTTGTTGCTTCCGACCCGATATACATCGGAGACGGTTGTTCTTGTTGAGCAGCCGACGGTGCCTTCGGATTATGTGAAGTCGGTGGTCGGAGGCGATCTTAGCCAGCGCCTCGCCAGCATGCGCGAGCAGATCCTCAGCCGGACTCGGCTTCAGCAAATTATCGAAACCTTCGGCCTGTACAAGGAAGAAGGCAACCGCCCGATGGAAGAACTCGTCGCGCGCCTCCATGAATCCATCACCGTCACTCCTCTCACCCCGATGGCCGAGACTCGCTCGAAAGACCTGCCCGGTTTTACCGTGGGTGTCGTCGCGCGCCGCCCGGAACTTGCACAGCAAATTTGCACCGAGATCACGTCGATTTTCATGCGCCAAAATTTGCTGCTGCGTCAGCGCCGCGCCGAGGATACCAATCAGTTCCTCACCAAGCTACTCGATGACTCAAAGGCCAAGCTTAACGGACAAGACTCCAAGCTTGCCGATTTTAAACGTCGGTATCTGGGCGAGCTTCCGGACGATGCGCAGACCAATCTGAATCTACTGACTGGTCTGGCGAGCCAGCTCGAAGCGGTCACCCAAGCGCTCAATCGCGCCCAGCAAGATAAGGTATTCGCGGAGTCGATGCTGAACCAGCAGCTACCGGGGAAGTTATCGCCGAGCGGAGACAATCCGGTAACCCTGCGCCGACAGCTGGCCACCCTGCAAAGCGAACTGGATTCTTTCCACGGTCGTTATACCGATGACCACCCGGACGTGGTGAAGACCAAGGAAGCCATTGCGCAGTTGCAAAAAAGAATTCAGAAAGAGGATACCGAAGGTGGCAAAGCTTCGGCGGCGAACACGTCCGAAAAAGCGAGTTTGACCGAAGACTCACCTCAAGTTCAACAGCTGCGCGCGCAACTGCGCCAGACCGAGGTGACGATTCAACAAAGAATGGCTGAGCAATCGCGCCTGCAGCGCGATATCAGCCGATTACAAGCAAAATTGCAGCTTAGCCCGTCGGTCGAACAAGAATATAAATCCCTTACCCGCGACTATCAGACGGCACTGGGCATTTATAATGAGCTCCTTAAAAAGCAGAGCGATTCGGAAATGGCTACCGATCTGGAGCGCCGCCAACAGGGCGAGCAATTTCGCGTGTTAGATCCTCCGAGTTTGCCTCAGAAGCCTACGTTTCCGAACCGGATTCTTTTCGGTGTGGGCGGGCTGGTAGGCGGATTGGCCCTGGGTTTGGGGATTGCGTTCGTACTGGAACTGCAGGATACGACGCTCCGTAGCGACCGAGATGTAGAATTCTTTCTCAAATTGCCGACCTTGGCCATGATTCCTTCGATTGAAAAGGCCGGCGGTATTCCGGGTAATGGGCTACCGAAGTCATCTTTTGGAAGGCCATCGCAACCAGCCAACGCGAGGGACAAGGTCTAACGGAAATGTATAAGAATTTTTTTGGGCTGAAGGACTCTCCTTTCAGCTTCAGCCCCGACCCTCGATACCTGTACTGCACCAAGACCACGCAAGAAGCTCTTGCGGCGCTGACCTATGGGATTCAAAGCCGCAAAGGCTTCATTCTCCTGACCGGCGAAGTGGGTACAGGTAAAACGACGCTGCTCAACCGCATGCTCGACTGGTCGCGGGAACATGACGTGGCTACCGCGTTTGTTTTCAATTCCCAGTTGCTCAGCATCAGCGAGCTGTTCGATTTCATGATGGCCGATTTCGAGATCCCCTGCGAGTCTCGCCTGAAGAGCCATGTGGTGCTGAAGCTTACGCAGTGGTTGCTCGACAGGTACCGCGCAGGCAAGACGTCCGTGCTGATTGTGGACGAGGCCCAGAATCTTAGCGACCAGGTCTTGGAAGAAATTCGCATGCTGACCAATCTCGAGACTTCGACGGGGAAATTGTTACAGATCGTTCTTTCGGGGCAGCCCGAGTTGGATGAAAAATTGAAACGCCCGCAACTGCGTCAGTTGCGACAACGCATTGTGTTCCGGTGTCGCACCGTTCCCCTCACCATGGAGGAAACCTACGGTTATATCAACGAACGGCTGCGTATTGCTGGCTCCAATGGCCAACCGATCTTCTCCGCAGAGGCCATGGATGCCATTTATCGCTATTCACAAGGGATTCCCAGAGTGGTGAATCTTCTGTGCGAGCACGCCCTGGTGAATTCTTTCGTAGAGGGAGTCCAGCCGGTTCCGGCCCCGGTTGTAGACGAGATTGCACGAGAATTTCAATTGGATGAACCGGTACCGGTGACTCCGCAGGCGCCTTGGTCGGATGTTCAACAAAAGGACTTGAGGGAACAGGTGGAAGCACTTCTACAGAGTTTATCGAACGTTTCGCGACCATCGACCCAATCTCAGTCCGAACCAGGAAGCCTCCGGAAAGGAAGCTATGAGTAAGATTCACGAGGCCTTGCGGAAGGCCCAGCAGGAAAGAAATGCGAACGTCACGAATGGGAACCGCTCCAGCCAATCTGAAGTCGTAGGCCCGGTCGACATTCCGAGCTTAGCTGTTTCTCCGGTCGTGCCCGGCGGTTTTGCAACCCCCGCTCACTCGACCACACCAGGGGATTTCTTCCGCATTGATTATCTGCGGGAGCACTGCGTCAAGCCTGTTTGGAAGATCAACCCGGAGGTCATGGTTTTTGCCGAGGACAGCGACCTGGTGGCCGCAGCGGAGCAATTCCGGAATTTGCGGTCGCACCTGTATCAACTGCGCGAGAACCGGCAGCTGCGTTCCTTGTTGATCACCAGCGCCCTGGCGAGCGAAGGAAAAACGTTTGTCGCGAGCAACCTGGCACAAGCCATCGCGCGACAGCCGGGGCAGCGAGTTCTATTGATTGACGCTGATCTGCGTCTTTCTAAATTGCACATCCCGTTGGGTGCACCATGCACACCTGGACTTTCCGATTTTTTGCGGGGTAACGCCAACCTAACCGATGTCATGCAGCACGCGACGAAAGAGAACCTGTACTTCATACCCGGCGGAAATTCGATTGCTGACCCCACCGAACTGATTTTGAATGGACGCTTTAAAGACTTGGTCGAACGCCTCACTCCGACTTTCGATTGGATTATCATGGATTCACCGCCAACCCTTGCGGTGTCCGATGCTGGCTTGTTGGCCGATCTGTGCGACGGCGTGCTCCTGGTAGTCCGCGCGGCTTCCACGAACCTCGATGCCATTCAGAAGGCCTGCAACAAGTACCGTGAGAGGAATCTAGCAGGGGTGGTCTTGAATCGGGTCGAGCACCAATATACCTATGATTCGTACTACGGTTACGGCACTGAGCGAGGTGCGAAAGTGGAGTCGGTCTAGGGGTGGCAACTGTCTATCACCCTGGTTACCGGAGTATTGCGCAGATATTACTAGGTTTAAACCTATGGAAAAGATTTGCACCAATTGGAGAGCTAGATTCATTCATCGGTCGGCGGTGGCGGCCAAGGCTGGCCAATGAAACCGCACTCTTTATCTAAGTAGTCGTGTTTCAGTAGGTTAGAGAATCATCGAGCGGCGCATTAAGTGGTACGGTTCGTGCACCTGTCCTCTTGGCATTTCGGTTTCCCCTGATGGGACAAAAATGGCGGTAGCTTGCCAGTAGTGCAAGGTTTTTGCACAACGGAGACCAGACAACGCTCATGCGCCCGAATCCCTGGTTTGCTCTACATGTGAGAAATCGCTATGAGACCTCGGTAACCGCCCATCTCGGCCACAAGGGCTACACATGGTTTTTGCCCCTTGAGAAATCTAGGCGACGTTGGTCGGACCGTTTCAAAGAAGTTGAAAAGCCACTTTTTCCGGGGTACGTCTTTTGCCGTTTCGATCCCTTTGCGCGTCTTCCGATACTGATCACCCCGGGGGTCATCGGCGTCGTGGGAATCGGCAAAATGCCCATCGCGATTGAGGACGCCGAGATTGCCAACCTCCAGAGGATTATTGAATCTGGGTTGCCTCGCCAACCTTGGCCCTTCCTGCAAATCGGAGAGAGAGCCCGCATCGAGGCCGGTCCCTTGCATGGCCTTGAAGGCATCTTGTTAGGTTTCAAGGGATCCCAGCGATTGATATTGTCGGTTACGCTTTTACAGCGCTCGGTGGCGGTAGAGATTGACAGCGCATTAGCAAGTCCGGTTCTGGACCATAAGCTTGAAGCTTTGTCCTTGCCGGGCGAAGCGATGGCTTGAGCGGCGCGTTGTGTTGCACGACGGTGACCCCGCACCGGCGAACTAAAGACAAACTACGATTGACGAAGGGACGGAAATCTAAATGAGCGAACTCGCGGCGAACATACCATTGGCAGAAGGCCGGGGTCCACGGCAAGTCTCGCGGCGTCGCCGATCGGTTGGATCTTCGCAACGGAAACCCAATTCGGTTCTCGTCTCAGAAGAGACCTTTCTGCACATGCTGTGTCTAGAACGCAAGCGGGCCGAGCGGTCGCGCAAGCCGTTCCTGCTCCTGCTCCTGGAAACAGGGAAATTGGTGGAAGGGCCGCGAAACAAGGAGATCCTTTCCAAAATCGTCAGTGCGCTCTCTGCCTCCATGCGCGATACCGACATCCGCGGCTGGTACGAAGAGAATGCTGTCTTAGGCGTGATTTTTTCGGAAATCTCAACCAACAAAGGAGAGGCGCGCAACGCCATTCTGACCAAAGTGATCGCGGCACTGCGTAGTCGTCTCGAACCGAAACAATTTCACCAGATTCATTTGTCTTATGAAGTGTTCCCGGAAGACTGGGATCAGGAGAATCCGTGGCAGGCGTCAGACTCAAAAGTCTATCCCGACCTCATCGATCATTCCGTCGCCCATAAGTTGCCTCGAGTGATCAAGCGGACCGTTGACATCCTGGGCAGCCTCGTGGCGCTGATTTTACTCTCTCCGCTTTTTCTGCTCATTGCTGCGGTCATCAAACTGACCTCGCAAGGGCCGGTGTTTTTTCGCCAGGAGCGCATTGGCCGGTACGGCACGCCTTTTACGTTCTTGAAATTTCGTTCGATGCATGCAACCAGCAACGACCAGATCCACAAAGAGTATGTCAAGCGGTTCATCGCCGGCCAGGTAGTGGCGAGCGAATCTGAGCAAGGCCAAAAAATTGTGTATAAAATCACGCAGGACCCGCGGATTACTTGGGTCGGAAGGATCCTGCGGGGAATGAGCTTTGATGAAATTCCTCAG
Source organism: Candidatus Dormiibacterota bacterium (assembly GCA_035602605.1). GTDB lineage: Bacteria > Acidobacteriota > Terriglobia > Acidiferrales > UBA7541 > DASQHY01. Next base: position 20,853 of record DATNLZ010000002.1, read on the forward strand.
TTCCTCAATGTGCTTCGCGGCGAAATGTCGCTCGTAGGGCCCCGTCCCCCGGTCGCGTACGAAGTCGAGTCCTACGACATCTGGCATCGCCGGCGCATTCTAGAGGCCAAGCCGGGGATCACCGGACTTTGGCAGGTGAGTGGACGTAGTCAGACAAGCTTTGACGACATGGTTCGATTGGATCTGCAATATGTCCGCAAGTGGTCGTTGTGGCTAGACATCAAGATTCTCCTCCAAACCCCCACCGCCGTTTTCTCCGGCAAGGGTGCCTACTAGACATGACGCCGGTCCCCCAGGCTTCGTGTTGGTTCGAATTTGGCAAGTCCAGTGCTGCAGCAATTAGACCGAGTTAGTCCTAATCTTTGATTCCTTTGATCCAGGAGGGCACCGATTTGTCTACGAACGTCTCGGCAGAAGTCACCAGCAGTCAGAATTCGAAACAACAGACGATCATTCCTTTGATCCAGGAGGGTACCGATTTGTCTACCAACGTCGCGACCGAGGTCCCCAGCAGTCAGAATTCGAAACAACAGACGATCATTCCTTTGACCCAGGAGGGTACCGATTTGTCTCCGAGTGTCGCGACCGAAGTGCCAAGCAGTCAAAGTTCGCCCCAGAAACAACAGACGATTCGTTTTGGCGTGATTGGTTACGGTTATTGGGGTCCCAATATTGTGCGCAACCTGCACGGCCTGGACTCCTGTGAGGTAGTGAGTGTGTGCGACAAGAGCCCTGCGGCCCTGCGCCGGGTGCAGCAGGTGTATCCGGGTCTGCACACCACAACCGACTGGTCCGAGCTTCTCAGGTCACCCGAGATTGACGCGGTTGCGGTCATTACTCCCGTGTGGACCCACTTCGATCTGGCAAAAGCGGCCCTGGAAAATGGCAAGCACGTCTTTGTCGAGAAACCCTTCACGTACACGGTAGCTCAGGCAGAGACGCTGATCGAACTAGCCGAACGCAAACACCTCAAGATCATGGTGGATCACACCTTCTTGTTTACGGGAGCCGTTCGCAAGATCCGGCAGCTGGTGGACGACGGCACTTTAGGCGATCTCTACTATTACGATTCCACCCGTGTGAACCTCGGCTTATTCCAGCATGACGTCAATGTGGTGTGGGATCTTGCTCCCCACGATCTGTCCATCATGGACTACTTGATCCAGGATAATCCCGAAGCGGTCGTGGCCACCGGTGAGAAGCACTTGAACGGTCACGTCGATATTGCGTTCTTGACGATCTACTTTCCGAGAAACGTCATCGCCCATATCAACGTCAACTGGCTCTCCCCGGTCAAGGTTCGTACCACTCTGATCGGCGGTGAGCGGAAAATGGTGGTTTGGAACGACCTGGAAGCCGACGAGAAGATCAAAGTCTATGACAAAGGCGTTTCGAAAAAAGGAGACCAGCAAGGCGTATATGACTTGCTTGTGAGCTATCGGTCAGGAGACATGTGGGCCCCGCGAGTCGAGCAGATCGAGGCACTCAAGGCCGAGTTAGGACATTTCGCGGATTGTATCTTGAATGACGAGACCCCAATCAATGACGGTGCCGCGGGGTTGCGAGTGGTGCGAATGCTCGAAGCTGCCGACGAATCGCTCAAGGGGAAAGGGAAAATCGTCACCCTATGAATGAATACTGCTGCATCGCTCCCGACGTAAAACTTGGGAAAAACGTCAGGCTGTCGAAGTTCATCAACCTCTACGGTTGCGAAATTGGCGACAACACCAAGATCGGTGCGTTCGTCGAGATCCAGAAGAATGCGATCATCGGCAGGAACTGCAAGATTTCCAGCCACTCGTTTATCTGTGAGGGCGTAACCATCGAGGACGATGCGTTCATCGGCCACAGCGTTACATTTATTAACGACTCCTATCCCCGTGCCACGACTGCGGACGGCCAAGTGCAGACCGAAAAAGACTGGAAGGTTGAGCGCACGGTGGTGAAGAAGGGCGCGTCCATCGGTTCGGGTGCCACCATTCTGTCCAAGGTCCAGATCGGTGCGAACGCCATCGTGGGAGCCGGAAGCGTCGTGACCAAAGATGTGCCCGCAGAGGCCATTGTGGCGGGGAATCCCGCCAAGGTATTGCGGTATATCAACAAGGAGTCAAGGATCGCATGATAACGAACGACGGGAAGATCGCATTTTTGGACCTGCTAAGCCCGCACCAAGAGCTCGAGTCGGAATTGGTCGCCGTCTTCGAGAAGGCGCTCCAGACCGCGGGCTTCATCGGCGGGCCCATGGTCGAGGGATTCGAGCGCGAATTTGCCAGCTTTTGCGACACGACCCATTGCGTTGGTCTGTCGAGTGGCACCGACGCGGTTCGATTCGCGTTGATGGCCGCAGGGGTCCAGTCCGGCGATATCGTGGTCACCGTGCCCCATACGTTCATCGCCACTACCGAAGCCATCTCGCAAGCAGGGGCCAGGCCCGATTTCGTGGACATCGATGAGCGTACCTATTGCATGGATCCTCGGAAGCTTGAGGAATATCTCGAACAAGAATGTTATCGCGATCGCGAGACAGGAAGGCTGTTTCACGGCAGGTGGAAGGCCCCGGTCACCGCTGTGGTTCCGGTGCACATCTACGGACAGACGGCAGACATGGATCCGATCCTCGAGCTGGCTCGACGCTATAATCTAATCGTCATCGAGGACGCTTGCCAGGCTCACGGCGCGGAGTACTTTTCGCG
>DATNLZ010000020.1:0-21566 GCA_035602605.1 Candidatus Dormiibacterota bacterium
CCGACGATCGCAGTTGTATTCAGTTTACGCATGGCTGGGTACGCGTTTCCTAATGTTAGTTGGTTTGACCGCTGCTACTGGGTTTCCGCCGGCACAACCCCAGCCAGATATAACGTCAGGAAGCGCTCGTTGTCCGCGCGACGCATGACTTTGAAAACTACGTCCTGACCTGGTTTGAGTTTTGTTACCACGCGGCGGTAATCTGCCACATTGCTGATCGCCTGGTGGTTCACTTCTTTGATGACGTCGCCGCGGGTGAAGCCGACATCTTCGGCAAAGCTTGCCGGACCTACCTCGGTAACCAGCACGCCGGTTTGCCCTTCGATCGAAAGTCGACGAGCCCGCTCTCCAGATAGATCTTCGACACGCAGGCCAAACTCAACAGGTGAAGCTTCGCCCGGTTGGTCTTCGCTGCGGCCAGCGACGTTCGGGAAGACCTTGGTGCGGTCCTCGACGGTTAGCGTGCCCTCGTGCTGCTTCTGGTCGTGTATATACGTGATCCGCACATGGCCGCCGATAGGTGTTTGGGTAATTGGGGTGACTAGATCGTTCCCCGTGTGTACCGGCTTGCCCTCGACGCTGGTGATGACGTCACCCGGTTTCAGACCCGCGCGATCCGCCGGACTGCCCGGCTCAACTAGTTCGATCACGATCCCATACGGAGCGCCCATTTGCTTGAGCGTGATGGGATTGGTGCCGCGTTCCTCGGTAAAGCTGACGCCGATAGAGCCACGTGTCACTCGTCCTGCAGAGATAAGCTGGTTGTAGACATTGATCGCCGTGTTCGACGGCAGCGCAAAACCGACGCCTTCATATCCTCGGCTGCCGGTAATGATCGCGGTATTGATCCCGATCACCTGGCCGGCCATGTCCACCAGCGGGCCCCCGGAGTTACCTGGATTGATTGCTGCGTCGGTCTGAATAAACCGCTGGAATTGCCGGCTGAGGCCGATTCCGCCACGATCTTTTGCGCTGATGATTCCTGCAGTAACGGTGGCCTGGAGGCCAAAAGGACTGCCGATAGCCAGGGCCCAGTCGCCGACTTGCACGCCATCGGAGTTGCCCAGCTTCGCTACCGGTAATTCCTTGTTCGCATCAATCTTGATCACCGCCAGGTCGGTCTCTTCGTCAATGCCGACAACTTTGGCAGTGTGGCGTGCGGTCTCACCATTGAGCTGCACCTGGATCTTGGTAGCTTGCTCAATTACATGGTTATTGGTAAGAATAAAACCTTTCTTGTCAACGATCACGCCCGAGCCTAGGCTGCGCTCTGCAGCAGGACCTTCGGGACGTCCATCAAAGAACTTGTCAAAAAAGTCTGAAAACGGATCATCTTGCTGATTGGGGCGCGAGGGGATACGTGGGCTGCGCTGTTTTTTGCGCTCGAGGACTTGAGTGGTTGAAATATTTACCACGGCGGGTTCAACTCGATTCACAATTGCCGCAAACGTGTTTCCCATCTGCACTGGATCGGGAACCACTAGAGGCGTCGCGCCGGAAGCGCGAGCCGAGACTTCTTTGGTAGCCTGCACATGACCCGATATGACCGTGCCCAGCATCATGCCAACCGTCAGTGTAATCATCATCAAAAAGCTGGCGAAGATTTTACGCCGCTTCGCCCAACTCGTTATTTCCCGGAATTCCATCTCATCTTCCTCCATGTCCCCAGAGCCGCAGTATAGCACCGGCGGGGGCTTAAAGTGCTTAGACGCTTTACCTGCTTTCCTGTAAGCTACTGTACTTTAGGACGGGTTGTCCACCGACCAGCAACCTTGGTGCTAGGCGTCATTCTAAGTGGCGTCATTTTATTAGACGCACGAAAAGCAATTCGAGTTGTAAGATTTTGCGACGCCCGACTGGATTCCAATCGATGAAGCAGTACTTGACAGTACCAATCGATTCGGTTATTTTTTTAAAGCAGCAGAGTTAGTAAGACACGTGGCGATTTAGGGCGACTTGCTCCACGTAAAAAACTGCTAAAGAGCTTTGCAGAGTTCTCGAGAATAGCTAGATTCATCGAGGGCCCTCCGAGCTTCTTTGGCGCGGAGGGTCTTTTGCTTCTCCCTCCGGTTCGCCCGTAAGTCTTCAAGGTGCCTTATCAATTCCGTGCCGATGGGTAGCGCTGTGGACTTGAATGCCTCATTCGAGCCTGCCCGAATGGAGCCCAGGGAGATACCTTTATGGCCGAGTCGTTTGAATTAATATGCCGGGAATGCCGCCGCCGTTGGGGCAATGCCCCCCGATCGATTTGCGAAGAATGTTTTTCGCCGCTCGAGATTGTTTATGACTTTGAGTCTGCCAAACCGCGCATCTCTCGCGAGCAGATCGCGGCCGGGCCGCCAAGCATCTGGCGTTATGCGAGTCTCCTGCCCCTTGATGCCGGCGTCCCACCATCGATTCCAGTGGGATACACCCCTCTTGTAGAGGCACGCCGCCTGGCCGCGCGATGGGGGCTCCGGCATCTCTATCTCAAAAACGATGCGGTCTGCTTCCCTTCGCTTTCGTTCAAGGATCGCGTTGTCGCAGTGGCCCTTGCGGCGGCTCGACGATTCGATTTCAATGTAGTGAGCTGCTCCTCGACTGGCAATCTTGCCAACGCAGTTGCGGCGCAGGCTCGTCGCGAGGGCTTGGAGGCCTGCGTTTTCATTCCTGCTGACCTTGAGCCGGCGAAAATCCTCAATACCCAAGTTTATGGCGCACGGGTCGTGCGCATTGCCGGAAACTATGATCAGGTTAATCGTCTCTGCTCACAAATTGCCGAGAAGCATCGCTGGGGATTCGTGAATGTTAATTTGCGGCCCTATTACGCGGAGGGCTCGAAGACTGTCGGCTATGAAATTGCCGAGCAGCTTGGCTGGCGCTTGCCCGACAACGTTGTCGTTCCTATGGCCGGCGGCTCCCTGATTAACAAAATCAAGAAGGCATTCGGCGAACTGACTACCCTGGGTCTGGTGGCCGATAAGCCCGTGAAATTTTTCGGCGCGCAGGCCACGGGTTGCTCACCGATTTCAGACGCCGTCAAAAATAATAAAGACCGCTTTGACCCTCAGAAACCCTCAACGATTGCCCGCTCGCTCGCGATTGGCAATCCCGCTGATGGAAATTACGCCGCGAAGTGCATTCGCATGAGTGGTGGTTGGGCGGAAGATTCAAGCGACCCGGAGATTATCGCCGGCATTCGCACGCTCGCCGAAGATGAAGGCATCTTTACCGAAACCGCAGGTGGTGTTACCGTTGCTGCCGCGCAAAAGCTAATTTCCCAGGGACGCATCCATCCCCACGAAACCACCGTGCTTTGCATCACCGGCAACGGACTTAAAACCACGGACGCCCTTGCCGGAGAGTTTTCCATGGAGCCTGCCGTCGAGCCGCGCCTCTTGGCATTTGAAGAATACCTCGGCGTAACGCTTGCGCCGGCGTCGGTCGGAGGGTGCTGACATGAAGATCAGCGTAGAAATTCCCACAGCCTTCCGACGTTTCACCAACGGCGCCTCTTCAGTCGAGTGCGGCCCAGCGACTCTGCCCGATCTTCTCGCCGAACTCGAGCAACGCTTCCCCGATATGGCCCAGCACCTCCGTGATGATTCCGGACGTATTCGCCAGTTCCTCAACATCTACGTCAACGAAGAAGACATCCGCTTCTTGGGCGGCGAAACGTATCACTTTCAGGATGGCGACCGCGTCATGCTGGTCCCATCCATTGCCGGTGGCGCTTGTTAAATGCTTATGCCCATAGCGAATGGCAACCCGGAATATTTAATTAATTGATGGCTGGTGTCTCCCGTTCCTCGCATGTCTCTGGTCTCCATCACTCGTCTGCGTGTGCGCTCTTGGCTTTATTTGCCGATGTTTACCGTGCAGGCGTTGCGCTCCGGTCGCCAGGCTTCGAAGGCTGAAGGAAATATCGCGACTCGGATGCTGCGCGATCGCCACCGCGCATTCTGGACAAGCACCATTTGGACGACCGACGTCGCTATGAAAGCCTTCATACTTTCCGGGACTCATGGCCAGGTGATGCGCAAACTCCTCACATGGTGCGATGAGGCCGCCGTGGCCCATTGGAGCCAAGCGAGCGAGGAGCTCCCTTCATGGACCGAAGCCTTCGAGCGCCTGCAACGCGACGGCCGCCCATCGAAAGTCCATTTCCCATCCCCGGCCCACACCGCTTACCACTTCCCCGAGCCACACGTCGGCCCCACGTCCGAACTGCGCTTCAGGTAGCTTGAACTGGGGATTTTGCTGCGGGAAATCTGTCTCTGTGCCTTTAAGACTTGCGGCGAGCGTTCTCCGCTAGGAGTTTGTCTCCTACTTCACTTTCTTTCGGCTCTTCCAGGCCGAACGCCTTTCCAAACTAGAAAGAATCTCCCAGGTTCGAAAGCTACTGATGACACTTAGATTGGCTTTGGCTACGCAAGTGATTACGGCCGCGTCGTCGACCAATCCCAGCACGGGGATGGAATCAGGAATCAGATCAAATGGAGTCACAAAGTAGATCAGCGCGGCCACAACCATCAGGATCGATGACATCGGCGGGCGGTACTTTCCTTCGACCCACGAGCGAACCAGTCGCAGAAATATCTGCAAGCTTTCCCAAGCCGCAAGCAGAAATTCGTAATATCGCTTCGCTTTCCCATCTGCTTCCTCGAGCAGCGCGAGCAGCTTCCCCTGATTGCCTGCATACGACTCAGCTTCTACCCTGGCCTGCTCAAATGTAAGTGGTGCATTCGTTTCCATGTCGGCTCTTTATACTCTTTTATACCCTTGATCGGCGACACTGCACACCCTGCTCAAATGGCCCTTTCCGCTCTGCGAGGGAGTCTACAAAAGGGGCAGCTGGCTCCTGAGGCGCTGATTGCGGGATTTGATGTGTTTAATCCAACTCCTTTCCTTTTCGCTGCGGCGCCGCGCTCTTCGCATTTTGCTTTGCCAACGGCAGCGCACCGTTGGGAAGACCCAACACCAGCGTATTTCCGGATGAATCTGCTAACGCCTGCAGGGCACGCAGCTGAAGCAGGTTGGGATTATCGTCCATCGTTCTGGCCGCATTGGCGAGGCTGCGAAGTGCCGCAGTCTCGCCGCGCGCCCTCTCCAGAGCCGCCTGGCCCTCTTTTTGCGCCTTCACCAGTTGGCCAAACACCTTCTTCATTTCTCCGGGGAACATAATGTCCTTCACGTCGGCGGAAATAAGTTTTAACCCCATCTCCGAAGCCTTCCCTGAAGTCAGCTCCATCAGCTTGCCGCTTATCCCGGCGCGATTTTCCAGGAGAACGTCGATCTTCTCTTTGCCCACGACCTCCCGCAGCGCCATTTGTAGGACCAGGTATAGGCTGCCGTGGAAATTCGCCGTTTTGTTGACCGCAAGGTTCGGGTCGGCCACCTGAAACTCCGCTGCCAGACTGACCTTAAGCGTCACGCCGTCCGCACTGAGCACATCTTGTCCCTGAATGGTGATGAACTCTGGGCGAACATCCACAGGAACGATCGATGAGAAAGTCGCAAGTATCCAATACGAGCCAGGGCCAATCGCGCCCGTGTAGCGCCCCTTTGTATACTTCAGCCCCTTCTGGTACTCATAAACAATCACGTGTTTAATCAGAAGCACCTTGAATAGAACCACCAGCGAGATGGCAGCCAGCAAAAAGATCCAAAGTAATTCCAACATGAAGAACACTCTCCTAAATCCCGCGTCGGCGGAGCGATCGATATTCAGCGGGGGGCTTAGCCCACAGGGCCGAATATCGATTTGCCAAAAAGGCCGGCCCCGCCGCGCAGGACGCAAGGATACCCGTCCCAAAGCTTGGAGTCGAACCAAGTGTCGGCGGGCAATAGCAGAACCAGATTGAGATTCAATTTGGCTGCGTACCTTGCCGATGCCGCTCCTTATATCATCATCACAACCAACCGTCCATGCACCGGCAGAAGGCCCTCTACCGGTCGGCTCACGCTTCCGCGCGCCGCTTGCGTAGCTCGTCGGAAGTGCTAGAATCGAATTCGCTCGAACCTTATGTCCTCCAAGACGCTGACACTTTACGAGAAACTTTGGGACTCGCACGTAGTCACCGAGCCACCCGGCGAGCCGGCGCTGCTTTACATTGACCGCCATCTCATTCACGAGGGCACTTCCCCGCAAGCCTTCGCGGGGCTTAGAGCTGCCGGACGCAAAGTGCGCCGGCCTGATCTGACCTTTGCGGTGATGGATCATTCGGTCCCTACCACCGACCGCACGCTTCCGATCCTCGACAAGGACGCCACCGCTCAGTTCGTGGCCCTCGAACGGAATTGCCGTGAGACCGGCGTGCGCCTGTTCGATATGAACAGCCGCAATCAAGGTATCGTGCACATCATCGGTCCCGAGCTCGGGATCACCCAGCCAGGGCAGACCATCGTCTGCGGCGATAGCCACACCTCAACGCACGGCGCCTTTGGCACGCTGGCCTTCGGAATCGGCACCAGCGAAGTCGAGCACGTGCTCGCCACGCAATGTCTTGTGCAATCGCGCTCCAAGACGCTTCACGTCGTTGTGAATGGCAAGCGCCCCAACGGCGTGGTCGCCAAAGACCTCATCCTCGCTATCATCGGAAAGATCGGCATCAGCGGCGGTACCGGCCACGTCATCGAGTATGGCGGCCAAGCCATCCGCGCGCTCTCGATGGACGGACGCATGACGATTTGCAACATGACCATCGAAGGTGGAGCACGCGCCGGAATGGTCGCGCCAGACGAAATTACGTTCGCCTATCTTGAGGGTCGCCCCTTCGTCCCGCGCGGTAAAGCTTTTCAAGAAGCTGTCGATCGCTGGCGTCAACTGGTTTCGGATCCCGGCGCGAAATTCGATATGACCGTCGAGCTCGACGCCAAAGAAGTCGCCCCGCAAGTCACCTGGGGCACAAACCCAGGAATGGTTACCTCGGTGACCTCGCGCGTTCCCGATCCCAGCGCCTTCACTGCCACCGACGATCAGAAGGCCACCGAGCGCGCTCTGCAATATATGGGCTTGCGCGCCGGCACGCCGATTGTGGATATCACCCTCGACCGCGTCTTTATTGGCTCGTGCACGAATTCGCGCCTTGACGATCTTCGTGCAGCCGCGCAAATCGTTGCTGGCAAACACGTCGCGCGCAACATCAAGCAAGCGCTGGTCGTACCGGGCTCGCGCGTCGTCAAGGCGCAAGCCGAAAAAGAAGGCCTGGACCAGATTTTCCGCGACGCGGGCTTCGAATGGCGCGATGCAGGCTGCAGCATGTGCATCGGCATGAATGCCGATGTTTTGCCGCCGCATGAGCGCTGCGCCAGCACCTCGAACCGCAATTTCGAAGGGCGTCAGGGAAAAGACGGACGCACGCATCTGGTAAGCCCGATCATGGCCGCCGCCGCCGCAATCGCTGGCCACTTCGTCGATGTGCGCGAGCTGGGAGTATCGGAAGCGGAGTAAGCATTAAAAGCTAAATGAATTAGAGTTCATAGGAAAATGAAACCATATGCAACCATTCTCAAGACATACCGGACTTGTCGCGCCGATTGATCGCGTAAACGTCGACACCGATCAGATGGTGCCCAAGCAATTCCTAAAAGCCCTCACGCGCCAGGGCTTTGGACGAATCCTGTTTTACGACTGGCGATATCTGCCCGGCGAAAAACCGAATCCCGATTTCGTTCTGAATTTTCCGCGTTATCGCGGAGCCTCGGTACTGCTGGCGCGCGCCAATTTCGGCTGCGGCTCCAGCCGTGAGCACGCCCCTTGGGGAATTCTCGACTACGGATTTCGCGTGATCATTGCGCCCAGCTACGCGGATATTTTCTACAACAATTGCTTCAAGAACGGCATTTTGCCGGTCACCTTGCCGGAAGAGCAGGTCGAGGAGCTATTTCGCGGGACCGAAAAAGAAGAAGGCTACACGGTCACTGCGGATTTACCGAACCAGATGGTCAGCGATTTGCATGGATTGCGCTTTCCCTTCGAGATGAACCCCTTCCGCAAAGAAATTCTTCTCAAGGGCCTCGACGACATTGGGGTAAGCCTTCAAAACGAGCCGGCCATAACCGAATTCGAAAAACGCGCCCATCCCTCCGCAACGATGTTCGAGCCCGTCGACGTAAAGATTTCCACTCCGGTTCCATAGCGCATCGCCACATTGCTTGTGTTTTTTCTTTTTGCCGCATGAAATGAAATAAGGTGGATTGAGGGATTTCAACTAAGCCGATTCTGTTACCGGCCCCGGAGAATCCGCTGCAGCTTGCGAAGGACCCTTTAGTTCCGCGACTACAATTCCTAGCATCACAAGGCAAGCCCCCAAAAACGATCTCGCGCCGAGTCTTTCATGCAGCACGATAAACGAAGTGAGTGCGGCAAAAACTGGTTCGAGGCTGAACAAGATAGCCGTGTGACTTGGTGAGGTATATTTCTGCGCCCAAACCTGCACCGAAAACGCGACGGCTGTCGCAAACACGGCAGTAATCAGGATCGCCAACAGCAATTCCCTGCTGCTGTCGAGATGAAACCTCTCCCATCCTGTTGCAGCGAGGATCGGAAGCATCGCGAGATTCAGCAACGCGGTCATGGCAACCTGAACGAAACTCAGCGCTCCAACCGAATGGTTCTTGGTGTAACGACCCACAAGAATAATGTGCACTGCAAACAGCACCGCAGCGACCAGCGTAAGGAGATCACCGCGATTCAACCCACTGCCCGGGCCGACATTCGACGCCGCGTTCAGGCCGCTATGCAACGCATCGTTTCCCGCTTTCGGCACAGTGATGAAATAGAGTCCTGCTGCTGCTCCAATCGCACCAACCCAGATCCAAGGGTTCACTTTTCGTCTCCCAAACAGCGCCATCAGAACTGGAACCAGAACCACACTTGATCCAGTGATGAACCCCGATTTCGATGGCGTCGTCAGCACCAATCCAAGAGTCTGAAACGCGTACCCGCCAAACATGAAGACGCCGATTTTTACGCCCGCCCAAACCTCCGCTGTCTTCAGGCTCGGAAACGCCTTCCAATGGATTGCGGCCATTACCAGAGTCGCGAGTGCGAATCGAGCAGCCATGAAGGAAAATGGGGAAGCATGGGTAAGCGCGCCTTTGACCACAACAAAAGTTGCTCCCCAAAGCAGCGAGCAAAACGCAAGCGACAAGTCGGCTTTCAGTCTCTGGTTCATAGGCAACAACGTGGCGCGCGGAATCGCTGGATTATTTTGCCTGGTAGACCGTGTGGCCGCCGACGATAGTCCGCAGCACAGTGGTCTTGACGATTTCGGAGGGCTTCACTTGGGTTACGTCGGTGGAAAGCACAATGATATCCGCATATTGACGAGGACTAATCTGCCCTTTATTCCCTTCCTCGAATTCTCCGTAAGCTGAGCCCGCGGTATACGCGCGAATGCAGTCGTCCATGGATATTTTTTCTTGCGGCTGCCATCCGCCAGATGGGCCACCATCGGGCAGCTCGCGCGTCACACACGCATAAAGTCCGCGGAAGGGGTTGATGGGCTCAACCGGATAATCGGTGCCGAACGCAAGACGTACTCCCTGTCTCCGGAACGTAGCCCACGCATAAGCGCCCTTAGCTCGCTCGGGACCGATGCGCTGCTCGGCCCAGCGCATATCGCTCGTCTCATGAGAGGGCTGCATTGAGGCCATCACGTCAAGCTGGGCAAACCGGGCAAAATCCTCCGGGGCAACCACTTGTGCGTGTTCGATGCGATCGCGACGCACGCGCCGGCCATTCGCAGCAAGCGCGGCAGCAAACGCATCGAGCGAAATGCGGTTGGCGCGATCTCCGATGGCATGAAAATTTAATTGAAAGCCGGCGCGATCGCGCTCAATGGTCATTTGCTTCAATGTCTCAGGGTCGATGGTCAAGATGCCGCTCGTGGAAGAATCGTCGGAGTACGGAGCGAGCATGGCAGCGGTACGAGAACCGAGGGCGCCATCGGTCACCATTTTCAGCGCCCCGATTTTGAGCCAGGGATCGGTGGTGCCGCCATCTCGGCGCATCGTTTCCAATTGCTCGAGTGGTGCACGGAATGGCAGCCATTCGGTGATCCGCGCGGTCAATTTTCCTTCGCGCTTGATTTGCTGGTAGACGAGGAAGTCCTGCCATTCGGAATTATCCTGAAGCGAGGTGACTCCAAACTGCGCAGCATCGGCGAGAGCAAGGACAATACCGTGGTAACGCTGCTCCTTCGAGGGAGGTGGCACCTTAGCGCGAATCAAGCCCAGCGCTGCGCCTTCTTTTAGCATCCCCGTGGGCTCGCCGGAAGCGTCACGTTCAATTTCGCCGCCTGCAGGATTCGGCGTCAGCAGCGTGATTCCGGCCAGCTCGAGTGCGCGCGAATTCGCAACCGCCACATGACCGGAGATGTGACTAAATATCATTGGCCGGTCTTTCGACACGGCATCAAGCTGCTGGCGAGTCGGAAACTTTTTGGCGGGCCATAGCGTGTGGTCCCAGCCTTGCCCTACAATCCATTCGCCGGGCTTGGTCTGCGCGACGCGTGAGCGAATACGTTCCTGCATTTCCGCAACGGAACGCGCTCCATTCAATTGGACTTCCAGTTTGCCCTGCCCAGCGCTGCCAAGGTGAACATGCGCATCGTTGAATCCGGGCATGGCAAACTGCCCACCCAGATCAATCATTTCTGTTTTTGAACCCTTCCGTTTCTGTATCTCGGCGTCAGAGCCAACCGCGATGATTTGTTCTCCGCGAATCGCAACGGCCTCGGCACGAGGATGCGCCACATCTCCGGTATAAATGTTCCCGTGCAAAAGCAGAAGCGTCGCTGGTTCACCGCTAGGACCGGTTGTTGAGGCTGGGCTGCCGCTGATCAGGAGCGTTCCGCACAGAAACGTTGCCGCTGCAACGAAAACTATGTGGCCTCCAATAGTTCCGCCGAGCCATTGTATTGTTGGGCTGATGGCTAGAGTTATTTTCGTTGAAGTCATTTTCAATGCGCGTCCGCTGGAGACATTCCCGCCACGGCGAGCAGCGTCAAAAGCACGCGCTTTAGACCCATGAGGCGGTCAGTGGGGTCATACCATTCCTTGAGCGAGTGTGCGCCGCCAGATGCGCCTCCGGCACCGATCGAAATCGCATCAATGCCGATGGAAATGGGGATGTTGGCGTCGGTTGAGGAGCGCTCCAGCCGCGAGCTGTTTCCGAGAAACGTATCCGCATTGCGCACGGCGGCCAGCAAATTCGAGTTGGCAGCCAACTCACCGCCCGGGCGTACTCCAAGAACGTGAACCCCCATTTCCAGTTGCGAGCCGCTAGAATTGAAGCTCCCACGCTCGCGAGTCGCCGCCATCTCTTCGTCTACCCCCGCTTTCATGGACTCGCGCAGGTGCGTCTCAAGACGTTCGAGCTCCTGTTCTTGCTCAGAGCGCAGGTCCACGCGAATGCTGGCGCGAAACGGAATCGAGTTCACCGATGTGCCACCTTCAATCTGACCGATGTTGAAAGTGGTCCGCGGAGAGTCCGGAACGCGCATTTTCAGGAATCGTGTGATGCCGCGGGCAACAGCGTTGATCGGATTGGGAAGGCCGAAATCGGACCAGCTATGGCCACCCGGACCATTCACGACTATTTCGATACGCCGCGAGCCGAGCGCCATGGTCGTGATGTAATCCGTGCCGGAACCGTCGAGCGCGATGACATATTTCAATCTGTCCTTATATTCGTCGACGAGGGCACGCATGCCGCGCAGATTTCCTTCGCCTTCTTCGCCGACGTTGGCCACGAAGAGAATCGTTCGCGCGGGCTTGAGGTTGGCTTCGTGGAAGCCGCGGGCAATGGCCACGAGCGTGGCAAGTCCCGTACCGTTATCGGAGATGCCCGGTGCGAGCATGCGGGCTCCCTCTTTGCGAACATGCACATCGGTTCCCGCGGGGAAAACTGTATCGAGATGCGCGGCCAGGACTACAATCTGGTTCTCTTGCGAGCCCGGCAGCTCGCCGATAACATTTCCTGCGCGATCGGTGGACACCCGCAACGCGTAAGACGATAGGATCTTTTGCACGTAAGCGGCGCGCTCCGATTCATGGAACGGCGGCGCGGGAATAGCGGTGATGCGAGCCTGCTCGGCGTTGATCCAATCTGTGTTTCGGCTTAACCACTCAAGGGCTCGCGCCACGTGAGGGTCGCGCGAGATCTGCATCGCCGAGCTAATTTGCTCAGCTGGCCGGGCGTGCACCGGGCGCGTCGTAAGAGGCACCATCACCAACAGGATACAATACAGGAGTCGGGGAATCACGGAGTTGATAGTAACAGTTGCGTGTTGATCTGAGGGCCGTACCATGGGTCGACTCGAAGAGAGATTTATCGATCACCAAAAGCGCGAGCGATGCAACCGCGGTTTCTGGACTGCGGTGTGCGACGTGCCGCCGCGCGCACGGAAACCAACAGCTTCGCGCACGTGCACTCGGAATGACAGCGGAACCGCACGCCGCCCGCAGTCTTTGATATCCACTGAAGTACCGGCGCGACAGTCTGTAATAAAGGGCATTTCGCGTCAACGAAAAAGCAATTGGGGAAACAGCCGGTAGAAGTAAATCAATTCGCGGTGGGTGCGCGGCACAGAGCGAGAATCTCAGCTTCGCCAAGGATATGAGTGGATCGCTTAGCGGCGCCATAAATCCGGGCGACAAGTTCATCGGTTGCCGGGATCTTCCTCTTCTCGAGCCAGTAAATTACGTTTGATTTGCCGCTCATCGGTCCGATTTCAATTACCTGGTCGAGGCCGAACAGGTGTGAAGGAACGCCGCTGTAAACAGCATCTACCAACGCTGCGTCGTTTTTCTTGTAAGCCTTGATGAGTGCGGCCGCATGCACGCCCGTGGCGGTGCGAAACGCGTCACGACCGACAACGGGATAATTCGGCGGGATCGTAGTGTGGGTGGCAGCGGCAACTGTATCGCAATATTCTTTGAGGCGCGACAAGTCTCGCTCAATCACGCCAAGCAAGCGCAAATTCACAAGCATCAGCTCCATGGGAGTGTTGCCGACGCGTTCACCGAGTGAATTGGCTGCAGCGTGGACCTGGTCGGCTCCCGCGGCGATGGCCGCGAGAGAATTGGCGATGGCCAGACCCCGGTCGCAGTGCCCGTGCCAATCGATGCGAATCTGCGAACCCGACGGCCGGGCAATTTCTTCGCGCGCAAATTTCACAAGATTGTAGGCGCCCTGAGGAGTGGCGTGGCCGACGGTATCGCAAAGCACAATTGCACGAGCGCCGGCGCGGATGGCCGTGGTGTAAAGACTTTTCACTGTGCCGGCATCGGTGCGAATGGTGTCTTCGGTGACGTACATGCAGGGCAAGCCATGGGAAACTGCGAAGCTAACCGCTTTTTCGGTGGTGCGCTGGAGATGATCAACGCTCCAATCTTCCACCAAGCGCCGAATCGGGCTCGAGCCCAGGAAGGTGGCGGCCTCGATGGCGATCCCCGCGCGCTGAGAAATTTCGGCGATTGGCCGGATATCATTTTCGTGAGTGCGCGCCGCGCAATTGGGGCGAATTTTCATTTTCGCACGAACAATTTCACGCGCCAGCGCCTCCACATCTGCGGCAGCCCGCTCGCCGGCCCCAGGCAATCCAATGTTTACGCTGTCAATCCCAAGGGCCTCCATCAAGTGGAGTATCTCGATTTTTTCCTGGATCGTGGGGTTGTGAACCGAGGGGCTTTGTAAACCGTCGCGTAGCGTCTCGTCATCCAGCATCACACGAGTTCCGGGAGGAAGCGACGGTCCGCTCGCGGTATTCCAGTCGTAAATCAAATCGCCATTCTGCATCATCGCCATGAATCCCATTTTTTCGAAAGCAAAACGCCCCAACTAGAACCGATTTGTATAGCTGTGAGGCAACTCCGACAAATCGGGTTTGTATAACGTTTTGCAAAATTCGCAGCGATAAATTTCCGCCTTCTTGCCGATGAGCGCCTCAACATCTTTTGGATAATCGTACCAGCGCTTTAAGTGTCCCCCGCAGAGTTTGCCCTTCTCATCTTTTTCATCACAAGCACGTTGTTTTGGCTTACGAGTCTTGATTTTGTGCTTGGCCTCCGGCGGCGCCGGCGCCGCTGTGGTCCCGGGCGTAGTTGCGGCTGAGGGCGCAGCTGCGGGGGTGGATGAAGGTGCCGGTGTCGTCGCTGCTTCTTCCGCCATGGAGCTCCTTTTCTTCTAAGGGAATTGAATTTGATTCTACCCGCTTACGGGGATAGGCGTCCACGGCTGTGCTGCGAAAACTGAACGCGGAGAGAGTTCCGCAGGTTGGGATTTGCCGGTCGCAACCGAACAGAATTCCTCGACTACCGAATACGACATGCGCTTCGCGCATAAAACACCGAACGGCGTGGCGTCTCGTCGCTCGGAGTGACACCCTGGTTTCAACGCGGCTGACTCGAGCGAGGGCGTGTCTGCTCGGCATATTCCACCGAAACCATGCACAATCCTTGTGGCGGCGCGGTTTGGCCGGACTGAGGAAGATCGCCGAGCTCATAAAGCCGCGAGATCTCCGCTGGTTGCAGTCTCCCGCGTCCCACGTCGAGCAAGGTGCCAACCATTTTTCGCACCATAAAGCGCAAGAAGGATCGGCCGCGCACTTCAAATCGCAGTTCTTGCCCGTCCATCGATTGCACAATGCCGGCGCTGAAAATTTCGCGCACCGTAGTGCGCTCACGATCCTCTTCGTCTGAGCCGCTCGAAGCAGCGAACCAGCCAAAGTCATGGGTCCCAACAAATTGTTGCGCAGCCTCGCGCATTGCCGCCTCGTCGAGCGGATAGGGATACGCCAGCACATATCTCCATTCAAACGGGGGTACGACCGGCGCGCGATAGATTCGGTACCGATAGGTTTTTGCGATGGCGCACCATCGCGAGTGGAAATCCGACCCGACCTCTTCAGCCGTCACTACACGAATGTCTTGCGCGATCAAGGCATTGCAAGCGCGCTGAAATTCTGCAGCGGTCATTTGCGATTGAGTCTTAAAGTTGGCCACTTGCCCAAGTGCGTGTACACCCGCGTCGGTGCGCCCAGCCCCGTGCACGATGATATGCTCCTGTGTCAGCTTGCTTAAGATGTCGGTCAAGGCGCCCTGAATCGTGCCCTGGCCGGGCTGAATCTGCCAACCGTGGAAGTCGGTGCCATCGTAAGCAATGGTAAATTTAATGTTGCGCATACGCTGCCGGAATTATCGGGTGGGATACTGCACAGCGCAAACGAACTACAGCTTCTGGCGCTGAAAGCGGCTGCCGGGCCGTGTAACCGCGCTGCCGGAACGGCATAGGGGACAATCATCGGCCTCATAGCTACCGACCTTAAGGTCCAGCAAGGCCTCGGCGCGAACCGGAAACTCAATTTGACCGCCGCTTCGGTCGATGAGCGCGCCAACGGCGATCACACGGCCGCCAGACTGTTCGATGACGCGCATGGTCTCAAACGTTGAGCCCCCCGTGGTCCACACATCTTCAACGACAAGCACATGCTCGCCCTGCTCAACTTGAAAACCTCGCCGCAACACCAGCGTGCCGAGCGCGTCTCGCTCCACGAAAATCGCGCGTGTGCCGGCGTTCGCCACGATTCCAGCGGCTCCCGCGGAGCCTGCAGCGAATGAACTTCCGTCTGCACCTGAGCGTGCAGCGGAAAGTGCGCGAGCCACCTCTTGCCCCAGGATAATGCCACCGAGTGCCGGTGAAGCTACGCAATCTACACGCAAGTCGTGAAATTCGGTAGCCAGCGCGCGCCCCAGCATTTCCGCATATCGAGGGTACTGCAGCACAAGGGCACACTGAACGTAGGTTCCGCTATGCAGTCCAGAAGAAAGCTCAAAATGCCCTTGGCGAATGGCGCCGGCGGCCGAAAGTAGTCGCGAGATTTCCTCATGGCGCATTGATTTTCGATGGCTCCGCCAATTGCGCGATCGGCTCAACAATGCCACCGTGCAGAAGGCTGGCGTAGCGTAGCGGCGACCTCGTCCGTTGTCAAGCAAGCGGGCCCCTGCTAAACTCTCAAGCCCGCTGACCTAGCGCTTCGCCTAACGATAAGTTGCGACGTCGCGCGGCACGATTTTTTGAAACAAAACCGGCATAATAAACGTTCTAAAAGGTTGTAGCCTGCATTGCATGCAGTTTCGAGTAAATTGGGGGAGATAAAAAAATATGTCGCGAAGGCCTTTCCGCTGTCTCGCAGTTCTGACTTTGGGCGCGTCCCTTATCACCGCTCCTGTGGCCCCGGGGTTCGCCCAGGCTCAGGAGCCGGCCAAACCTCAGCCTGCTACGCCGCAGTCGCGCGACAGTTCTGCAGGTCCCCCACCGGCGTCGTTACACTTGAGCAGCCATGAGTTCGCGCGCGGGCCGCGCACGTTCCCGTTTATTTTCAATGCGTATCGGCCCGTCAACATCGAACGAATGAGCTTCACCAATGGACCGCGCATTGAGCAACTGATTCACAATGGCAAACTCGAGCTGAGCTTACAGGACGCTATTGAACTGGGACTCGAGAACAATCTCGACATCACCGTACAGCGCTACAACCCGTGGATCGCAGATACTGACATCCTCAGAGCGAAGGGGGGGAGTGTGGGCCGTGGGTCGGTACCTAGCTCCACGTTTGCGGAAGGAAGTGTTCCCGTCCAGAATTTCGATCCAGCCATCATTTCCAATTTTCTTATTGACGATCGAAAAATCCCGGTGAACAACCCCTTTACTGCAGGCACCGGCGTTGCTTCTCTTTCGGCACTGACGATACATACTTCGCAATTTAATACGCAATACCAGCAGGGTTTCGTGACCGGCACGGGCTTGGGTGTAGGTTTCAACAATACGCGCAACTCGACGACCTCACCGGCCGCGATCTTCAACCCTTCGGTGCAGTCATCGCTTAGTCTTTCCTTTTCGCAGCAATTGCTCAATGGTTTTGGACCCTTCGTGAATACACGCTTCATTCGCATCGCCAAGATTAACCGTAAGATCGCCGACTTTACATTTTCACAGCAGGCTATCACCACAATTAACCAGGTCGAAAATGATTATTGGGAGCTGGTGTTCGCGCGGGAAAACGTTAAAGTTAGGCAGGAAGCGGTCGCCGTCGCGGAAAAACTTTATTCTGACAACAAGCGCCAAGTGGAAATCGGCACGATGGCTCCCATTGACGTTGTTCGAGCTGAGGCCGAAGTTGCCACCGGGCGCCAAAATCTGATTGTCGCGCAAACCGTGCAGCTTCAGCAGCAGACTCTACTGCTGAGCGCCATCACCAAGAATCCTCTTGATCCGGCCGTGGCCAATGTCGAAATCGTTCCTACCGACGCTGCTGTTCAGCCTCCGCAGATGGATATCGCGCCATTGCCCGACGCGGTTCGCGAAGCTCTCGACCGGCGCCCGGACGTCCAAATTCAACTGCAGGACTTAAAGGCGCGCGATATCAATCTGCGGGTGACAAAGAATGCCTTGCTGCCTACCGCGACGCTGTTCGGTACCTATAACTCTCAAGGTTTAGCTGGAAACGCAAGGATATTCGCCCCAACGGTTATTCCAGGAGCCGCTATTCTGGATCAGAATGGACAGCCCGTTACGGTAGTTACTCCTACAGGAACGACTCGTATTTTTCTTCCACCAACGGCCGGATCCAGGGTGAGCGGAGTCGCGACGGGCGGGATTAGTGATGCGTTGAGCAACGTTTTTCACAACCGTTTTCCGGACTACAGTGTGCAGCTGTCGTTGAATGTGCCGCTTCGCAACCGCGTGGCGCAGGCCGATAGCGCGCGTGCCCTGCTCGAGGAACGCCAATCGGAGGCGCGCCTGCACCAGCTCCAGAATAGTGTGGTGATCGATGTGCGTAATACGCAGATTGCCCTAGAGCAGGATCGAGCCCGCGTAGACGCGGCGATTAAAGCCCGTATCCTGCAAGAGCAGACGCTTGACGCAGAGCAGAAAAAATACCATCTCGGTGCGTCCACACCGTTTTTCGTGATTCAAGCGCAACGTGACTTGAGCAACGCTCGCAGCGCTGAATTGCGCGCTCTAGTGGATCTCGTTAAAGCCAAGCTTGACTACGAGCGCGCCCTTGGCCGTACGCTGGACATCAACCACGTCAGCATTGCCAGCGCTGAATCTCCGAACCCGCCCGCCCCAGAAACACTGATCCCGGGAACAATCGACGGTCAGGTCATTGGCACGCCTCAATCCTATTGAGAGAGTAAGCGGCAACGCTGCTGGATAAGGGAAAGTTGGAATTTACGTCGCGGCGATACTTGGACGTCTATTTAGAGACAGGTCAGGAGCATTCACACTGGACATAAAGACACAAAGGAGGAAAAGACTCTACCGAGGGAAGGCCCAGATCCAGGCTCTTTTTTCTTGCTGGGTTCGCTCTGAAGGGTCGGACCAAAGAAGGTGCCGCCGCCTAGAAGAGTTTCGACGGCCGCGACAAGATCACGGCTTGCTTGCGATTTTTGAACATATCCGTGAGCTCCGACCGCTCGAAGGTCACTAACTAATCTCTCCGATTCGTGCATGGTAAAGATCAAAATGCGACACCGGAGACCCAGCTTGCTAATCTCCGCTGCAGCTTCAAGCCCGCTCATTCCCGGCATGGTGATATCCAATATAATTACGTCGGGATCGGCGAGGAGCACGGATTCGATCGCGTGTTTACCGTCGCTTGCTTCGCCGCATATTTCCCATTGAGGGCGGGATCTCGCGAGGATAGAGCGGACCCCATGGCGTACAACTTCGTGATCGTCCACAATTAAAATCTTTGGACTCATTCCCAACTCTCCAATTGTGCCAGCCCTTCTGGAGACGATCGCCGAGCGTGGCGGCCCGGTGGCACTAGGATGCCGAAATTCCGGAGGACACCGAGGTACCGGCTTCTGCGCTGATTTCTTCGCAGCGCACCGTCGCTCTTACAGTGGTTCCCTGTTCGTTCGAAAACAATTCCAGCTTACCGCCAAGCTGCCGCATGCGCTCGTTCATGCCCCGCAGTCCAACTCCAAGAGTACCCACGGCTTCTCGAGTCGATTCCATGATCGCCGGCGGAATTCCCGTACCTCGATCAGTCACTTCGACGGTGAGCGTGTCATCCTGCATCATGACGCGAACGTGCGCAGTCGTGCTTGCCGAATGCCGGTGAACGTTGGTTAGGCCTTCTTGCAGAACGCGGAAAATGGCGAGTTCCAAGTCCCGAGGCAGACGGCCAAAAACCGGGGTAATTTCAAAGGTAGTTTGAATGCCGCTACGTTTCGCGAATCCATCAAGGTACCAGGGTATTGCGGTTTTCAGCCCCATTTCCTCGAGCATAGGAGGATAGAGAAGATAGGAAATGGTCCGGACTTCTCTAATCGATTGTTCGACCAATTCGAGGCAGGCAGTAAGCCCCTTACCGCTGGTGTCCCGCACTGCTTTCACTGGAGTATCGGCCTGCAGGGAATCCAAACCCATCTTCAATGCGGCGAGATATTGGCCTACGCTATCATGCAGTTCCCTGCCTAGCCGCCTGCGTTCCTCGTCTTGCATGCGCAGAAGGCGCCCGGAAAGTTCGCGTAGAGACTGTTCTGAACGCCGCAATTTCCGTTCAACGTCGATGCGCTCGGCCATTTCTTTCTCGAGCTGGTTTTTCGCATTGCGAACAGCTTCGAGCGACTGTTCCTTTTGCTGCAGGTGGGCAACGTTGCGAAGCCGATCAGCTTCCGTGTCCAGCGACGAGTAACCTTCACCGGGAATCACGGCCGAATGTTTTGCACAAATTTGTGAAAACGGATGACTGTGCTTATCGTCGAAGAAACTCCTGATCGGGTACGCGCATAGGAGAGTGAATACATGCTTTTCGGCTAAAAGATTCCACAGTTCTTCGAGCCGTATTGCCGCATCTATTTTCCCCTGCTCCCACAACAGGGCAACCATCTCACCGTATGCAGCAACACGGCGAGTCTCGCCCTCAGTGAGCTCGGCGACGCTCATGATGAAGGGGCTGATTACCGCTTCAAACCTCGCCCAATCCGGCTCTCCTTCCACCATGAACTTCTCCAAAGTCTCTGCCGCGTCTAACACCAGATAGCGTCCTTTTTTGATCGCTGCGGTGGTGTCCAACCCATTAGCCTTTAATCGTTGCGCGAGTCCTTCGCGGTGGGGCTTCGTGGCGATGACAATCGCGGCATCTCCAGCCCCTAAGGCAGTTCCGATGAAGCGACTCAATGCGTTCACAAGATACGCGTCATCTGTATAGAACTGTACACCATGTCCGGGCCTACTAGGGTCGAAGGTAGTGACGGGCGGCGCAGCGAAAAACGTGTCGTTAGCGGGAACTCTGCTAGTACTCATCGGCCCTCCTGCATCGGTGCCTTCACGCAGGCATGAAATTAGTGCGCTCTTAACAACCTACCTCACGCCGCCGTATAGGCAATACATTGATTCCTGTATGGGCCTCTAGACTAGACTAGGGTAGTCAGCGACTAAACATGGGTTTTTTCAGATCCTTCCCGTGAAAAGGGGTGCGACCCCTGACAATGCACAGCCGGCTCATAACTCATAAGAAATTGCGGGCGGTGTCAAAATGAAACAGTAAACTTCGCCACGGTACAATCAAAATTATGGTTAGTCTGTGCACCCAGGCGTCTCCGAAGCTAATCGTATGAGCGCTGCAACCCCCCTTGTTTTTCTCCTCGTGTCAAATAATTTTAAGACCCTTACGGCCGTGACCGAAGGTCTAAAAGAATTTGGGGCAAGTTTTGGGTTCGTTCCCACGAGCGATTCGGCGCAACGCTACATCGAGCGCCACAAGCTCGACGGGATCTTTGTGGATTTAGAAATTCCTGGCGCCTTAGACTTAATACAGTCGATACGCCAGGGGAGTTCGAATCGCTTAACGGTGATTTTTGCGTGCCTTGGCGACGACAAAGAATCGGCAGCGACCCTGGTGCCAGGGGCCAACTTTTTCCTTGCAAAACCGCTTACCGCGAGCAGCGTCGTGTCACATGCCACCGCTGCGCAAGAGATGATGACTCGCGAGCGACGCCGCTACTTTCGTCATCCCCTCAATCTTTCTGTTGCGCTGAAATCCGATGGAGGCGAACAGTGGGCGCGTATGACCAACCTAGGAGAGGGTGGTATGGCCATTCACGTCGTGAAACGGTTGACATACTCTGCGCTTGTTGAATTCGCATTCGAGTTGCCGCTCGGACAACCCATTAGCGGCAAAGGCATGGTTGCCTGGGCAAAGAGTGATGGATTGATCGGAATCAAATTCCAGTTTCTGCGCGACAACGGCCAGGACGCCCTGCAAGATTGGCTCGCGAATCGCCAGCGAATTTCTTGTAACCCGATTGCGCTAACCAGGTAAGTATTCCTTATGGTCGGCCTGCACCTGGATCTCCGATAAACTCTGATTGATTTTAGTAGCTCTGTGCGAAATGAGATTCGTTTTAACTACTGCGCGCAGCTAGTGTCCTGTCCGTTATAAGTATTGACAATAAACGCGAGTTATGATGCGATAGCCATGTGTTTACGCCAGCGCCCGCGCTCACCCTGACTCCGTCTCAGAAGCACGTGCTGGAATCGTTGGCCCGCGCCGGCCGCACCC
>DATNLZ010000028.1:0-62734 GCA_035602605.1 Candidatus Dormiibacterota bacterium
CGCAAGGAACACTTTGGTGAGCTGGTGCAGATGGACGGCAGCTTTCACGCGTGGTTGGAAGAGCGCAGACCGGAGGGCTGCTTGATCGACATGGTGGATGACGCGACCAACACGACGTGGGCGCAGTTGGGCGAGCAAGAAACGATCTGGGCAGCGGTCGATGCCTTGCGCGCATGGATCGAGCGCTATGGGGTGCCGCTGGCGCTGTATGTGGACTGGAAGAACTTGTACAAGCGGCCGGCCACGCCAGGGGAGCTATTGCGCGGGGAAGAGCCCGTCACGCAGTTTGGGCGTATGTGCGGGAAGTTGGGGATCGAGCTGATCGCCGCCAGTTCGCCGCAAGCGAAGGGGCGCGTGGAGCGGATGCACGGGACGCATCAGGATCGCTTGGTGAAGAAGCTGCGGCGGAAGGGGGTCGTCAGCCACGAAGCCGCGAACGTGTATCTGCGGAGCGAGTATCTGGCGGAACACAATCGGCGCTTTGCGCGGGCCGCGGCAAGGACGGAAGACTATCACCGGAGCGCGCCGCGCACGGCAGAGCTGGAGCGGATTGTCCAGCTAGAGACGGAACGTACGGTGAGCGAGGACTGGGTGGTGCGCTACGGCAATCGCTTTTTCCAACTCGAGCCGCAGAGGGGGAACTATGCGCCGGCGCGGAGCAAAGGGTTGGTGTGCGAGGGACGGGGAGCCTGGCGATCGAATACCGTGGTCGCCCGCTGTGCTGGCGAGAGATCGCCGCGCCCGCTAAGCCGCAGGTTCTCGATACCTCGGTCCGCAACGCGCCCCCGCGCGTGCCGATTTCCGTGAAGAAACGTAAGTGGGCGCCGGCGGCAAACCATCCGTGGCATCAAGCGGTCCGCCGCGAGGTGCAGAAGCGAGCCTCCAAGTTGGCCGGCACCGCAGCGCGGTCGCCGTTGGCCTAGTCCTCCGCTGCGCCCTAAACGCTCCGCCCTGCGGGCTCCGCAGGGCTGCGCTGCGGACCAGGCCAACAAAACAGGGGATGCCGTAGGTCGAGAGAGATGGGAATCGTCGCTCCTGGGGCTTGCTGGCGCTAAATTTTTCAAGGAAAACCACAAGGAAAGAAAAAGAAGAGGCAGAACACAAAAAAGGGGACATTTCTAATGGGGTAAGGAAGGGGACATTTCTAAATTGCTTTGACACTGTTGCAAAGAGGCGGATTGTTGACAGACCACGCGACGTGTCGTTACACTTCGGGCCAATCGGTCAAGGACCTCAAATTCCCAGTCTCTAGCCGACGATGGTCCTGCCGAATATCAACAAGCTAAGAAACGGAGGGTACCAGCTATGGCAAACATCGTTCTAGTCCACGGTGGTTTTGTGGATGGCGCTGGCTGGGAGGGCGTTTACAAAATCCTGAAGGGGAACGGCCACAATGTCAGGATTGTCCAAAATCCAACGATAACATTGAAGGACGACGTTGCGGTTACTAAGCGTGTCCTTGCAGCGGTGGAAGGACCCGCAATTCTTGTGGGCCACTCCTATGGCGGAGCGGTGGTCACCGAAGCAGGAAATGATTCAAAGGTGGCTGGGCTCGTATACATCACCGCATTCGCTCCGGACAAAGGTGAATCCGTGGCCAAGCTTATTCAGAACCCACCGCCCGGCGCACCCGTACCGCCGATACTGCCGCCGCAAGATGGCTTCTTGTTCCTAGACAGGGCGAAGTTTGCTGCCTCTTTTGCGGCTGACGTGGAACCAGGAAAGGCCGCGTTCATGGCAGACTCTCAAGTCCCGTGGGGCGTGGCGGCTCTCAGCGGAGAGGTCAGTGAACCAGCGTGGAAGACCAAGCCGAGTTGGTACTTGGTCGTTACCGACGACAAGATGATACCGCCTGACGCCCAGCGTGCCATGTCGAAGCGGGCGGGCTCTACGGTCGTTGAGGTCAAGGGTAGCCATGCCATATATGTGTCTCAGCCCGGTGCTGTCGCAGCTCTTATTGAACAGGCCGCCAAGAATGCGAGGGCTGCGACCGCTTAGTAAGTTCGAAGTCAGATTCTGGGTTGGAAGATAGGGAATCTTGAAATGGTTGCGGGGGCGTGCAACCATCCGATTTTGTTAGTCCTCTCGTTTAGACTGGAGCTGATCCGGCTCACGGCGTAGCGGATGCCCCATCAGACGCAGAGGAGTTGTTTATGACAGAAGCCGAGTACGAAGTGTTTGAAGCTCTCAATCCCTTCTTCAAAGTCGTACTCAAAGGGCTACGGGGACTCGTCGACGGCAAACACTATTTCGACACGTTTGCCGAAGACGCATTCTTCGAATCTCGCTATCACTTTCCCGGCTGGCCCACGACGATTCGAGGACGCGCCAATCTGATGGCTAGCTTCTCCGGATACGGCAAGACGATCAAGCTTCACTCCGGCGACGCGCTTGTTGTGCACCGCTCTCAAGATCGTCGCGTCGTGATCCTTGAGTACGACGTGCACGGCAAGATTCTTTCCAGCGGGGCACCCTATGACAATAGGCTCATCTCGGTCATTACGATTGAGAACAGAAAGATCATCCATTGGAGAGACTACATGGACTCTCTGGCTGCCTGGACAGCGTTGAATAGTCGCTAGCGAATCCTAAAATCCCGTCTTCGTCCTCACCGCCCACTGGGACAGATTGTTCAGTGGCAAAGTCAATCCGTATGAGAGTTAGTGATCGCCGCCGCGGATTGCTGTGGCCGCTGAATTTGAGCGTTTATCCTTGGTTGTGTCGGCTTGATTTGAACTGACGATCTCGAGTG
Source organism: Candidatus Dormiibacterota bacterium (assembly GCA_035602605.1). Classification (GTDB taxonomy): domain Bacteria; phylum Acidobacteriota; class Terriglobia; order Acidiferrales; family UBA7541; genus DASQHY01. The sequence goes on from DATNLZ010000028.1 coordinate 2,753, forward strand.
GATAGGGCTCCTGCTCACGAGGCAGGTGGGCTCATCTAACTGTGGTCAAAGTGCGCCTTTGGACCGAATGGACCGAGAATCAAAGTTAAAACCGATCAGGAAATCGTTGTAAATACCTTGCACGGTGGAGGTTGGGCGAGATGGGTGGGGGGATCACTTTGCGAGAGCACCTGCGAACAGAGCAGGTAGTCATTGTCATGAAATTCTATTAGACTCACTATTAGAATCATATAGTTGTAGGGGGCGTGTAGCTCAGCTGGGAGAGCACCTGCTTTGCAAGCACCCCTTCATCTCACCTAAGCCGTTGAATCGGCGTCTCTTAAGAGTGCAAACCCTTCTGCTAGTTGGGCTACTCATTGGGCTACATTTAATAAGGATATATTGTTCGAGTCTGGACTCCGAAAAATGAACTTGATTCGAGCACGGCCGGAAGGACGATCTCGGCTTGCTTTTCTGCAATCGCCGAAGCGACTCGTGGCGAAATTCAAAACCCTGAAAATACGACGGCCCGGAAATTCGAAAGAGCTTCCGGGCCGTTTTGCGTTCTCTCTTTTATATCGATTTGTTTTCGGCGCTGGGTTCGACTCTCCTCAATGCCAATATTTGACAAATGCAGTCAATAAGTTATTTAGATAACGAAATTACTTGACAAGCTTACCAATTTCGGTTATTCCCTTCGACCAAGTCGTGGGCCCAAGATTGAAATCAGTCAGCGGGAGGTCGCAGAGGCGCTTTCAGTTACCACGTCCCCCTTCGCGGTCTCAGGAGGATCTACAATGAAGAGGTTCGCATCGGCCATTCTGGGCTTGGGTTTCTTGATCGCCATATTGGCTTTCCCGACCTTCGCGCAAATCAGCGGCTCTATGAGGGGAAGCGTCCGCGATAGTTCGGGCGCGAGCGTACCTCAAGCAACCCTCACGTTGACCAACAAAGATACGAACGTAACACAGCAGATCGAATCCAACGATGTCGGGGATTACCTGTTCCCGATTGTTCCTGTCGGGAACTACAGACTGTCCGTGGAAAAGACAGGCTTCGAAAGTAGCAACGTTTCCGACATTGTAGTTGCCCTGGGGCAAGCCACGAGGGTTGATACCGTGCTTCGTGTGGCTGCGGCTCTCACTACGGTAGAAGTCAAGGGTCAGGTCTCGACCTTACAAACGGAATCGGGGGAAGTCAGAGGCCTGGTTGCTCATCGCGATATCGTGGATCTGCCTCTAAACGGGCGCAACTTCATTCAGCTGGTGGCACTACAGCCTCACGCGGTGCCGGCTCCACACACTTCGTTTTTCCGCAACCTGGGAGGATACAACGTCATTGCCGGGGCGCCCGTATCCGGAGAAAGCGTGACGATCGACGGGGTTAACATCAAGGATATAAACGATCCCAGAATCAACATATCACTGACTCCGGATGCTATCCAGGAATTCCAGGAGCAACAAAGCAACTATTCCGCCGGAAAAGGCATGGGGTCCGGTGCCCAGGTCAACCTCGTGACGAAATCGGGAACCAATACATTTCACGGCAGTCTCTTTGAATTCCTGAGGAACGAGAAGCTAGATGCCAAGAACTTCTTCGCCACGAAAAAACCCGCCTATCGACAAAATCAGTTCGGCGGCAGTCTTGGGGGACCGATTATCAAGAACAAAACGTTCTTCTTCGGGGCCTACGAAGGGCTCCGCATTGTGCAAAGCGAAAGCTTTCTCTACACGGTTCCGACAGAGGCCCAGCGAGGGGGCAATTTCACGGGTAGCCCACCGATCTTCGATCCATCGAATGTGGATCCGACTACGGGTTTGAGGCGACCGTTTCCGGGTAACATGATCCCCCCCAACAAAATATCTCCCGTAGCGACGAAAGCTCTGCAGTTGCTGTTCCCGCTTCCAAACCTGCCAGGATCCGTAAACAATCTGGCGAGCATTGCCCCAAATAACAGCACTAACGATCAATGGATCGCCCGGATAGATCACACGATCGGTCCCAGAGACACTCTCTGGGGGCGCTTTATCTCATATGATTATCGGAGAGTGACGAGCATTTTCGCCGCACTCCCCAATTTTTCGGACAACTTCAATACACCGTCGAAGAACCTCGCGATGGGCTATGTGCATACCTTTAGCGGACGAGCTGTCAATCAGTTTCGTCTCGGTTATCACCGGATGACGCAGCTCCTCCAAGATGTGGACATCAAGGTCCCAATTAATCAGCAAATCGGGATCACCGGCACCTCGACGCTCTTCCTCGGGAATCCCACGATTAGCATTGCCGGCCTGTCCCGTACGGGTGCGATTGGAAACGCGCCCAATAACCGTTCCGACAACGGTTACTACCTCTATGATGATTTCGCCTTCCAGCGGGGTAATCACTCAATGAGCGTAGGTTTCAGTTTGGCTAAAGAGGAGGTTAATGGCGGGTACAACCCTAATGTTCGCGGCAGCTTCTCCTACCAGCCGCGTTACACTGCGCAAATAGGCGTCCCCAGTACGGGGTCCGCGGTCGCCGATTTTGTGTTGGGATTCCCCTCCAGCTCTGTCCGAGGTCTGGGAGTCGGATTTCGAAATCTTCGGCAAGACCGGTGGGGCGCTTACTACCATGATGACTGGAAGATAAATTCACAATTATTCGTAAACTTAGGTATTCGCTGGGAATATTATCAGCCCGGCTATGAGAAGAGGAACCGTTTGAGTGCATTTGACCGAGCTACGGGTAAAATCGTAATTGCGGGGCAAAATGGTGTAAGTCGCTCGTTTCGCGAGTCCAGGTACAAGGATTTCCAACCGCGTATCGGGATTGCCTATCACATTCCGGGACACAAAACGGTCCTCCGGGGTGGCTACGGCCTGTTTTTCTCCCCTTTGAACATGAATATGACCCCCTTGGGACACCTTGTGAACGAGCCGTTCTTTACCTTGGAATCTTTCTTCGGAGACCCGGTTACACCTACCCTGACACTGGCGAATGCCTTCCCGACGGGGCTGGGCGTTCCTTCCCTCTCGCTCGAGACTGTGCAAAAAGACATGGACGATGGGCGCCTCCAAACATGGAATTTCACCATCGAGCAGGAATTGGCCCCGTCGCTGATTATGGAAGTCGGATACCTGGGAAACCGCGGCACCAACTTGTACACGTCAGGCAATATCAATGCCCCGACTGCCGGCCCTGGTTCCTTGGTGAGTAAGCGGCCCTTCCCAGCCTTTTCTACCATCACCGAAATCTCAAGCGCCGCGCGCTCCAGGTACGACAGCTTATTTGTAAGGGCCACTAAACAGTTTAGAGGCGGTCTGTCGTTCAACTTCTCCTACACGTGGTCCAAACTGCTCTCGACAGGCGGTATCCAAGACCGGGGTGACCAGGGTGTTGCGCTTAGGCGGAACCCATTGGATCTCAATGCCGAATATGGTCGAGATATCTTCGACGCCCAACATCGGTTCGTAGGCAGCTACGTGTGGGTCCTGCCGGTTGGGAAAGGCAAGAGGTTCGGACGTGATTGGTCCGGCCCCTTGCAGCAAGCGCTTGGAGATTGGCAAGTCAACGGGATCATCGTCCTGCAAAGCGGTCTTCCGATTACTCCGCGATTGGCTTTTGATAATAGTAATACGGGGAATGGCCTAGACCGGCCGGACGTAGCCAAGAATCCGAACAATGGGCCAAGGACTGTGGAAAAATGGTTCGATATCAGCGCTTTTGTTCTTCCAGCACGGTACAGCTACGGCAATGCCGGCCGAAACATAATTGACGGGCCGCCCATCAAGACCGTGGATTTGTCATTGATCAAGCTGTTTACTTTGACAGAGAGAGTGCAGCTTCAGTTCCGCGTTGAGTTTTTCAACTTATTCAACCACCCAAACTTTGATCCGCCAAGCACGACATTCGGGACCGGGACTTTCGGGGTGATCAGCGGTGCAGCAGATCCCAGGCAGGTCCAATTCGGGCTAAGAATAGTGTTCTAAGTCGGCTCAGAAACGCAGAGGAGGATACCATGGGGAAATCCACCCTTTACTGGTGTAGGTATTCGAGTGTTCTGGCGGTTCTCTTGTTGGCCCTGGGTTCTGCTTCTGCGCAAACATTCATGAACGACTGGCAAGACAAACTTTCGAAACCTACTTATCCCAATACCAGATTCCAGTTCTTTGAGGTACCCATGCCAGACGGCGTGAAACTAGCTGTCGCGGTATGGAGGCCTTATGTGGAAGGCAAGAAATTTCCCGTGATTCTGATCGCCACCCCCTACAACAAGTTGAGCGAAGTTAACATGCAAGATGCTGTGTACTTCGTCCCTCGTGGATACGTCTACGTGGCGTACGACCTACGGGGTCGATACGACTCAGAGGGTTACGCATACCTCTACGGTCCCCAAGATGGCAAAGACCTGAACGTCATGCAATCCTGGGTCGCTCATCAACCCTGGTCAGACGGGAAGATTGGCATGTACCAGGGTTCCTATCTGGGGTTCATTCAGTGGGAGGGGGCGCTGCAACAGAACCCGAACCTGACTGCCCTGATCCCAGAAACTTCTCCGGATGACCATTACGACAATGTTTATCCCTCGGGCGCCTTCCAACTATCGAACAGCTTCGGTTTCCTGTGGTCTTGCTGCGGCGGTCGTACCAATGAGCCGGGGGGCGTAATGGATTGGGCAAAGTGGTACGAGCAGCTCCCCATCAAGGATGACGCCAAGTGGGCAGGCATTATTAATACCAAGGTGTGGGATGATTTAGTGGCCCACACTAACAGCGACAGCTACTACCACACGTTTGTCCGTAGCCCTGGCGAGCGGATTGCGCCTGGCAAAAATGGGCCAGGGAAATACGGGGACGTGAAGGTCCCCACGTTCAACCTCTCGGGCTGGTATGACCAAGTCAGCCAAGCAACGATAAACAATTTTGTGGGAATGGTCACTTACGGTCCTGCTGACCTGAGGAAGTATCATAAGTTGATGATGGGGCCTTGGACGCATGGCGGCAAATTCAAAGCACAACAAGGTCAGGTTACATTTCCGAATCAAGCTGCCCTGAACGGTAGTGAATGGCGACTCAGGTGGTTCGACCATTGGCTGAAAGGCATGGACAACGGCTTTGAGAGTCAACCTCCTGTTACCATTTATGTGATGGGTGCGGACCTTTGGCGGAATGAATGCGAGTGGCCCCTCAAGCGCACCCAGGATACGAAGTATTACTTACACAGCGGCGGTAGAGCCAACAGCCTGTTGGGCGACGGGACGTTGGACACGACGCCGCCGGCGCCGGAACCGAACGATCACTTTATCTATAATCCTGCAAAGCCCGTCCCGACGCTCGGCGGAAATGTTGCGATGCAACCGTCACGGGTGGGTCCGTACGACCAGACGACGCTCGAATTGCGAAGTGACGTATTAGTATTTACTACTCCACCGCTGAAGGAAGATGTGGAGATCACCGGCCCAATCATACTCCATTTGTTCGCTTCCACCGATCGCACCGACACGGATTTCACTGGGAAGCTTGTCGATGTTTATCCTGATGGGAATGCGCAGATTTTGCTAGAGGGGGTTATAAGGGGCCGTCATTGGAAGAGCTTTCAGTCGGAGGACCTGCTCACACCCGGTAAGATCTACGATTTCTATGTGGATTTGTGGTCGACCAGCAACGTGTTCCAGAAGGGGCATCGCATTCGAATTGACGTATCTAGCAGTAATTTCCCGAAGTATGACCGCAACCCGAATACCGGACATAAGTTTGGGGAAGACGCTGAGCTCCTTGTAGCACACCAGACGATCTACCACGACGCGGCGCATCCATCTCACGTTGTATTACCGATTATCCCGGCCGGGAGCAAGCCGTGCGATGACAGTGCGAGGACCGCAAGTCACTGAGTGAGAGGGAGAGGCACTAATCGGTACGCGGGAAACCTTGAGCCTTTAGTTCTCAACGGCGCTGTTAGGTGGCTTTCAACTAAAGCATCGGGGCGCCGTGTAAGGTTGGGTGAGATCCTGGAGGGGCTCGGGGTGAAATTCCCCGGGCCTACTCGACCACCACGGTGCTTTAATTCGAATCGGGCAGGATGGTGCGAATCAGCTCCATCCATCCTGGCAGACCGTCAGATCGAAGGAAAACGCGAGACATGTCATTCAGTCCGGATCCGATCACGCTGCAAGTGTTGACCAGTGCAGCCTATTCCATTGCCGAAGAGATGTCCGTGGCCCTTATTCGGACTTCCCGCTCGACAAACATCAAAGATCGCCGCGACGCATCGTGCGCGCTCTATGATGCTGCCGGTGAAATTGCCGTTATTTCTCAAAGCGAAATCGGAACTCCGTTGCATTTGGGAGTAATGGGCGCCGCTGTCGGGACGGCCTTGCAAAGGATTCCGCCCTCCAGCCTCGAGCCTGGGGATGACATAGTGATGAACAATCCCTACCCGGCCGGCCCTGGCCACCTGAATGACATCTGCGTGATTTCCCCGGTTTTCTACAAGGGGGAGTTGGTTGCAGTGGTTGCGAATCAGGCGCATCACGTCGACGTTGGAGGATACGCGCCGGGCAGCATGCCGTTTGGCGTGACGCAGATCTATCAGGAAGGCCTGCAGATACCTCCTTTGAAGCTATCGCGCCGCGGAGAGCTGAACCATGACGTCCTTGATCTGGTGATGGAGAATGTGCGCGACCCGAAGGACCTCAAAGGGGACCTCATGGCGCAGATCGCTGCTAATAATGTCGGCGAGCGGCGCGTGTGCGAACTCATGGATCGCCACGGCAAAGAAACCGTCCAGCGCTACATGCAGGAGATCATGAACTACTCCGAGCAGCGCATGCGGTCAGCGCTGAAGAAGCTGCCAAAAGGGAAGTATTCATTCGAGGATTACTTGGAAGGCGACGGCTGGACCGACGACCCCATCAAGATAAAAGTCACCATCGAAATCACAGGGGACAAGTTTATTGTCGATTTCACCGGGACCAATAAACAGGTGCAAGGTCCGCTGAACTGCCGTCCTGCGTCAGCGGCGGCTTGCGTCTATTACGTGCTGAAAGCGGTCCTGGATCCGGATTTGCCGGCCAACGCGGGCGCGTTCCGGCCTGTAGAGGTGATTACGCAGCCGGGGTCTCTCGTAGAGGTGCAGTATCCTGGCGCCCTGGCAAACGCAAATATCATTACAACGATGAGAATCGTGGACACGATTCTCGGTGCGCTGAAAGATGTGATTCCCGAACGCATCGTAGCTGCATGCCAATCCAATCAGCTGTTCAATATTGGCGGCCTGAATCCACGCACCAATGAGAGGTACAGCTATATCGAGACCTACGGCGGTGGCCAGGGCGGTTTGTTCGACCGCGACGGCATGTCCGGTGTTCAGATGCACATGACGAACACGCGCAACGCTCCGATTGAAGTGTTCGAAGCTAGCCACCCGATGTTCATCGAACGCTATGCATTGATACCCGATTCAGGTGGCGCAGGAAAATTCCGTGGTGGCTTCGGAAAACGCCGGGACATCCTTATTCTCAGCAGTGACAACACGGCCACCATGTCCACCGACCGTGCACGAAATCGGCCTTGGGGTCTTTTTGGTGGTGGATCTGGTGAATGCAGTAAATTCGTCTTGCGCGATGCAAAAGGAAAAACCACAGAACTGCCCTCCAAGGGTACACGGCGAATCGAACAGGGATCTGTGATCTCCTGTATTACCGCCGGTGGCGGGGGCTACGGCGATCCGCTGGAACGCGATCCTGGCCGGGTGAGCTTTGATGTACTCGAAGGGCTAGTGAGCCGCCGCAATGCTCGTGAACTCTATGGCGTGGTTCTGGAGGGAAACGGGAACGTCAATGTCCAGAAGACGGCCGAGTTGCGCCGGTTTATAAGGGGCAAGAAGAAGGGCGGAAGTGGCGCCAGATCGAACGTGATGAAGGCCGCAGGAGCCCGACAGGGATGACATTGATGCTGTCAAAGCCGGACGTTGCGGGTTTGCTAGTCATGAATGAAATGATCGCCGAGATGCAGGCGGGATTTCTAGCTTTCGCAAAGGGGGAAATACAGCAGCCCCAGCGTTTGCGTATTGCGACCAGCGATGGCTGTGGATATGGCGCATTCATGCCCTGCTACATTCCCGGCGAGGGAATGGCAGTCAAGATCAACACCAACTTCCGCGGAAATCCGGCGCTCGGATTGCCGCGCATCCTGGGGTTGCTTGTGCTGCTTGATACTAGCACCGGAGCACCGCTCGCCATCATGGACAGCACCGCCATAACCGCCTTCCGTACGGCTGCGGCTTCGGGAGTCGCCATGCGCCATTTGTCTCGGGAAGATGCTTCCACACTGGGCGTACTGGGGTCGGGGACCCTGGCGCTGCCTCACATCCTGGCGGCAACTTCCGTAAGGGACATTCGCAGGATACGGGTGTACTCGCCGCATATCTCCAGCCGGCGGGACGAGTTTCTTGCCGCGGCCCGGGAAGCTGTGGGCGTTCCAGTTGATATTGCAGACTCAGCGAAAGAAGTTGTGAGTAGCTCCGACATTCTTATTATCTGCACGAGCTCCTCAGAGCCAGTGTTGGATGGAAGCTGGATTCGTCCGGCTACGTGCATTGTGGCAGTCGGCAATGCCACTCCTGACTCGCGAGAACTCGACAGCATGGTTGTTAAGCGTTCCCGCGTAATTTGCGACTCGAGCAGGGCTTGCCTGGTTGAAGCCGGCGATCTGCTGATTCCGCTGAATGAAGGGTGTATCTCCACGGCTCATGTGGCGCATGATCTCGGCGATATTTTGCTCGGCCGCGAGCCTGCAGTGAGGAATGCCGATGACATCGTATTGTTCAAGAGCGTGGGGCTTGCATTCGAGGACTTGGTGGCGAGTCGTTTTGTGTATTTGAAGGCGGTGGCCGCGGGGATTGGTGAATCTTTCGATTTCCTGAGGGTGCGAGCAAGAGCTTTGGTCAATGAGCTGGGAGGCGGTTGATGGGTCTGCGGATAGGAGTGGATGTCGGTGGTACGTTCACTGATCTTTGCCTGTTTGACGACCGAAGCAAATTGCTGAGCATTGCAAAGGTGCCATCGACGCCGAACTCTCCGGACCAGGGAGTCCTTGAGGGCGTGCGAAGGATTCTCGCAGACACTCAATGCAGGCCTGAGGACGTGGAATTCTTCGTCCACGGGACGACGATTGCCACCAACGCGATTATTGAATACAAAGGTGCAAAAGTCGGTTTGTTGGTGACCGAAGGATTTCGCGACGTGCTGCAGATCGTTCGTCAGGACAGGCCAAAGCTTTACGACTATTTTGCACAGCACGCCACGCCGCTGGTGCCACGGCGGCATACCTTCGAAGTTCGTGGCCGGATGCTCTTTGACGGACAGATAAAAACAGCGCTCGACGAACCTCGCACCCGTGCCTTGATCCGGCAAATCAAGAAAGCAAAGGAAGTGGACATCCTTGCTGTCTGCCTGCTGCACTCTTACGCGAATCCCGCACATGAGCTCAGGGTCCGCGAACTGATTAAGGAAGAGATGCCCCATATTAAAGTGTCTCTTTCGTGCGAAATTCTCCCCGAGATCAAGGAATACGAGCGGACTATTACCACGGTAGTGAATGCGTACGTGTCGCCCACCGTAAATAAGTATCTTTCCAAGCTCAAGAACAAGTTGGGGGAGGAGAAAATCGGTTCAGACCTCTACATTATGCAATCGAGTGGCGGCGTAATGACGGCCGTCACAGCAGTCGAGAAGAGTGTCCACACGGTCCTCTCGGGACCTGCCGCGGGAGCCTTAGCTGCGATGTGGATGGGCAAGAAAGCAGGTTTTGACAATCTCATATCGATCGATATGGGCGGGACCAGCGCGGACGTTTCACTCATGAATGCCGGGAAGCTGGCCTACGCGAAGGAAAGTACGGTCGCAGGACATGTGATTAAAGTTCCAACCATCGACATCAACTCGGTCGGAGCTGGAGGTGGAAGCATCGCCTGGGTTGATTCGGGTGGCGCTTTGCAGGTGGGGCCGGCCAGCGCGGGAGCGTCTCCGGGACCGGCTTGCTATAAGCGGGGCGGGACGCTACCAACAGTCACTGATGCGAATGTAATCCTGGGGCGGATGAATCCAGAGTGCATTCTTGGCGGCGAGATGAAAATCGATGTCGAAGCCGCGCGCCGTGCGATTCACGATCACATCGCTGCTCCTCTCAAGCTAAGCCTGGAAAAGAGCGCGGAAGGGATTATTCAGGTTGTCAACGCCACCATGGTCCGCGGCATCCGGCGCGTTTCTGTGGAAAAAGGCTACGACCCCCGCGAGTTTACACTGTACGCCTTCGGAGGCGGCGGGCCGCTGCATGCCGCGTCTCTCGCTGTAGAGCTGAACATACCAAAAATTCTTATTCCGACTGCTGCGGGCGTCGGTTCGGCGATGGGTTGCATTGTTGCCGATTTCCGGCACGACTACACCCAAACCCATATTGCCAAGACGCTCGATCTTCCTGCGTCGCAACTGCAAAGATTGTTTGGAGGACTGGAGAAAAAGGCGCTCACCCAGATGCAGAAGGAAGGCGTCTCGGCAGATCGTCTGTTGATCCTGCGCAATATTGATATGCGCTACTCCGGCCAGGGCTATGAACTCGAGGTTCCGGTACCATCCGGGCCGATTACTTCGGACACGGTGAAGCAAGTTGAATCAATCTTCCGGGGGATCTTTCGCAGGGCTTACGGGTATGAGCCGGACGATCCTACCCAAGTCGTTACCTTCCACGTAATCGCCGTCGGCAATTTGCCTGAGGTGGAATTGCCGTCATTGAGCTCGCATGGTAAGGACCCAAGCCATGCGGTGAAGGGCAGGCGCAAAGTATATTTCGACGGTCAGTATCAGGACGCAGTAATTTACGACGGCCAAAAACTTGGATTCGGCAATGAGTTTCATGGGCCAGCGATCATCGAACAACGGGAATCGACCACTCTAGTGCTAAACGGGCAGCACGCGGAAAAAGGAAGTCACGGCGAGCTCGTGATTACTGCCGCCACGAAGTAAGAAAGAGAGTTTGTGAACACAAAAACCACAGGGCAAAGAAAAGAACAAACCAAAGAAGTTTCCATCACTGTGGATCTCGGACCACAAATTGCGCGAGTTGCCATTTCGGACGAAGTTATCGCGCGATTTAAAGACCTGATCGCGCGTCGAGTATTTGTGCCGGGAGGAAAACTGCCGCCCGAGCGCGATTTGGCGGCCGCTCTTGCCGTGAGCCGCCCCACCCTCCGCCAGGCCTTGCGCGCGCTGCAAATCCTGGGAGTAATCCGTTCCCGGCAAGGATCAGGATCTTATTTGGCGGAAACGGCCGCGGACATTCTCCGGGAACCGCTGGAATTCGCGCTCGCGATGAAGGGAGTCGTCAAAACCGACCTCTTCGAAACCCGATGCACGCTGGAAGTAAAACTGGCCAGCTTGGCGGCCGATCGCCGGTCGGAAGAAGATCTCGCGGCCATGCGTGAAGCATTGGCCAGGATGCGGCAATCATTTGGCAATCCGGAAAAGTGGTGCGAACACGAGATTCACTTCCACGATTGCATCGTCCGCGCGGCTCGCAATGCCGTGATGAGCACAGTCATGGAAATGCTCTCCTACATGTTGATGGAGAGCCGCATGGAAACGGTGCGATTGCTCGCGGATTACGCGACTTCGTATGAGGCGCACGAGAAGGTTTTTGTCCAAATCGAGAAGAGGGATGCGAGGGCAGCTGCCCGAGCCATGACCCAACACTTCGAGATGATGGAGACGAGAGCCAAGGAGTGCCAGATATTACGGCCGGGTGAAGACCAAGATCAAAGTCCGAAAAGAGAAGTGAATTCGAAACGCTAGGAGATATGACTATGGCTCTATCGAAACTGTCGATGGGGGTGCTCTTGCTTGCTTGTGGGCACTTGGCTGCAGGTCAATCCCTGGATCCTGATTGGCAAAAGAAACTATCGCAACCAAAATATGCAGATATGCGCTTCCGCATGTATCAAGTTGCGATGCCGGATGGCGTGAAGTTGAGCGTCGCAGTGTGGAGCCCGGAGCCATATAAGGAAGAGAAACTCCCCACGGTGCTGGTCGCCAGTCCTTACAACAAACTGAGCCCCAGCAATATCAAGGATGCGGAGTTTTTCGTTCTGCGGGGCTATGTCTATGTGGCCTATGACCTGAGGGGTCGTTACGACTCCGAGGGCCAGGCATATTTGTACGGCGAGTATGACGGTAAGGACCTGGATGCCATGCAGAGCTGGATTGGCAAGCAGCCCTGGTCGAGCGGAAAAATCGGCATGTACGGTGGCTCCTATCTGGGATTCATCCAGTGGTCAGGCGCGTTCTATCAGAATCCGAATCTCACCGCCCTCGTACCGCAGGTTTCGCCGGACGATCACTACGACAACGTCTATCCCTCAGGCGCCTTTCAGTTGTCCAACAGCCTTGACTTTCTGTGGTTCTGCTGTGGCGGCAGGACAAACACTCCCATCGAGGTGATGAATTGGGAGAAATGGTACAAGCATCTGCCCATTAGGGACATGGCAAATTGGGCGGGCATCCAGAACACTAAGCTGTGGAATGATTTGGTCTCGCATCCCAATCGGGACGACTACTGGCCAGGGCCAGGCGAGCGTATCTCGCCGGGAAAGAACGGTCCGGGAAAGTACGACAAGATTCTAGTGCCTACCTTCAACATCTCAGGTTGGTACGACCAGGTGAGCCAGGCCACAATCAACAACTACATTGGCATGTCGAAGTACGGGCCGACAGAGCGCCGCAATCAACATAAATTGATGATGGGACCGTGGGTGCATGGAGGATTGTTTCGCACCGAGCAGGGGGAACTGAAGTTTCCCAATCAAGCGGCCCCGAACGGAAACGAATGGCGTTTGCGCTGGTTCGACCATTTGCTGAAGGGCATGGACAACGGCTTTGAAAAAGAACCGCCAGTCTACATCTACGTGATGGGCGCCGACCAGTGGCGGAATGAGTGTGAATGGCCGTTGCAGCGGACGCAGTACACCAAGTATTACCTCCATAGCAAAGGGCAGGCGAACAGTCTGGTGGGCAGCGGCACGCTGAGCACCGAAGCGCCCGGACACGAGCCAGTGGATAGTTACATATACGACCCGAAACATCCTGTGCCCACATTGGGTGGGAACGTGGCGATGCACCCGCCACGAGTAGGCCCGTACGACCAAACTGCTACTGAGTTGCGCAGCGACGTGTTGGTTTATACCACCGAACCGTTGAAAGAAGATGTCGAAGTGACCGGACCAGTAGTGCTGTACCTGCATGCCGCAACTGACCGGACCGACACCGACTTCACAGGGAAGATCGTGGATGTGTCTCCGAGCGGCTACGCGCAGATACTGCAGGAAGGCATCATTCGCGGACGCTATGCGAAGACATTTAAAGAACAGAATCTGCTGACACCGGGAAAGATCTACGAGTTCTATGTAGATCTTTGGTCCGCCAGCAATGTGTTCCAGAAGGGCCACAGGATACGGCTCGAGGTGTCGAGCAGTAATTTTCCGAAATACGATCCCAACCCGAATACGGGTCATAAGTTTGGAGAGGATACGGAGACCTTGGTGGCGACGCAGAAGATTTATCACGACAAGGATCATCCCTCACACATGCTGCTGCCGGTGATCGCAACGGGAAGTAAGCCGTGCGCAAACACTGCTGTCGCGCAAAAATGAGTATAGGTTTTCAGAGAACGTGACAAGAAGTTGCCGACATGGAGATCGCGGTGACCTCAGAAACCGGGGCGACAGGCTTATCTTCGGCAATCACCGGCGTCGGACGTCTCCGCTGGTGGATCTGCCTGATGCTCTTTCTGGTTACTGTTACTAATTATGTTGATCGGCAGGCGATATCCATTGTTGCCCCAGTAATAGCCGCAGAGTTTAAGTTCACCAATTCTCAGATAGCCATCATGGTCAACGCATTCCTGGTGGCCTACACCTTTGGTCAACTTTTTTCTGGCGCCTTCATGGATTGGGTGGGATCGAAGCGGGGGTTCAACATCTTGGTGGTGGTCTGGTCGCTGGCTAGCATGATTACGTCGCTGGCCCGTGGCATCTTCTCTTTTAGCTTTTTCCGTTTTCTGCTCGGGCTTTCAGAGTCAGGCAATTTCCCAGGTGGCATCAAGGTTGTTTCGGAGTGGTTTCCTTTACGCGAACGCTCCACCGCTGTCGGCCTATTCATCAGTGGCGCCAGTATCGGCGCAATTATCACTCCTCCCATCGTCGCCTCCCTGGTCGTTCATATGGGCTGGCGTCTCGCTTTTGTAGTTATCGGCATTCCCGGCATCCTCTGGGTGTTGATCTGGAGAATTGTGTATGCCCCGGTAGCCTCGCATCCCCAACTGTCTGCTGCCGAGCGCCAGTACATTCAAGCGGGGCAAATCGAGATGGCCTCTGTGCCCAATTCCGGATTGCCGTGGCTCCCATTCTTGAAGCAAAGAATGTTCTGGGGAGTTTTCCTCGGGCGCTTCGTGGAAGAGCCCGCCTCATGGTTCTACCTCACCTGGCTGCCGCTTTACCTCAAGGGCTTTCGCGGAGTTTCGCTCATCGACATTGGCTTCCTTTTAATCATTCCATTTCTCTCGCTGGATCTTGGATATATGGGAGGAGGTTGGATTGCTTCACAACTCATCAAGCGCGGCTGGTCGCTGGATCAGGCTCGCAAGAGGGTAATGGTGGTCAGTGCTGTGTTGATGGTTGCAGCCATTCCGGCGATATTCGCGCCATCGACGATTGGGTTCGTAGCGTTGGTCAGCCTCGCGACCTTCGGCCATGGCGGATGGGCAGCCAACATCATGACCCTGCCCGGCGATATGGTTCCGCACAACTTGGTGGGAACGCTCTATGGCGTCACGGCTTGTGGTGGTGGTCTGGGCTCGATTCTGTTCATGCAGATTACCGGCAAGCTTGTGGACATGCAGCAGTCGTTTAACACAGTTTTTGTGATCGCCGGCATTCTACCGGTAATTGCGGCATGCATTATTTTGACGGTGACCGGGAAGATCGGACAGATGCGGCTTCCCGGCATCACGGACGGTTGGGCAGTAAAACATTCATCTTCGGCCTAATTAAGGAGACTTGGTTCATGCATAACGTCGATGCGATCGTGATTGGTGCCGGCATTAATGGCGCCAGTATCGCTTACAACCTCGCCAAGCGCGGCTACAAGAACGTAGCCATCGTGGAGCGTTCCACGATTGCTTCTGGGGGAACTGGAAAGTCAGCCGCCATTGTGCGGCAGCACTACTCCAATGAAGTGCTCATCCGGATGGTCAAACGCTCCCGTGATGTATTCGAGTTTTTTGCGGACGAGATAGGTGGCAGCGCTGGTTTTGTAAAGACCGGGTGGTTATTTTTTGTCCCGGATCAGGTAGTGGAAGGCTTCAAGAAAAATATCGAAATGCAGAAGAAATTTGGCATCAAGACCAGCGTGGTCTCGAAAGATGAGGCATTGCAGATCGCCCCGCAGGTGGATCCTACCGATGCCGCAGGGATTGCGTATGAACCAGATTCGGGCTACGCCGATCCATACGAAAGTACAGTTTCATACATCCATGCAGCAAGAGCACTGGGGGCGCGCCTGTTTCAAAGCTCACCCGTTCAAGCTATTCGGCTTAACAATGGAAAAATCGCAGGTGTCGTGACGGCGAAAGCAGAATTTTCCACCAGGATCGTAGTCAACGCTTCTGGGCCGTGGGCCAATGTTATCGGCAAGATGGTGGGCCTCAGCTACCCCATTCAGGTCACGCGCGAGCAAGAAGTCCTGCTGCGGCCGCAGAAGCCCACGGACTGTCCGAAAGTTTCGGTTTCGGATATGTGCAATGCCATCTATTTCCATCCCTTCGGAAAGGAATTGCTAGTAGGTCGAGGTTTCCCCAAAGAGTACGAGGAAGTCGATCCGGACAACTATCGGGAAGGCAGCGACTCAGAATTTCTCGAAGAGGCCGCGGAACGCGTCGCAAAGCGCATCCCGGCAATGGCCTCAGCGATGATTCTGAAGGGATACAGCGGTCTTTACGATGTGACTCCGGACTGGCATCCGATCATTTGCGGGCATCCGGAACTGGAAGGTTTTTTCACGGCTGTGGGTTTTAGCGGCCACGGATTCAAACTGGCGCCCGCTGTGGGAGAGGCACTCGCCGAACTCATAACTACGGGCAAGAACACGATCATCGATCTGTCGCCCTTTCGTGCAGAGCGCTTCGCCACCGGAGAGGTGTTCACGGCCGCATACGGCGGAAATCGGGCTTAGAGACAATTATGTCATTCCTACTTCCATGTCCTAACTGTGGCCCCCGCAGCGCCTACGAATTTCGCTTCGGCGGCGAGCTGCGCAGCCGCCCGCAACCCGCTGCATCCGACAGCGAGTGGGTGAACTACGTCTACACGCGGACTAATATGAATGGCATCCAGCAGGAGTGGTGGTATCACCGCGACGGTTGTGGCAAGTGGTTTGTGGCGGAGCGCGACACGACGTCAAATCTGGTGGAGAAGACTTATTGGATCGAAGAGATTATTCGATGAGCGGCAAAGGGAATCGCTTATCGCCCCAGGCCAGTCAGCAGCTAAACCACAGCCGCAGCGTAACCTTTTATTTTGAAGGCCGGCCGGTTCATGCGCTCGAAGGGGACACGGTTGCATCGGCTTTGCTTGCTGGAGGCCGTCGGATTCTTTCCAGAAGTTTCAAGTATCACCGGCCGCGTGGGTTGTTGTGCAGTTCTGGTGATTGTCCTAACTGTCTGATGGAGATTGACGGCAAGCCGAACCAGCGTTCTTGCCGAGCTCCTGTCCAAGAAGGAATGCGGGTTCTCTCCCAACACGCGTGGCCCTCACTGGATCACGATGTGTTCCGTGTAATTGAGCTTTTTGACCGTTTCCTCCCGATTGGTTTTTATTACAAAACACTGCACAAGCCCAGGCTACTATGGAAAATCGCCGAGCCCATTATTCGAAGGCTGGCTGGCTTGGGTCGAGTCCGTGACGATGCGAGCCCTGCCGAATACCAGCACCGATATGAACACGCCGATGTGCTGATCGTTGGTGGCGGACCTGCGGGCATGGAGGCTGCCAGACAGGCATCGGCCACTGGTGCTGCCGTCTTCTTAATAGAGTGCGAGCCGGAGCTCGGGGGACATCTACGATTTGAAACCAGGACGCATAAACACGAAGGGAAAGACCGGCCCGGCTATGAGATTGCGCGGCTCATGGCGTCGGCTACCACCGCCCTGCCCAATGTGCGCATCCTGGTGGGCGCCACCGTCTTTGGAAGCTACGAAGGCAGCCTCGTGCCGGTGCTGCAAGACCAGACCCTCATTCATGTGCGCGCTAAGAGTCTGGTGGTGGCGACCGGCTGTCATCAATATCCACCGGTGTTCCGCAATAACGACTTGCCCGGAGTGATGCTCTCACGGGCCGCACTTCGTCTCATCAACCTGTACGGTATCCGCCCTGGTAAACGGGTTGCCATAATGACTACGAATGACGAAGGCTATTTCACGGCCTTAGAGTGCCTGCGGAAAGGGATTGAAATTGTCGCAGTCGTAGATGCGCGCTCCACTCCCAGTGCTCTTCCGGAAGCGGCAGAGTTGCGGGCGGCTGATCTGCCACTATTTACAGGCATGACCATACGCGAAGCGCTCGGTTCGAAAGCGGTATCGGCGATCAAGATAGGCTCTGTCGCGGACGACTCCGAATCAAGCAAGTCTGTCACGATTGGGTGCGACGCAGTGTTGTTGTCCACTGCCTGGCAGGCAAACGCCTCATTGCTATTGCAATCCGGATGTCAGCTCGGTCTCGACCGTGTGCTGGGGCAACCTGTCCCCGTCCGCATGAGTCCTGGAGTACTCGTAGCGGGTGAGGTGCTCGGTCTCCGCTCTCTGAAAGAAATTCTCCGCTCTGGTCGGTTAGCGGGTCAAGGTGCAGCGCAATGGGTTTATCTCAAAACGAACAGCTGGTGGGATGAAGTACAGGAGTTGCTGGTGGATGCACGCGCCAAGTCCACATCGTGCGGAATCGCGCCAACCGGCCAGTCCAAGAACTTTGTCTGTATTTGTGAAGACGTTACCGAAAAGGATCTGTATCAGGGAGTGGAAGAAGGCTTCGACGATATTGAGACGCTGAAGCGCTACAGCACAGTCTCCATGGGCCCTTGCCAGGGCCGTATGTGTTCGCGCACTTCGACCGAAATCTGCGGCCACGCTACCGCCATGGATTTAGGCGCGGTTGGCACCACAACGGCCCGGCCCCCAATTGTTCCGGTTCCTTTGGGTGCCTTGGCGGGGCCGGAATTTCATCCGGTCAAGCAGACTGCCATGCACTACCAGCATCTGAAATCTAACGCTCAGATGATGAACATGGGCGTATGGAAACGCCCTTTTCTGTATACCTCGGTTTCTGAGGAGTACGAAGCTGTTCGTAAGTATGCTGGCCTGATTGATGTAAGCACTTTGGGCAAGCTGGTCGTGGAGGGGAAAGACGCGCCGAATCTGCTGGACAAGATTTACACGCATTGGATGTCAAACCTGCCGCTAGGCCGCGCTCGCTACGGAGTGATTTGCGACGATAGCGGAACCCTTCTCGATGATGGGACCGTGGCCCGCTTGGCTTCCGATCGTTTCTATGTCTCCACGTCCACCGGCAACATTGACTTTGTTGAGCAATGGATGAAGTGGTGGATTGCCGGAACAGGCTGGTGTGTGCACATCCTTAATATGACGGCAGGTCTTGCCGCCATGAATCTCGCCGGCCCTAAGTCTCGCGAAATACTCGCCGGACTGACGGATTTGGATTTTTCATCGTTTCCTTATATGGGCTGCCGCGAGGCCACCGTCGCCGGCGTTCCTGCTCTGCTTCTTCGTGTGGGCTTTGTGGGAGAAACGGGGTGGGAAATCCATTTCCCAGCGGAATTCGGCGAGTACATGTGGGATGCGCTACTCGAGGCCGGAAAGCCTTTCAACATCAAGCCATTTGGCGTCGAGACCCAGCGGCTTCTCCGTTTGGAGAAGAAGCACATCATCGTCGGCCAGGACACGGATGCATTGTCGAACCCCTACGATGTGGGCCTTAAGTGGGTCGTAAAACTCGACAAGCCCGACTTTATCGGTCGGCACGCTTTGCAGAAGATGCAGGACCAACCTGGCCAGAACCGGTTAGTAGGTTTGCGGTGCCTAGACGACGGCCGCCCGGACGATGGTAGTGCCGTCGTTATCGACGGGCAGCTTGCCGGCCGTGTTACCAGTGCGCGATACAGCCCTCACTTGAATACTTATATTGGCTTGGCGTGGGTACCCGCGGGCCATGCGAACCCAGGCTCCCGAATCGGATTCAGAGCCAACGGCAAACTTCATTCTGCCATCGTCATAGAGAAGCCTTTCTATGACCCTGAAGGCGAGAGATTGAAATGACAGCGCCCTACAAAGTCACTCCGCTTCACAATTGGCATCAACGACACAACGCTCGCATGGACACGGTGAGTGAATGGAGATGCGTTCTAAGTTATGGTGATTCGAAAGCCGAAATGGAAGCCAGCCGATCTGCGGTTGGAATCGGTGACGTAACACCTCTAGCCAAGATCAATGTGCAGGGAGAACACAGCGAGGAGTTGTTGGAGCAGAACTCAGACAGACGAATTCCTAAAGTGGGTCACTGTTTACCGATCATGCCGTCGAGCCACGGTCGGATCCCGACCCACCTCGCGCGTTTGACCGATGACCGCTTCCTGCTTCTGGCGGATCCAGCTGATCGCGTAGATCTATACAGCTCGATGGAAGCCGCCGCAAACAGCCCAGGGTGTGCCCATGTGACCGATCTCACTTCATCATTTGCCGCGATGCTTCTGCTGGGACCGAAATCACTGGAATTATTGAAGAAGCTTGGTTCTGCAAACGTGGGGGGAATTCCTGTGGATGGTTGCGTGCAAACCTCCATCGCCCGCGTTTGGAGCTTCCTGGTTCGTTGGAATATCGAGGAAGCTCCCGGATGGCTACTGCTTGTCTCCCGGGATTATGGCGAGTATGTGTGGGAATGCATTCTGTCTGCTGGGCACGAGTTAGGAATTCAGCCGTTTGGACTTGAGACGCAGCATGCGATTACAAGAAGAGGAGTGCATTGATGTGGCAGTTGTTCAGCCGTCAGCGCATGTGGCACAAGAGGGAACTGCAGCCTAAGTACGACATCGTCATCATTGGTGCCGGTATTCACGGGCTAGCGATTGCTTACTATCTCTGTAAGCGCGGAGTCCGCAGCATTGCGCTAATTGAAAAATCATATCTCGGGGCTGGCAATAGCGGCCGCAACACCGCCATTCTACGTTCCAACTACCGAACCCCCGAGGGCATTCCGTTTTACGACGAAAGCATCCGGATGTGGGAAGGGCTTTCCGGGGAATTGGATTACAACCTGCTCTTCTCCCAGCAGGGACACATAACGCTTGCACACACGGATGCCTCCCTTGTGGGATTGCGAATACGCGCGGAGGCGAATCGAGTACTCGGTGTAGATAGCCGCATGGTGGATCCGGGTGAAATCAAAAAGATGGTACCCTCCCTCTACATTGGACCAAGTACGCGCTATCCCATTATGGGGGGCCTCTATCATCCCCCCGGGGGGAATATCCGGCATGATGCCGTGGTGTGGGGCTACGCCCGCGGTGCTGACAGACTGGGAGCGGAGATTCACACGCGGACTGAAGTTACCGGCATCGAACGCACCAACGGCAGGATCACTGGGGTCTGCACCACGCGCGGCAACATCAAAACCGGTATCGTGGTGAATGCGACTTCCGGTTGGTGCACCACGATTGCGCGTCTCGCCGGCGTTTCGCTGCCCGTCACCTCGCATCCCTTACAGGCATGTGTCACCGAGCCCTTGAAGCCTTTTCTCGACAAGGTCATTGTGTCGGCGAATCTGCACGTGTATGTGAACCAGAGTGATCGGGGAGAGTTAGTGCTGGGCTCGGAGATCGACCCCTACACGTCGTACAGCCAGCGTTCGACGCTGCCCACCTTGGAAATGATCGCCGGACACACGCTGGAACTCTTCCCTTCGCTAAAACATGTCTCGATCATGCGCCAGTGGACTGGAGTCTGCGACATGACGCCCGACTATAGCCCGATTATGGGCGAATCGCCGGAATTGAAAGGTTTCATTCTTGATGTCGGCTGGGGCACCTACGGATTCAAGGCTGGCCCAGTCGCTGGTGCTCGCATTGCCGAATTGATTGATACAGGCCGGACGCCTGAGCTGATTCGCCCGTTTTTGCCGGACCGCTTCGCTACGAACCGTCTGGTAGGGGAAAAAGCTGCGGCTGCAGTCTCAACGTAAATATTGAATTCGGTAGTCGTCGTTGCGGGGGACGAGTGAGTATTGCAGATACACGGGAGCTGCTCCTTCAGTTGGCCAGGGTATCTGTGTGCCAGATTTCTGATGCGTGTCCGTCACTGCCGGTAGAAACGGAAATTCGGCCTTTGGATCTTTCTTTCCGCGTATGTGCTCCTGCCTTTACCGTGCTCTGCCCCGCGGATGACAACCTTACTCTTCACCACGCTCTTCACGTCGCCGAGCCCGGCCTGGTGCTGGTGGTAGCTGGTTCAGGCGGCAAGGGCGCCGCGTTTTGGGGAGAAATCATGTCCATCTCGGCTCAAGCCCGTGGTCTGAGCGGCACTCTGGTGGATGGACCTGCACGCGACCCTCTTGAAATTGCCGCCTTGAGATATCCGGTGTTTGCACGCTCCATCTTCCCACGTAGAGCAAATAAGCGAGAGTATGGCAGCATCGGTGAACCCATCCGGTGGGGCAATTTGACCATCAATCAGGGCGATATCGTAGTGGCCGATTGCAATGGTGTCCTGACATTTCCGGACAACCAGCTCCCACGCGTGCTTGAGCAGGCGCTTGCCGTGGTTCGTAAAGAAGAGGAACTGAAAGACGCCATGCGGAAGGGGAAATCATTTTTCGACTTAGCTTCGTTATCTTCTTTAATCCCTCCCACGCGAAACCGAGTCTGAGGAGCTTGCGCATTGCTAGGGCCCACAGCTGTCTTGCTTATCTCCTGCCCTGACCAGAAAGGGTTATTGGCCGAAGTTTCGTCATTCATCTTCCGTCACGGCGGCAATATCGTGCATGCTGAACAACACATTGACATTCCTCAGGGGATCTTCTTTCACCGAGTGGAGTGGGAACTTAATGGATTCAGTATTGATGCCGGTGAGCTATCTGCATGTTTCAAAAATATTGCAGACCGGCTTCATATGCAGTGGCGCCTGTCGTATTCCTCTGTTCGCCGCAAAATGGCAATCTTTGTTTCCAAATATGATCATTGCCTGATGGATCTGCTTTACCGGCACCGTATTGGTGAACTCTCCGCTGAGGTCATGGCTGTAATCAGCAATCATCCCGATCTCAAGTCCCTTTCGGATTTCTACGGAATTCCATTTTACGTATTCCCCATTACGTCCGAAAGCAAAGCGGCCCAGGAGAAGCGTGAGCTCGAATTGTTGGCCGAGCTCAAAGTTGACCTGGTCGTGCTAGCGCGATATATGCAGGTACTCTCGCCGCAGTTCGTCAGCACGTATTGCAACCGCATCATCAATATCCACCATTCTTTTCTTCCCGCATTTATTGGGAGCAAACCCTATGACCAGGCCTACCTGCGTGGCGTAAAGCTGATCGGGGCCACCGCTCACTATGTCACCGAAGAACTCGACGAGGGTCCGATTATCAGCCAGGATGTTATTCAAGTCACCCACCGCGACTCAATCGAAGACTTGATTGCAAAAGGCCGGGACGTTGAAAGTCAGGCGCTCGGCCGGGCGGTGCGCTTGCATCTGCTGGACCGTGTTCTACCTTATGGCAAAAAGACAGTTGTATTCGTCTAAGAAACCAGTTCCGGAGGAGTGTTCATGGCAAACGCCCCATTAGAGGTCTTCAGTGAGCGCATCAACTCAATGGAGATATCCAGCACGAGCGCCATGGTGAATACGGCCGCCCAGTTGAAGCGACAGGGCGTTGATATTGTGGATCTTGCCCCGGGTGAACCCCATTTCCCCACGCCTTTACACATCAAGGATGCAGGCATTCACGCGATCCAGAACAATTTCACTAAGTATACCGCTGTTGCCGGGCTGGCAGATTTGCGTGAAGCCATCTGTGACCGGCACCGGCAGGATTTTGGCTCTGATTATCGCTGGGAGGAGGTAATCGCCAGCCCGGGTGGAAAGTATGCACTTTTCGCAGCGCTGCAGGTACTGGTGAGCGCCGGAGACGAGGTAGTAATTCCAGTCCCATACTGGGTTTCCTTTAAAGACATGGTGCGTTTTGCTGGTGGGAAGTGCGTATTTCTGGACACCGCGCCGAGTGATTTTGTTCTCACGGCCGGGATGGTGGAAAACGTACTGACCCCTAAGACCAGAGCTATCATCCTCAACTATCCGAACAATCCTTCCGGTGCCCTGCTGGATTCCAACGAATTGGAAAAGATCGTGGACATGGCAGCGAAACGGAACATCTGGGTAATTTTGGATGAGTGTTACCTTTACTTGACCTACGCCGGGGACCGTGTTTCAGCCGGCCAGTTCAAGCCCCGGCGGCCGAATATTGTCATCGCCGGCTCTGTGTCCAAGACGTACGCAATGACAGGATGGCGTTTGGGATACGCCATGGCGCCAGCGGCAGTCATAGCGGCCATTCAGAAGCTTCAGAGTCAGGAGATATCGTGTCCCTCTTCAATTACCCAGGCGGCCGCGCTTGCCGCGCTCTCTGGGCCGCAAGACTGCGTCGAGGAGATGAGATTGGAATATCTCCGTATGCGTGACCTTGCCGTGGCAGAGCTCGCAACTGCTCCTGGAATACGAATCGTGCTACCGGGAGGCGGCTTTTTTGTATTTCCTGAAATATCAGAACAGCTCCTACGCCGAAATATGAAAACCGCACGGGAATTTACCGCTGCTTTGCTCCAAAAAACCGGTGTCCTGACGGTTTCTGGAGAAGGCTTTGGATTGTCTAATTACATGCGAATCTCTTTTTCGGTATCCGAAATGCAACTCCACCGCGGCATAAACAAACTCCGGGAATTTCTGGCAGCCTGATATACCCAGGTATCCCGTGCGCGGTGTTCCTGGGAGACAGTCTTCGAGCTCGGGTTCCCATCGTCCCATCCAGGTTTTCTCTTCAAATTATCGCGACAGGGAATCGCGCGATTTTCGACGCGGATGGAGTTTTGGCGAAGAACAGCCACTAACTGCATTTAAATATCGCTCCCACTCTCGTCGAAGGCATACACGCCCTCTCTACGCAACGCGTAAGGATACTCGCGGCCGAAACTGCGCGGGAATATCGCACCGGAACTCATGTGCGGCGCATCTCTGCGCTATTGTCATGTGGCGTACTCGGGCTCCTCTCGGTTTAGAATCCTTTTCACCGCTTCGAAATGGAGTCGGGCCTGCTCGACGATTTCGTCTACCTGGCTAGAGAACTTTTCACAAACAGCAGGCGGCACGATGCGGAGCGGGAGCCCCGTTGACTGCGCCAATACTTGATGCATGCACGCGCGCTCCAAGTAGTACAGATCATCGAAAGCCACATCCACCGCGGTACCGGTCACGATCACACCGTGATGGGAAAGAAAAACAATAGTGTTCTTACCCTGTAAGGCTGCCGAAATGCGGTTTCCTTCTGCTTTGTCGAGTGCTTGACCGTTGTAATTGGCGTCGTAGGCAGTCCGTCCGTAAAACCGCAATGAATTTTGGTGGACCCATGCCAATCCCTCTCCCTCAGTGCAACAAAGCGCAGTTGCATATGGCATATGCGTGTGCAGCACACATTTCGCTTCCGGTTTCGACGCGTGAATGCGTGAGTGAATGTAAAAGGCTGTCGGCTCGGCCTCATACTTGCCTTCAATCAATCTTCCCGAGGAATCCACGACAATCAAATCGCTAGCACGGATTTCCGACCAGTGAAGTCCTCGTGGGTTCAGTAGAAATCGATTGGGACTGCCTGGCACGACCACACTGAAGTGATTGCAAATGCCCTCACTGAAACCGAGCCTATGAGCAAAACGCAACGCCGCCGCGAGATCAACCCGCTTTTGCCAAATGGCATCTTGAGACAATCCTGAAGCTGGCTGATCGGTCATTGCTTAGCTCCATCTGGTAAGATTCCAACCGTGCGACCGCTCTAACATGTTTTTTTAAGAATAGAAGAGAAGAGAATAAACAATGCAGCCTGAAATTCCGGAAATGATGGATGAGCACTTAAAGAACAAAGTGCTTCCCGACGATCTCATCGCTCAGATCGTACACCAGCATATCTACTGTCTCCCGCTAATCTCCTTTGCGAAAATCTGGGTAAAATTCCTTAAACATCCAGAGCTTCTCAACGACCCTTATTATATTGCAACCGCCCCAGCCGATCTTGTCGAAGAAGCTCGCCATACGGAAGAATCGTTTTCGAGAACACAGCATCACCGGTCCTCGCCAGCTCGACGATTCCGAAGAAATGTCTTGACAAACCCCCGTCCATATAATTAACTTCGCGTCTGATATCTGAAATTTCAGATATCAGATTTTAGATCGGCAGTACGCGAATTCCACTGGTGGACCGTTGCATGGGTCTTCTGGTGGCTCGCTTGGCGCGGGCCTCCTGCGCCGGGCAGGAAAAACAGGGGTGAATCTCATTTCTCAGTGAATGGAGAGAGTGATGCGCGAAATAAGCATTTGGCTGGTTGGGCGGTTCGCTCAGGTTCTTCTTCTGGTCGGCGTGGTAGCTGTGTTTCTGGCACTTCCGATCCGCGCCCAGGTCAACGCCGACACTTCTGGCATTTATGGCAACGTGCGGGACTCCAGCGATGCGGCTGTCGCCGGTGGCCAGGTGGAGGCGACGAACCTCCAGACCGGCGCGATCCGGAGAACGGTCACGACGCAAAGCGGGGACTTTGCTATCGAGCACCTGCAGACCGGTCAATACGTTTTGACAATCAGTATGCAAGGCTTCAAAACCTTCACCCGTGAAGCAATCGACCTCGAGGTCAATCAGCGGTTGATGGTGAACGCGGTGCTCGAAATCGGCACCACGAGCGAGCAGGTCGTGGTCAGGGGGGAAGTATCGCAATTGGAAACCAGCCGGCAAACGCTAGGGACCGTGCTGAACCAGAAGCAGGTCTCCGAACTCCCGTTGCTGGGACGCAACATTCTCAGTCTGACGCTTCTCGCTCCTGGCGTGCAACCGACACCTGGAAGCTTCTTCAATCAGGTTTACACGGCTCCGAACCAGATCTTCATTTCGGCGAGTGGTAGCCGGGGCAACATGACCGTCTACAACCTCGACGGTGTGGATAACAGCGATACCTACACGAACGTTGCCAACTCCTATCCGAATCCCGACGCGGTGCAGGCCTTGAAAATCGAGACGAACAATTACTCGGCCGAAAGCGGACGCCGTTCCGGGGCCGTGGTGGACGTCATTACAAAGTCAGGAAGCAATGAATTCCATGGCAGCGCCTTCGAATTTGTGCGCAACTACGCTCTGAATGCCACGAACTTCTTCACGCCCGGAAAGCCTGACTTCCTGAAGCGTCACCAATTTGGCGGGAGCATTGGTGGACCAGTCCGGAAGGACAAGACCTTCTTCTTCTTCGATTTCCAGCGCACCACATTGCGGCAGCTATCAGGCTTTTCGACGGTGGTCGTGCCGACGGCAGCACAGAAGAACGGGGACTTTTCTAACCTGCGGCGGGCGGATGGCACTCTGATCCCAGTGACGAATCCGTCTACCGGCCAGCCGTTCCCAAACAACCAAATCGACCCGAAACTGTTCGACCCGATTGCCATGGGTGTGTTGAAATACATCCCCACGGCGACGAATGCTGACGGATCGTTACTGATCGCCACGCCCAACTCCAACAACGACAATCAGTTCATCACTCGGATCGACCAAAAAATCACGAATTCCAACCGCTTGACCGGCCGTATGGTAGTTGACAGACTGAACGGCGGTCTGTTGGTGGATCCGACCAACATCCTCACGGCGAGTTTTAAAGTAAATTACCATACGTATAATATATCTATAAGTGATACAGAAACGTTTACGCCGCGTTTGTTGGGGGTCTTCAGCGCAACGCTGAATCGGCTGTGGTCGTCCTCCGGTGGCAACTACCCAACCACGTTCAAGGATCTGGGCGCGAACATCGTAAATCTGTCTCCCTTCAAGACGATGGAGGTCGTGGTCGCGAACTATTTCAGTTTGCCGCGCCTGGACCCCGTGATCCTGGTGCGCAACAATTACCAATACCAGGGCGCGTTCATTTACATGACCGGGTCGCACGAATTGAAATTTGGCGCCGACGTCATCCGCCAGCAATTTAACGTTCCGATTGCCGCGCTGGTTTCTAACGGCCTGTTCATCTACTCGAGCGCATCCACGGGAAGTAACCTGACCGATTTCATGCTGGGGAAGTCGAATCTTTACATCCAATCGACAGGCTGGGGTGAGGCTCTGCGAGCCACCCAGCCGGGCTTCTACTTCCAGGACAACTACAAGGTTCGACCGCACTTAACGCTCAACATGGGTTTCCGGTGGGAGCCCTACTTGCCTTGGGTCGAGGTCCAGGCGGACAAGACTCTGAAATTCCTGCCAGGCGTACAGTCGACAGTAGCCCCCGGGTTGCCTAAAGGGATCGTGATTGCCGGAGAAGCGGGAGTGCCGAAGGGGGCGCAGCGGGTTGTGAAGGGAAAACTGGCGCCCCGGATCGGCTTCGCGTATGTGTTGCCGGACGAGAAGACAACCGTTCGAGGTGGGTATGGGGTCTTCTTCGATTATCCCAACGCAGTGATCAACAACCGCTTCGCCTCGAATGTGCCGTTTACGGTTCGCATCGACGTCGTAGATCCACCGAATATGACGAATCCATTCACCGCATCACAGCCGAACCCATTCCCCGCGAAGATTCCAACGCCGACCGGCTTCGTGTTCCCCCGTCCGGTGCTCGGCGTGACCTATGCGGACAACTTTACCAACGGCTACCTTCAGCAATGGAATCTGACTCTGGAACACCAGTTAACCAACGACTGGGTGGCTCGGGCGTCCTACGTCGGGTCCAAGGGTACGAAACTGATGGCGTTGAACGAACTCAATCCAGCGGTTTATATCCCCGGCCAGTCCACGCTCGCCAACGTGAATGCGCGCAGACCCCTGGCCCCTGACTTTAGCTCGGTCCAATCGCTGAACTCGGACGGCAATTCCAGTTACAATTCGCTGGTCCTGAGCTTGGATAAGAAATACGCTCACGGATACATCATTAATGCGAGCTACACGTTCGGCAAGTCGACGGACTACCAGTCGAACATTGTGTCCCAAGGACAGAATACCTACACGAATCCGAACAATTACTCCTACGACCACGCGCTGTCTGACTTCGACCATACCCATCGCCTGGTGGGCTCGGTGATCTACGAGTTGCCGTTCTTCAAGAAGGACGCAAACCCGGTTGCCCGTTACATCCTGGGCGATTGGCAGGCAAACACCATTTTCACATTCCAATCGGGTGCGCCCGTCACCATTTTTACCGGCGTGAATCAGGCGCTGAACGGCGTCGGACAGGACAGGCCGGATATTGTTGGGAACCCTAACCTCGATACAAGCCGGCCGAAGGCTGACAAAGTCCAGCAGTATTTCAACAAGTCCGCCTTCCAAAAGGAGGCGTTGGGTACATTCGGAACGGCGGGGCGGAACATCCTGCGGGGGCCAGGCCAGGCCAACGTAGACCTGTCCCTATTCAAGAACATCCCGGTCAAGGAGCGCTATAACCTGCAGATACGCGCGGAAGCCTTCAATGCGTTCAATCGCACGAACTTTTTTGCTCCGAACACCTCGCTGTCGTCACCACTGTTCGGTCGCATCACGACCGCAGATGCGGCTCGAATTCTACAACTAGCCCTTCGAGTGACGTTCTGAACGTCGCGCTGTCCCTGACTCTGGCGGCTTCTGCAAACGGTGCTTGCCGAGGCTGGGGGAAAATGGGGCTCGCTGCCAAGGAGCATATGCGAACTTTTATCTCTTGCCTGGGCTGTCTCATGATCGGGGTCTTGAGCGTCACTGCGGCCGGTGCACAGATCACCCGGCAAGATTTCTTCGATGGGTTTGAAGGAGCCTGGCTGAGCAATATCAAGGAACTCGGCCGCAACCACTTTTCAATTGAGGCCCAGCAGCGGGAGCGATTCGGCTACCAGGGCACGCTCGGGACCTGGGTTTGCGCCGGAATTCACTTGAAGGGAAAGAAGGTGAGCGCAGGCGATACGGTTCGCATTGTGGTGCCCAACGGCAATAGCATCGCAAAGCTGCGCGCTGTCTACAGCTATGACCGTGAGACCTGGCAGCCGGTGCTGACCCAGCGCGCACCGTTCGATTTTGATGTACCTCTGAAGTCTGGATACTCGGAGGTGTACTTCGCCACCTTCTATCCTTACTTCCATTCGCAGATGGTGGCGCACAATCGGCAACTGCACGCCAGCCGCTACGTGGAATTCAGCATGCTCGGTGAGAGCGTGCATGGTCGCGAAATTCCGCTCGCCATCATTACCGATCCGGAAGTGCCCCCGGCGCAAAAGAGGCGGGCCTTCCTGATTGGCGGTACTCACGGAGCCGAAACGGCGAGCATCTACGGCGTCGAAGGAATGCTGGATTTTCTCGTGTTGGACGATCCGCTGGCGGCGGAAATGCGCCGCGCCGTCATCTGGAAGATCGTTCCGATTCTGAATGTTGATGCGGCGGCCGAAGGCCTCGATCGTCGCAACGCGGGCGGCGTCAACGTCTACATGGATTGGGAAGGACACTTTGGCTGGAAGCCGCCTTCGACGAACGGTAAGCCGCCCGAGCACGACAAATCCATCCCTTCAACCGATTTCACCCAGCCGGAAACCCAGGCGGTGCTCAAGGCCGTCCTGGAATTCCAGCCGCAAGTTTTTCTGGACGTGCATAGCTGGCACTTCGCGGGAGACGGCTTTTGGGGACCTGACCCGGTAGCAACGAACCCGTCCACCGAGGCGCTGAAGCAGAGTATTGCCAGGTATTTCAAGATCGCCCACTGGGACCACGAAGTGCTGCCCTTCACTTCCGCTCCGACGCTTATCCGAAAACTGGGGATCGCCGCCACGCTACCGGAGTTCGCGCTAAGCTTCGACTCAGACAATCAATTAAAGACGCCGGAATCGATGCGTCGGCAGGGTCAGGGAGTCCTGCGCGGAACTTATGAGCACCTCAAGGAAATGAAGTAACCGCAGGGAGACCACACGGATGCCAACGTTTGCACAGTCGAGTAGCGAGCGGCCCGTTCACAGCGACAGTCGAGTATCCTCGTTCCCGTTTCTTGCGTTTGTGTTAGCTCTGCTTGCCGGCCAGGCGATGTTTGCGGCCTCGCCAGCAGCAAAGAACGAGATCGGGCATCGAGCGGAACAAGGGCATCCTCACGGTCCCTACCTTCCGATCCGCCTCCTTGACCTCTGGACGTTCGGCGATTCAATCACGAAGTGGATTGAACCCGGAACGAAGAATTTCGCCCAGATCAACTGGAGGAACGCGAATATCTCCCGCTATGACTTCCACTCGAACGACCGGCCAGCCAGGTTCGCGGAAAACGTGGAATCATCAAGAGCCGCGCTGAAGGAAAAGGCTGACCAGGCGCACCGTCTGGGACTGTTGGCGTATTTGAACGAGTACGAACTCGATTTTCCGGATTTCATCGCGCGGCAATCGTTGCAAGCGGCAGCCGCGCGTCAGAAGTTCATGGAGGACAAGCTCCACGAGATCTTTGTCCAGTGCCCGTGGCTGGACGGCTACATGATCACGCCGACGGAATCGAAGCTCGGAGCCGCGAATCCCGAAGAGCTGAAAGCCGTGGCGCTCGGCGCGTACGCGGGTATGAAACGCGCCGAGAAGGAACTGGGCCAAAAGCGCTATCTCTTCATCCGTTCCTGGCTCTCGGCAGCTTCCAGTCTCGCCAAGGTGCGGAGCTATTTCCCCATCACGACGGATGCCGAGATCGCCAAAGACATCATCATTGTTTCCAAAGATGGGCTGGGCGATTTTGTGATGCGGCGGCCTTTGAATCCGCTGTTCGGCACCGTCCAGCCCCATTCGATCATCGCCGAGTTCGACGTTTCGGTAAGCGAGTACCGCAGCCTCGGCTGGTATCCCGAGGGTCCCGCGAAACTCTGGGGTTACCGCATGGAGCAACTTGCAACAACGCCCGGAGTGGTCGGCATCAATGTGCACACCGGCCGACTGAATGAAGTTTCAGGAATGACCCCGGAGCAGTTGTTTCCGCGCTTCAAACAGGACCTCGTCATCTATCCATTCGCGGGCGGGGTAAAGTGGAGTCCGTGGCACCACCTCAATGTGGTAACCATCTTCGAGTTGTTGCACGACCCTTGGAAACCGCCGCAGCAGATCTACGAGGAATGGGCCGCGCAAAACTACGGGAAGAAGGCGACGCGTCCGCTGGCCGATCTGCTGATACTCTCCGACGAAGCGCTCTATCACGGGATGCTGACGTTCGGCGTCAACTTGAACAATCACTCGAGTTTCATCTTCAACAAGAAGAACCCGATCGAGGGAATGCGCTCGGCGATAAAGTACCAGCTTCAATTGCAGCCCAATCTCACTTCTCTCTTCGAAAGCACACTCGACACTACGGATCGCGCGCTCGCCGAGAAACGCGAATCGATCGACCTGGTCAACACGATGATACAGATCCTCGATGGCCATGAGGCGGATTTTGTGCCCGCAGATTACATGTCGATTCGCAAGGACATGCTGCGTATGAAGAGCGCGATGAAGGGCTACGAGTTCGCGCAAGCTGGTTATTTCGCGTACGAGATGGTGGTCGCCGAGCCACCGCTGGTCAACCGGAGCTATTACCTGAAGATCTTGAAAAAGATGGTCGAGGACGCCGAAGAACTGGCTGTTTCCGAGCCCGACTTTCTGCACCAGAAGACAGATGGTTCGTTTGTGCACTTCACGCGCGCGGTGCGCGACTCTCTGAAGTCCATGGGTCTGTGGTGACGCGGCGTACAGAAATCAGAACAGTTAGCCACCGATAGGGGAGATTGAAGCATGAAAAGTATGTTATCGGCATTCGTCGTCGTACTGGCTGTCCTCGGGATGGCTACCGAAGCTCTGGACAAAGATCTGAGCAATACGCTGTACCGGGAACTACCACCGAGCCGCGCGGTGGCCGACCTCGGTGTTGGAGACTTTTTCGACAACATGCAGGCAGGCTTCTTCACTAACCTCGAAAAGACCGGGCCGGGCAGCTTTGTGTTCGACTTGCAGCAGCCTTCGATTTACGGCGAGCAGGGCACGCTGCGCGTGTGGTTTTACGTGCTATGCGACCTGCGCAACGTGAAGGTCGAATCCGGCGAAGCGCTGCACATGGCGCTTCGGTGGCCAGTCGGCAATACCTTCATGCGGCCAGTTTATTCCTATGACGCCGCGGAATGGAGTCTGGTCCCAGACGGTTGGGGAAGAAAGAGTGACGACGACAAGCTGTTTCGCTTCGACGTTCCATTGCGGGCGGGCGTCGATCGCGTTTACTTTGCCGCTCACTATCCCTACCCCGCCGATCGGGTGCTCGAGCGGGCCATCCAAGAGGCCAAAAATCCTTACGTGCGAAGCATTCAAATCCTCGGGCGCAGCGAGCGCGACCGCCCGATCGTGCTACTGACGATCACCGATCCAAAAACGTCTGACCTCACGAAGCACCGTGTGTTGCTAAGCAGCGGCGACCACGCCGGCGAGACAGCGAGCATGTGGGGTTTGGAGGGATCGATTGATTTCTTGTTGTCGAAGGATACCGTCGCCCGATCACTTCGCCGGTCAGTCGTTTTTTACGTTGTGCCGATGCTCAACGTCGACGGATTTGCAATCGGCACTGACCGTCGGCAGGCCACTGGAGTTAACCTTTACTTCGACTACCAGAAGTTCGAATCGCGAGAAGCGCGCCTGATGTGGAAGGAAGTAAACGCTATCAAACCGGCGCTCTGGCTCGACTACCATTCCTGGCATCTCGGGAAGGCGGAGGGGCTTTACGGCCCTCACCCAAAGTTCACGGGCGAGGAGAAATACCAGCAAGTGGTTCCACTGATCGACGCGATTGGGAAATACTTCCCGATCAATCACAGGGGTCCGGACACTCTGGACAGCCCGAACACACAGGCTTTGCTCAAGCTCGGTATCCCGGGTTTCTGCCCCGAGTTCAACTTCGGTAAGGGAGCCGACGGTAACTGGAAAAGCGCCGCTGATCAGAAAGCGCTCGGCGTAAAGATCCTTATGGGTGTCTCGGACTACCTGAAGACCGGGATCGCGACCAAGATCGGCGCAAAAGGAAAGCCGGAGGGAAAGAAATGACGCCCTCGATCACAAACGCTGAAACGGATCGCGGTGTGGCTGCATCACGTCCCCGGTGGAAAACGATAACCTTACTGGCCGGATTAGCCGGTGTGCTTTCGACAACGGTCGGAACGGTCGCCCGGAATCAGACCATCTGGCAGGTGGCCAGCCCTGTCCGGCCGTCGGCTGGTGGACTGGAGGCGGAGCGTGATACGTGGGTTCGCATTCCCCGCAAGTTCGAGCAGATGGCGGAAAGATCCGGGCAAGAGTGGGTGATTAAGGTTGCCGGCGACACACGCCCGACGATGCGGCGTCTTCGCCTGGAATCGCTCGGCGGCAAAGTCGATTCGCCATTCGTTCTGAGCGACAAGAACTACGATTTTCGCAGCGTTCCGCGCTTGGTCCAATCCATTCTCCATGGCGCGAAGACCGACGAAGAAAAGGCTCTCGCTGTGCGCGACCTGCTGATCGGCGAAGGCTTTTACTTCCATTTCATCCCGCCGCCAACGCCCGACCCGATCCACCGGATGACCAACGTTGGATACGGCTTCTGCGGTCATCACTCCCAGATCTTCGATGAACTTGCTCAGGCGGCTGGCTTGCGTTCCAGCATTTGCAGCCATCCTTTTGGATATGGCCACGCCAGTAACCAGTTCTTTTATGGCCAACAGTGGCACTTCATCGACACCGACGCCGAAACCTTCATCCGGCGGCCTGACGGCGTGATCCCCTCTTATGAAGACATCCGCAGCAATCCGAGTCTAATACCACCGGGCGATGCGTACGGCCAAGACAGCTTCGGGATAGACGGAACGCGCTACGCACGCGCCTTGTACACTTCCGACACGACCTGTTACGAGCGCAAGATTACCAGCGATAGCACCTACGGGTCCTTGACCTACCCTCTGCGGCCTGGCGAAGCGATTACCTGGGAATGGGAAGACGCGGACTTCACCCACAACCGTACCAATCAAATTCCCGTTTACGGCACTGGCCGGGTCGAGTTTCGGCCGCGGCTGGCTGACTTCACTGCGCGCGATGGTGGTGTTCGCGAGTCTTCAAACGCAATCACTCTAGATCCGGCAGCCGAGTCTGGGTTTTTGAGGATGCAAGTGCCGACCGCCTATCCGATCCTGGATGTGACGCTGTCCGCACGTCTGAAAGGCTCGGCGAGCGAGATTCGGGCGCGCGTATCGAAGAATGGGAGCGACCCTTGGCTCGAACTGAAGCCACGTGAGAGTGCATCACGAACCGCGTGGCACGTTGTGATCCCGGATCCGGACAAGTGGGAAGACCGCCTCGACAGCGAGAAGGTGGACAACCAATCGCGCAGCCTCGCTGCCGGGCATTACGGCTACTGGCTCGAGATTCAGCTGACTCGCTCTGGCGGCGCGGCGCCCGCACTCGACGCACTTGAGCTCGCCACCGTATTTCGGCAATACCCGCCAGCCCTGCCTTTCCTGAAATTCGGTGAGAACACCATCACGTACGTAGACGATGGAGCGTCGAGCCGCCAAGTTCGGGTCACGCTTGAATGGGAGGAACGAAGACGGGCGCCGGGTCTGAGCGAGCGTGCGGTAGACTGGGGCTGGGGCGAAACACGAGTCTTGTCGCAGGCGAACGGTTCAGCGCTACCGACGGTTGCCACCGGTGTAGCAGGCACGCTGCACACCGTTTATTCAGTTGGGCAACCCGGCTCCCGCCGGATTGCTTCCCGCCAGTACAAGAATGGCGCTTGGAGCCCAGAGGTATTGATCACCGCTCCTGGTCAGGATGCCAATCATCCCGTTGCTGCCCAGGATAGTGCTGGGACGCTATGGGTTGCCTATCAGAGTGGCGGGCTCTGGGAAGGGGCCGATGTTTACGTCGTCCAGGTGCGCGATGAGAAGCCAAGCCTACCCGAACGAATGAACACGACGGACACCCACCGCGTCGCGTTCTTCCCCTCGATCACGGCGCATGGCCGTATGGTGGCTGTTTCGTGGGAAGGCGGGCAGATCGACAAGGATGAGAAAACCGAATGGGGCACCGAAGTTGGCTGGCTCCGAATATACGACGGGTCCAATTGGAGTGCGCCACGGCTGATCAAGGGTATTCCTTTCACGAACCTCGGGCTTCCCAAGGTGTACTACGACCCGCGAGGCCATCTGCACCTAACGGCAACTAAGGGCCCGCGATACTACCGTGATCTGTCGGAAAACGCTAGCCCCTTTCAGTGGCTGACTCCCGATTGGACGTATCACTCTCGAGGCGCTTCTTTAGCTGCTGACAGTGCGGGTGACGTTTGGGCGGTGTTCGATGGGCAGAACAGTGGAACAACCAACGAAATTTATGTGCGCATGCTGCCCGCGTCGGCGCCCAGCGCGGCGATTGCCAATTGGACGCAGACCTTGCGAATTAGTGAAGACGACAAGCGGCCATCCATCTACCCGGACCTCCTGGCCGCAGATCCGTCACGGCTTGCTGTTATCTGGATGGACTATCGGCATAAGAACGCGGAAGTTTATTCCAAGATTTTTTCCGGCGGCCGCTGGAGCCCCGATCTGCTCGTCTCGGCACCGGCGGATGAGAATGCGCGGCGTGCGGCTGAAACGATGACACCGAACCAGATTCTGTGGGCCCGGCCCGAAGGCCTGCAGTCCGAGTATCCTCATCTGGCGCAGGTGGCGGACGGTAGCATCTGGGCCGTCTGGCAAGAGAGCATGGATGGGAAGCCCCACCGCGTGATGGCTAGGCCTCTTCACTGGCCGGGCGCGCATGCGGAGAACACAGTCGGCAGGTGGGCGGAATGAGAGAGGGGAGCCGTCGTAAGCATGTTCATCGCCCGCCAAGTGATCGATTAAAACGAGGCGTGCTCTTCGCTTCCGTTTTTCTTCTGTGCGTCTTTCTGTCGATGGGCTGGGGATGGCGATCCGGCGCCTCCGGACGGCAGCAACCAGCAGATGCGGCGTTCCCCGTTCCTGAACGCGATGTCCGCTTAGCGCCTGATTTTGCGGCGGAGCTGACCTCTTACAAGAAGGATTTCCGGTTGCCCGACTGGGCCACCCAGGGGCGCGCGCGACAGGTGCGTTTCGACGGCGGGCCGATGTTCGCCGCATGCCAGCTCGAATCCGGCTGGAAGTATCTGACCGATCCACAAACCCCGGGTTTCGTCGGTATCATCAAGAGCGTTTGGACCCTCACCAACCTCTACAGTCATGACATCGAGCGGCGGCTCGATGAAATTCGGGCAGCGGGTTACAACTGGGTATGGATCAGCTACCAACTCGGCTATGCGTTCGACGATGAGGCACGTCAGCGCGCCCAGGTTCGCCACTTGATTCAACTCGCTCACGCCCGAGGCATCCGCGTGACCGCTTATTTCTCTCTGACCAGCATCTTCACCAATAGCGCGTTCATCGGAACCCCCGAGTCCAAAAGCTGGGTGCAGGAAAATGCCGACGGTACTCCTGTTGCCTATTCGGGCATCCCCACACGCCTCATGGCCTGCGTGAATAAGCCCGGCCGGCTGGATTACTTGAAGAAAATTGTTCGTCTTGCAGTGGAGGACGGCGCGGACGATATTTTCTGGGACAGTATCTTCAACCGTTGCCACTGCTCCTACTGCGAGCGCGGATTCCGCGAGTATTCCAAACGCGTGCTCGGCACAGCGTTTGCAATTCCACGAAAAGGAGAGGACAAACAGCAAGAGCAGTTCGGCATCGAGGAGAATTACAAGTTCGCTGGTCTCACCGACACGGCGGTAACCGGGCTTTATGCCGAATACGGGCATTACACCGTGGCGAGGGCGATCGCGGAACTCGACCGGTATGCGAAGAGCCTCAATCCTAATGTACTGGTGAGCATAAATACGCACCGATTCCGCTATGTCGACGACGTGGCCGATGTCACCTGGAGCGAGGATTCGAACCAGCGGGGCGGACGAATTGATGAGAATGGCAAATTGACCACGCCGATCGGCATATACGCCTGGTGCCAGTCGGTGGCGCACGGCAGAAAGCCGATCGAACTAACGGTTGCGCCGCATGAATACTGGCAGGTGCAATCGCCGGCTTACTACAAGCAGACGATCGCCGAAGCCGCCGGTTTCCAAGCGAACTTCGTCATGCTGGCGAGCTACGCATTCGGTACCAGGTTCGATGACGGAGACCCCATCGCCCGCCAAGCCTGGATGGGCATCAGCGACGGGCTTCGTTTTATTGAGCGTCACCAGCAACTGTTCGAGAACTCGGAGCCGGTTGCCGACGTCGCTTTGTACTACTCTTACGCGTCGAGGCTGCGGCCGGCCGCGGGGCGGCAGGAAACGCCCGACTGGCAGGCGGTCACGCAGAACTTCATCCTCGCCGGTATTCCAGCGCGAGTGATTACCGACCAGAGTGCCGTCGGTATGGGCGCAAAGGGGCTCCTGGACCAGGCCAAGATGCTTGTCCTTGTCGGCGCCAGTTGTCTCAGCAACGAAGAAGTGGCCATTTTAAAGCAGTACACGAACCTCGGCGGCAAGCTGCTCCTGGCCCCGGACGCTGGAGCTTATACCGGCTTTTGGACTCGGCGGCGGGTGGCGCCCTGGGAGAAGGATTCGCCGGGTGTGAAAATTGTTACCGTCGCAGACCTGGCCTCCCCGCGGTCGCTGGCGGTTGTTACTCAAGCGCTGCTCAACCGCGAACCGATGATCAGCATTCAAGGAAACGGATATCAGATCGCCAACCTCGTGCGAAATAACAACCACCTGTTGTTCCATATTGTGAACTACGACAGGTCACGCGAATTCAAAAATCTCCCTGTCAGCCTGACGCCCGGCGGATATCCTGCGGTGGTTGGTAAAGTACTTGGCCGCAACAGCAAAGTTCGTTGGCTCACGCCCGACGAACAGACACAACAGGATGTGGCCATCACCTGGCAAGGACAGAAAGCACAGGTAACGATTCCGCGTTTAAACGTTTCGGGAATCCTTGTGGTTTCTCCGAATTAGGAATAGAGGGCATGCGAGTTGCACCGATCCACAAGCGAGGCGGCACCTGGTTAGTGTTACTGTGCGTGCTCGGTTCCTGCCCCCACGCTGTATCGGGCGCGGACCGCCCCGCGCTGCAAAACGAACGGTATCGGATTCAGGTTGCTCCCGACGGAACTTTGAAAATTCAGTCCGCAGGGCGCGAGGAAATGTTTTCACCACGATTCACCGTCCTTTACAGGGCCAACGACCCTGAGTTGAACGCACGAGTGAAGGCGAAGGAGGCGAATTTCGTCGTAGCTTCCTGGAAGCCCGCTGGTGGCGACCAACGGACGGCAGATCTGTTCCAGGCGGCTGAGACGTGGGTGATAAGCGGGCGCTCCGCTCAAGTCAAGGAAGGACGAATTGTCTGGACGTTCCCATCCGATCCGCGGTTCATCATTGACGCCGAGTTGACGTTGCCGCCCGGCCAGGCGGATCCCCAACTGTTGTTTCATTTCACACCCGGTAAAGATGCCTGGTATTCGGTGGGCTACACGGGAGCACCCGCGGTCGCTTCAGATATGGCCGAGTGGATCTGGCAGCCGCTGGTGTGGCAAGAGCGTCGCTTCCCGGAGCAATCCTACCTTTCGATGGAATTCATGGCGCCTCTGCCGGTGACCCTGGTGTCCCGCGATCGCGTCACAATCGGTGTCGTGGCCGACCCCGCTGAGATGCCCTACCGCATCCCGACCTTCGCCAACTCGCGCTTCGGCGTCCTGGTCCGCAACGAAAAGGGACAGGCGCAACCCATGCTCTTCGCGCCTGTGCTGGGCACAACCGACTCGCACATGATCGCGGGTACGCCGTACCAGTTCCGTGCTCGGTTTGTCATCCAGCCCGGCGACTGGTTTGAAGCCTTCCGCCATGTTGCGCGGGACATCTACAGCTTTCATGACTACCGGGAAAACGTGGGCGGCTCTCTGAACGACACTCTGAACAACATGATCGCCTTGGTTATGGACGATCACTACAGCGAATGGTCGCCGGAATACAAGGGATTCGGCTACAGCGATGTGGAAGGTACGGTCAAGATCGTATCGTCGCTTCATCCGTTTTCGATTGCGCTGCTGACTGACAATCAGGAAATGTACGTTCGCCGCGCTCTGCCAATGATCGAGTATGCGATGTCCCGCGAGAAATTCTTGTTCTCGCTGAAAGCGGACAACAAAGGACAGAGCGCGTCTCACCGAATGCGGGGACCCGCGGTGGAAGTGTCGGAACTCGCCGCTCTTTACTCGATGTCCGGTGGCCGCAGCCCGGTCTTTCGGCGTTACGCGACAGAAATGAACCGCATACCGCGGACGCTGAACCTCGACATGCTGAGCGAGGCAGGGAGTTGGCAGAACAATCTCGCGCTGTACCGAGCCTCGTCGGACAGCAAGTACCTGGACACTGCCCGCAGTGGCGCTGACCGGTACGTCGCTGAACGAATCGATCGGATGCAAACCGACTTCAGCGACGTGCATATCGAGCGGGGCGGGCAATTCTGGACCGACTTTGCGCCGAAGTGGATCGACCTGCTGGAACTTTATGAAGAAACAAAGGAACCGCGCTATCTGAAGGCGGCTTACGCCGGAGCGAAGATCTACGCGAGCTACGCCTGGCTGTCACCTGTGGTACCGCAAGGCGACATCGTCATTCACCAGGGTGGAATTTATCGCGGCCGGAGGTATGAAAAGCAGGCGCCGCAACAGGCTGTCCCCGCATGGCGAGTCGCGCATGTGGGTCTCGTGTCCGAGGCATCGACAACTTACCGCGAGAACTACGCTGTGTTTTTGTCCCATTTCGCTCCCTACATGCTTCGCCTTGCCTATTACACAGGCGACACTTTTTTTCGCGATATTGCGCGCGCCGCCGTCGTCGGACGCTATTCCACCTACGCGGGCTATACCATCGGCGTGGGCGATTGGACTACCTTGTATAACCGACCGGACTTTCCCTTGCGAACGTTTCGGCCATTCTTCCCGGATGATTGGAGCAATGCGACGGGCGGCTTCGGAAGCTATTACTCGAACCATATTTTCCCAAATATTGCGCTCGTTGCGGATTATTTAATCTCCGATGCATTCGTACGTTCCGCTGGACATATCCATTTCCCGTCCGAGTACGCCCAGGGTTACGCCTATTTGCAGAGCAAAGTCTACGGCAGCAAGTCCGGACATTTCTTCGGGAAGGATGGCGTTTACCTTTGGATGCCGCCCAAACTGCTTCACCTCGATGGCATCCAGGCCAATTGGGTCGCCGGATATGGAAATGGAGAGTTTTACTTGGCCCTATTGAATCAGTCCAACCAGCCAATCCGTGTAAAGGTCACTCTCAATCCCGACATGATTCCGATTGACGCGGGACGGTCGTACACGGTGCGGACCTACGAAGAGAATGCTCTGAGACCCAACTCGACTCTTTTGAATGGTGAAGTGACGGTGCCGGTCGCGGCAAATGGGATTACTGCTTTAGCCGTCGAAGGTCTCGTCGTGATGACGCGGTTCCAGTCAAAAGTCTTCGCCAAAGTTGCGAAACCGTTGTCCGACTCGAGCTATGCCACGGTCGAGACACCCTTTGGGAAAGTCAACAGTATGCTGATTTCCGTGGGAGATAACGTCGACAGCGGCTATGTGTGGCTCGAGGCCGACGACAAGGACCTGAAAGAGGCGCGGCTGCATTACAAAGAGGACAGTGCGTGGAAAGAGGTCGCCGACAAGCAATACCCGTTTGAATTCAGCCTGCCTATTAGTCCCAAGCAACTGGTATTCGAGTACTGGGTGGAAGGTATACGCGCGAATGCCGAACATGTTCGTTCGAGCGTAGTGGAGCTGCGCCGTTGAACCAGGAACTCATCACCAGAGTGGCCGCCAGGACAATGCGCTGGCCCTTTCGTATGTGGAACTTTGGCGAAGCCATTGCGCTGCGCGGGTTGTTGGCGGCATACGAAGCGACTGGCGATCGCGAACCGCTCGGTTATGTGAAGGCGCTGCTTCGATCTTACATCGGGCGCGGAGTAGCGAAAGGATTCGACGAGCACGTAGCGCCGGGAGCAGAACTATTGCAGCTGTATCAACTGACCGGCGAAGAAGAATTTCTGTGCGCCGCGCGCCAACTGGCTGCTTTTTTTGCTTCACTGCCGAAGAATGTCGAGGGCGCGCGAATGCACCGGCCCGATCTTCCAGGCTGGTGCCGTCAGATCTGGGTGGACTGCATGGATGTTGAGCCGCCATTCCTGGCCGTTCTGTCGAGCGTGACGGGCGAACCGGTTTACCGCGAATGGGCCGTTCAGGAAATCTGCGAATATGCGCGGCTGCTCCAGGACCCGGAAACGGGGCTGTTCTATCACGGTTATGAAGAGGGCTGCGGGCATAATGGGCAGCTATGGGCTCGCGGCAACGGCTGGGCCTTAATGGGCCTGGTCGAGACTCTCAAGTTGCTGCCGCGCGACCACGACCGCTACGCAGAGCTCCTCGCGAGGTTCAAAACTCTGG
Organism: Candidatus Dormiibacterota bacterium; assembly: GCA_035602605.1. Taxonomy (GTDB): domain Bacteria; phylum Acidobacteriota; class Terriglobia; order Acidiferrales; family UBA7541; genus DASQHY01. Next base: position 44,579 of record DATNLZ010000028.1, read on the forward strand.
CTTCGGGCCTGGCACGCTATCAGCGCGAAACTGGTTTTTGGAATGTCGTGGTTCCCGATTCGTCAACCTCTGTCGAATCGACGCTTGCGGTGATGGTTGCTTACTCATTACGCGCGGCCTTCGCGGCCGGCATTCTCGATGAAACGCGGTACGGAGCTATGGAGCGCCGAGCACGCGCCGCGGTCATGGGTGCGATCAACGACGATGGCGCTCTTGACCTGGTGACCGAGGCGACGCCGGTCGGAGAATGGTCGATGTACGCGTCCCGTCCCTTTGGCGTTTTCCCATGGGGACAGGGACCGTTACTGTTGATGCTGAGGCAAATATGAAAATCACCGAAGTAAAAAGCTTCGCCCTGCAAGCTAAGCAGATCGATAAACGCAAGTATTGGGGAAGTCGCGCCTGGGGCCGCGAGGATACAGTACGCGGCGAGCTATCGAACGAATATCCGCCGCCTCAGCGCCGCCGCTGCATCTATTCGCCGACAATTGACACAGTACTGGTGAAAATCACTACAGACGATGGTCTGGTGGGCTACGGCGAAGCAAAAGCGCCGGTCGCGCCCCAGGCGACAAAGAACATCGTCGATCTCCTCCTTACCGACATCGTTCTGGGAGCGGACCCCCGCGACACCACCGTGCTATGGGAACGGATGTACGCGGGGATGCGCATCCGCGGACACCGTGCCGGCTTTTACCTGGAAGCAATTTCCGGTGTGGATATCGCGCTGTGGGACCTGGCGGGGAAGGCCGCCGGAGTTCCAATCTATCAGTTAACCGGCGGCTGCTTTCGCAATCCCGTGCGCGTTTATGCCTCCGGCCTACCCGCGCTCGATATCTCTGCACCCTCGGAGGCTTTTGAAGGCCTAGCCGAAGACGCCGAGGCCATACGGCGCCAGGGTTACACGGGCCTGAAGATGGCGCTCGGCAGGGGCCTTTCCGGCGACTTGAAAAGCGTGCGGACGGTGCGCGAGAAATTGGGGAGCGAATTCATCATCTATGCCGATGCGGCGGGAACTTATGATCGCGCGCAGGCTTTGCGCCTCGGCAGGGAATTGGAAGAGCTGGGCGTGGGCTTCTTCGAACTGCCTATCTTCCCGGAGGACATCGATGGCTACGTCGAATTGGCCAAGGCCCTCACGATTCCCATTGCAATGGACACCCTGACCTCAAGATACGAAACCCGCGATTTTGTCTCGCGCGGCGGCCTGGACATTGTACAGCCAGACGTCTGCCGGGCCGGTGGCGTTACCGAGTGCAAGCGAATCGCCGAGCTGGCTGACGCATTCGGTGTGGCCTTCGCGCCCCACGTGAGCATCGGGTCGGCAATCCACTTCGCCGCTACCGCGCATCTGGCAACCTCGATGCCCAACACTATAACCAGCGAGTATTGGATTGGCGAGAACCCACTTGGCAACTGCATCCTGAAGGGACCGCTCGTTCTTGAGAACGGGTATATGTATACGCCGAGCGGACCTGGCTTGGGAATTGAAATTAACGAGGAGACGTTACCGCTCTGAGCAGCCAGGGCCAATCCGGAGCCGTGCTGGTCGATGCCGGCGGACCCGTGTCCCCGCAGGGCAAGGCGGTGTGGAAGATTCCGCATCTTCGGTGGTGGATCGCCGGATTGTTGTTTACCTCGACAGTGATCAATTACGTAGACCGGCAGACGCTCTCGATTCTTGCTCGCAGGATTCAGGACGATCTGCGAATCAGCAACCTCCAATACTCCTACGTCCTTCAAGCCTTCCTGGCAGCATATACGGTGACGTTCCTGTTCGCGGGGAGAATCACCGACTGGCTGGGCACGCGGCTTAGCTTGGCCGCGTTCATTACTTGGTGGTCACTCGCTGACATGGCGACCGCGCTGGCGCAATCGGCATTCTCGTTGGGCGCTTTCCGGTTTCTGCTCGGCATTGGCGAGCCGGGAAATTTCACTGCGGCCCCGAAAGCGGTTTCGGAATGGTTCACGCCCGAGGAGCGGGGACTGGTCGTAGGCATTTACACGGCAGGAGCAACGCTCGGCGCCACCATTGCACCGCCTCTAATTGCGCTTCTCGCCGCCGGATGGGGTTGGCGTGCGGCTTTTGTCATGACCGGCGCGATCGGCCTGCTTTGGGTTATTCCCTGGGTGTGGCTTTATCGGAAGCCTGAGGAGCATCCTCGCATCACGGAAGCCGAATGGGCGAAGATCGCTCCCAGTGCGAAAGCACCAGCCAAACAACTGCCGGGAGGCGAGCAGGAACGCTGGATGTTGCTGCTCCGACGGCCTGACACATGGCTGCTGCTGCTCAGCCGCGTCATCACCGACCCGGTCTGGTATTTCTACCTGTTCTGGTTCCCGAAGTACCTCACGGATGCGCGGCACCTGACGTTGCTTCAACTGGGTAAAACGGTCTGGGTGGTGTACTTGGCTGCGGACATCGGCTCCATCCTCGGTGGCTGGGCGTCCGGACTCCTGATCAAACGCGGGATGCGTCCCGTGCCCAGCCGACTACGGGTGCTGACCGTGGCCGCTTGCTTCTTGCCGCTCAGTCCTTTGATTGCGCTGGTGCCTTCGGCACGCCTGGCCGTCGGGATCGCTGCTCTGGTAGTTCTGGCACACCTGACCTGGCAAGTGACAGTGGGAGTTTTGGTCGTCGATCTGTTCCCGCCCGCACTGGTTGCGACTGCCTGCGGTTTGGTGGCGGTAGGCAGCGGGATTGGCGGTGTCGTCTCGACGAACGTAGTGGGTCATCTCGTGACGTCGTACTCGTATCTTCCGGTCTTCGCGATCATGGGTGTGTTGCATCCAATCGCCCTTATTCTGGTGCTGCGCATCCGGGAGCAGCGGCAAACAATGGCCGTAGACTAGGGCTTGAGATGGATGGAATAAAAGATTATCGCTGCTATCAGACATACTGGCACGAGCGGAATTTCGGCTGCCGTATCCGCGAATTTGTCTATCGTGGTCATCGCTGCCTGTCGCTGGAGAACCAATTCCTCAGAATAGTGATCGCAGCCGGCAAGGGCACGGACATTCTCGAGTTTTTGTACAAGCCGCTGGATATGGAATTGTTGTGGCACTCGTACAACGGCCTTCGGGAATTCGACAGTTATCGGGCGAGCAGTCCGCTGTCCGTTGGACATTTCCGCGATTATTATGCTGGCGGGTGGCACGAAATACTTCCGAATGGCGCAGCACCCAGCGAACACCGTGGCGCGTCATTTGGGCAGCACGGCGAGGCGACGCATCTTCCGTGGAGCTACCAGATCGAGATGGATGAGCCGGAGCGAGTGCAAGTGCGGTTCTGGGTGCGGCTGGTCCGGTTGCCTCTCGTGGTGCAGAAAACCTTCACTCTCGAAAGTGGGTCGTCCACCCTGCAAATTCACGAGCGTCTTCACAACGACGCTGGCCAACCGGTGGAGGCTCTCTGGGGCCACCATCCTACGTTTGGCTGGCCATTCCTGGAGCGGGGCTGCCGAGTCTACCTCCCCCCCTGTGCCGCAGTGGTGAGCGATTCGCCGCTTGAAAACAGTCGGTTGGCTCCGTCGCAGCGTTGCCAGTGGCCTCGCGTCGCCGACCGCGGGGGCCATCCTCTGGATCTTTCTATGATTCCGGGGCCCGAGGCGGGTTCTCAGGATTTTGTTCGCTTGGAAGACCTAGCCGATGGATGGTTTGCGATCGTGAACCCTGGCCGGCAGGTCGGCTTCGCGTTCCGCTGGGATGTGCGCCTTTTTCCTGTCCTGGGATTCTGGCAGGTGTTTCGGGGTGCGCCGGACTACCCGTGGTACGGCATGAATTATTTAGCCGCGCTCGAACCCGCCTGCGACCTACCCTCTTTAAAGGAAGCGGCGGCGAGAGGGACCGCGATTCGCATAGAGCCGGGACGCTCGGTAGAAACGGAACTGGAAGCAACGGTTTTTCGGTCCCCATTGGAAGTGAAGACGGTGAAATCGAAAGGCATTCTCGAGTAAGAAGAGAGGAACGCCAAACGATGGTGGAGCTGAGCCAAATCAAGAGAGAACGTGCGGCAGACAGCATCTACGAGGCGCTGCGGCATGCCATCCTGAATCATGTTTTTCAGTCCGGCGAGCGCCTGGATGTTCGGTTGCTCGCCAGAAAGTTTGACGTGAGCGCTACGCCCGTGAAGAGTGCCATTCAAATGCTGGTGACGGTTGGGCTCGTAGAAATCAAGCCGCGCAGTGGTACTTTCGTTGCGCGTCTGACCGCAAGAGACGTGGCCGAGACGTTTGATCTCCGACGCGCGCTCGAGTGCCTTGCCGCAGAAAGCGCCGTACACAATGTGACCGATAACGCACTCCGGCACCTCTCGGATTTGATCGACAAGATGCGCGGATCACTGCGCACCGAAGATCATAGCAAGTACAACACCGACTTCCATCGAACGCTGATTCGGCTGTCAGGGAACCATAAACTCTTAGGAGTCTATGACGCATTGCATGCGCACATCCGTATTGCACGGATTCACAGCTCTCAAGAGAGCTGGCATGCGCGGCTCCCGTACGAGCAGGAGGAGCACGTGGAAATTTTAGATGCGCTCCGGAAGCGCGATGCCCCGGGAATGATCCGGGCGTTAACCAAACATATCAACCGGGCAAAGGAAGTATTGTTGGAGAGTCTTAAGGGGCAAAAACATGAACGGCGGGCCGATGGAAGGAGTTTTTCCGATACTCGCGACGACCTTCAACGATGACGGGAGCCTGGACCTGAAAAGCCAGGCGGAACTGCTGAATCACCTACTGGAGGCGGGCGCGCACGGACTGGGGCTGTTCGGGAACGCGAGCGAGGGTTACACCCTCATGCCGGAGGAAAAAGTCGCCCTCCTGAAGCTGATTGTTCGTGAAGCTGCTAATCGGGTCTCGATTGTTGTGAGCACCGGGCATACAGGTACGGATGCGGCCGTACGTAACAGCCAGGAAGCCGAAGCACTAGGCGCTTCGGCCCTCATGATTCTTCCTCCTTATTACCTGCGGCCGGACGCCGATGGCCTGATGTATTACTTTGAATCGATCAGCAAGGCGGTGCGGATTCCCATCATGGTGCAGGATGCACCGCTGATGACCCAGGTAACGATGCCCACGAGCTTGTTATTGCGCATGGCGGACGAACTGGAGAACGTCCGCTACGTGAAAGTAGAGGCGCCGCCGACACCATCGAAGGTCTCGAAGGTCGTTCAGGCCAGCAAGGGGAAGCTGACCGTGTTTGGTGGCCTCAACGGCCAGTTCTTGATCGAGGAATTCGAGCGCGGTGCTCGCGGGACCATGCCGGGGAGTGACATGACCTCGCTTTATGTCCGCCTGTGGCGGAAACTCGAGCGTGGAGACATGCCCGGTGCCTGGAAATTGTTCTCGCAGATGCTGCCGCTGATCCGCTTTGAACTCCAGCCCGGGATGGGTGTCTCGGCGATGAAGCACAACCTACACGCCCAGGGAGTGATCCGCAGCACGCGCGTCCGTCATCCCACCGTTTCTCTCGGCGCGGAAAGCCTGCGTGAACTCGAGTTTCTCAGGAACCTCGTCCAATGCGACTCGCCGGACACATTGCAGTAATTACGGGCGCGGCAAGCGGAATCGGCCGTGCGTGCGTCGACCTATTTACCCGAGAGGGAGCAGGAGTTGCACTGGTCGACCGCTGCCATGTTCGCCTCCCAGAGGCTGCCCGTTGTGTCGCTGCGACCGTTGACGTGACTTCAGCGGAGGAAGTGCGCGGCGCTGCAGAAATGGTTCGAGACAAGTTGGGCGAGCCGAATATTCTGGTAAATTGTGCCGCCGTAACTGCATTCGCCGATACTCTCTCGACTACAAAAGCTGACTTCCGGTCGGTGTTCGACGTGAATGTCCTCGGCATTCTGAATATCTGTCAAGCATTTGTTCCTGCCATGCAGGATCGAAAAGGCGGTTCGATTGTGAATGTTTCTTCGATCACCGGCATTGTCGGGGCGCCGGGACTGTCCGCCTATTCTGCTTCTAAGGGTGCGATTATCACGCTCACGCGAACCATGGCGCTCGAGTTGGCGGAAAGGTCGATCCGGGTGAATTGCGTCTGCCCAGCATCAGTTGATACCCCCCTGACTCAAGCGTCGTTCGACCGGACGCCAGACCCCGCTAGGACGCGCGAGTTGAATATCAAGCGCCATCCTCTTGGGCGCTTGGGTAAGCCCGAGGACGTTGCGAATCTCATCCTGTTTCTCGCTTCAGACGAAGCTTCTTGGATCACTGGTGGCACCTACGTTATCGACGGCGGTGCAAGTATCGCGCGGCGCTGGCAGGAGTAAGCAGGACAACTCGAGTCACGCCACCACACGGTCTGGGTCGGCGGCGGCAAGTGATCCGGAACGTGGCAAGGATTGGGAATCGGGTGAAGAAGGGCATTCCCGGTACGCCATGACCGAACTGCCCCAATTCCAAACAGCAATTATCGCGTAACTCCTTCAGAGAGGATAACCAGAAAGACGGGAGGAAATATGATTTCGAGGACGGATACATATCCGCGGTGCGTAGGGCCTCGCAGCGTGATCGCATTGACCATCGCCGGACTCTTGGGGTTGTTGTCCGCACAAGGGCAGACATCTAGTGTGAACCTCAAAGTTGCGGCAGTTCAGTTTCGCTCCTCGCTCGATATTAACGACAATTCCGAACGAATAACCAAGTCTCTGATGCAACTTGCTGCTGAGGGTGTTCAGGTCGCCGTGTTCCCTGAATGTGCGTTGACGGGCTATTACCAGGGTCCTGATATGCCGACTCCCGAATATGAGATTGTGGCTGCGGAAGAGCGACTGCGGCAAACCTGCCGTAATAGGAAAATTTCAGTGGTTTTTGGAAGCGTGCACAAAGTCAATGGCCACGCTTACGACACGGCAGTCGTCTTCAATTCGCACGGAGATCTTGTCGAGCGATACGGCAAGATATATTTAGCCGACGAAAAATGGGCAGTCCGCGGCAACCACATTGCGTATTTTGAACTGGAAGGCATCCCCTCAACGGTAATAATCTGCCACGATGAACGTTACCCTGAGCTGGTTCGCCTTCCAGCCATCGAAGGAGCGCGTGTCGTCTACTACATAAGCTCGGAATCTCCGCTGAAAGAAGAATCCAAGATTGCTCCATACCGCGCGCAGATGATGGCCAGGGCCGTAGAGAATTCAGTTTTTGTGGTAAATGCGAATGCACCCGCCAATTCCGACCTCACTGGTTCCCATGGGCAAAGCCGGATAATAGACATTGACGGCAATGTCCTCAGGGAGGCCTCGATCTTTGGAGAGGACGTGCTGATTTGGACTCTCAGTATCAAGCCTGAAAGGTCCGCGTGGCCGACGAATTCGCTGAAAAGTCCAACTGCCGATTGGTGGCGTTCTGGTGTCGACTGGATGATGAAAAACCGCAAACGGCAACTCGAGTAATCCTTCTCGGGCAAATCTCTCTGAAGGGCCCTAGGTTTTCCGCCGTCAAGCCGGCGGAGGAGTTTCAATGAACAAACATTCGCGGCGCAAGTTTCTCGCAGGTGTGGGTTTGGGATTACCGGGTGCATTGATCGCGCCGCCGGGCCGTGCTGGGCAAACATCGAGTGTCCGTGCACAAGATCTTCCTCCTGCTGATCCACGTTACCTTCCAGCCAGGGACGCGCGCCTCGATGTCCGTACGCTCGACACGCCGCGTACGCCTTTTCACTATGAGTCACGCGCGAACTGGGAGGCGCGTGCCACGCGACTGCGCCAGCAAGTCCTCTGCGCGGCGGGACTGTGGCCGATGACTGAACGGAGTCCTCTCCGAGCACAGATTTTCGATCGGATCGAAGGTGGCAACTTCTCGGTAGAGAAGGTCTATTTCGAAAGTTACCCAGGCTTTTTCTGTACCGGAAACCTGTACCGACCACAGGGCGGCGAGGTCAAGGCACCCTTTCCTGGAATCCTCTGTCCGCACGGGCATTGGAATTACGGGCGGCTGGAACACAGCCCGCATGAACCCAACGGATGTTCCGTTCCACAGCGGTGCATGAACCTCGCGATGCAAGGGTATGTGGCCTTCGCTTATGACATGGTTGGATACAACGACAGTTTCCAGGTTCCCCACTACTACCAGCACGATGAGAAAGCTCCGTGGGCGCTGACACCTGATGGTTTGCGCCTGTGGCTGTGGGGCATAAGCCAACTAGGACTCCAGCTCTGGAACTCAATCCGCGCGCTTGATTTCTTGGTCGCGCTCCCCGATGTCGATTCAGAGCGAATTGCCGTGACCGGCGCTTCAGGTGGTGGCACACAGACATTCCTGCTTACCGCTGTGGACGAGCGTGTGAAGGTGAGCGCGCCAGTTAACATGATTTCGCATTTCATGCAGGGCGGCTGCCTCTGTGAGAACGCCCCCAACCTGCGCATTGATACTGACAACATGGAACTTGGGGCTCTCGCAGCGCCTCGGCCTGTGCTGATGGTCTCGGCCACGGGGGATTGGACGCGCGATACAGGCAGGATCGAGTATCCAGCCATCGCAGCAATCTATGAACTATTCGGGGCCCGCTCCCGACTGGCCCATGAGCAGTTTCCTTTTCAACACAACTACAACCGCTCGAGCCGCGAAGCAGTGTATAGGTTCTTTGCTCGCTGGCTGAGTAAGGAGCCCGCGAAAAGTGCGCCCGCAACCATAGAGGAGAAGGGTGAGTTTCACATTGATCCGGGGCATTTGCTGGTGTTCGCTCGCCGCACGCCGCCAGCCGGCGCTGTTGACGCACGAGAGCTCACTGAGAACCTGCTGGCGACATATCGCGACCAGTTGGAAAAGGCTCGCCCCGCTGGCCCCGAACAGTTGAAGGAGTACCGCCGGAAGTTCGGCCCAGTCTATCGGACGGCATTGATGGTGGAAACGCCTTCAGCCGACGATCTACGTTGGTGGAGAGTTGATAGTGAGGGACAGCAGGGATCAGATGGCGTGAACTGGTTACGCGTCATTCTGGGGCGGGCTTCGGTGGGAGACAGAATTCCGAGCACATTGGTGCGGCCTGCACGGAAACCACGCTTGGCGGCGCTGATTGCGCATCCCGAGGGGGCGCAGGTTGTCCTAGGCAGTCCGGCATCTCCCACACCACTCGAGCGTGAGCTCGCAAGGCGAAGTTGCCTTGTGCTTGCCATCAACGCATTTCAAACTGGTGCGGCGCTCGATTCGGCCCGAAAGATGGAGGGCAACTACTTCTCCACTTACAACCGCACCGATGACACTGAACGCGTCCAGGACATCCTGACCGCCTTGGCGTACCTTGAAGTTGCCTGGGGACTACACGAGATACTTGTGATTGGGCACGGACAGGCCGGGCTGTGGTGCCTATTGGCTCGCCCATTTTTCTCAAAGGCTTATCCGGTAGCTGCTGATGTCGCAGGCTTTGAAAACACCAAAGATGAGGCCTACCTTGAGAAGCTCCACATCCCTTTATTACGCCGAGCAGGAGATTTTCAGACCGCCGCCTTGCTCTCCCCAGCGTCACCACTGCTACTCCACAACCTTGCTGGGCGCTTTGCGAGTGATTCATTCACTCGCATGTACGCCTTGCATACTGCAGAGCACCACCTGCGGATTTCGGAAAAGCAATTGTCAGACGCTGAACTTGTTGAGTGGCTTGTAAGGAGATAGCGGGGCAGGTCAGTGACCCACACCTACCACATCATGCATGTCACGAATTTGGAGAGCATCCTCCAACGAGGAGGCCTTCTCTGCGGCCGATTGTTTCACGCTCGATACCTCAGATCGGAACAAGCATTCGGCCACAGACCGAATACTCGTTCCGCAATCTCATTTGCACCGAAGTGTCGGCAAAATCATGATCTTGGTCTCACAGTAATTCAAATGTTGAGGTAGCACGAACTAAATAGCAGTATTAGAGTGAAAACAAAAGTGTTGTGCGGTCCCCGGTAGCTCAACGGTAGAGCGCTCGGCTGTTAATTAACCGAAGGGTTGAGGGCGCAGCCCCATCGGAGTTCGCCTTCTAAGCAGGTTCCTCTTGAAAATCCTTTGAGAGCACTTGCCTGGATAGAAGGTGCTCTCTTTTTTGTCTATCCTTGATTAGAATCAAGTGCGGCGCGCTCAAAAGTGTTTTAGAATAAAATGGTTGCAAGGATGGGCGTGTAGCTCAGCTGGGAGAGCATCTGCTTTGCAAGCACGCCTTCATCTTACCTAAGCCGTTGAATCGGCGTCTCTTAAGAGTGCAAACCCCTCTGCTAGTTGGGCTACTCATTGGGCTACAGATAATAAGGATACGTTGTCCAAGTTCGGACAAATACTCCGAAAAATGGACTCGAACTGCCCCAGGTTGGAGGGCTTCACCACCGCTACGAACGACGAGCCGCATAGAGTTTCCTTGTGCGAGACCGCCTTCCGTTTCTCTTGACTTGGACAAATCCGTGTCTGCGCCTCACAGGCGCGGGTCGCTATGCTCTAGCGATCTCTTGTGGGGCTGAGACCGGCGCAGTTTTTAGAGACGCTCAGGTTTTCGCAGCCGGCTTTTTCGCGCCGACGGAGTTCTTAATTTTAATAGGGACAGGGTAAGTGATTTGGGCGGGCATGTCGGCCTACATCTCTGCAACGGTGGACCAAGAACTGCTGCCTAGAAACGAGTATTGGGCTGTTATCTGACGGCGAAAAAGCTACGTGATCGAGTATTTTGTTACGAACGTAAGTGTTTACGGTTAGAGAACGGTTGGACAAACGATTTCGCCATTCCACTCTGTCACTATCACTCTCCCTCCCTTTGCAGCTCAATCTTATTCGGCAGAGACCCGAAATCATAGTATCGGTATTCGACTTTGGTTTTCCGCACCACCACCACACTGAAACCCGATCGGGCGTCGCCGAGAGGCTTCCCAACAGGTCCGGTCGTCACCATCTCGAGAGGGCCATCTTTACCTGAGGCATTTTGGTGAAAATGCCCAGCAAACACATGACTCACCCCATAATTTCGGAGCAATTCGAGGTATCTTCGCCGGATCTGCGCTGGAACATTAAAGTACTGATCTGCTTCATTTGGATACTCGAGAAACCACGGATGATGTTGAAATACAAATAAGTGCCGAATGCCAAGTTTCTTGGTTTTTTCGAGTTCCCCTTTCAACCACAACTCCTGCCTGCGAGATTCCTCGGGCACCTCTCTCGGATTGGCAATGACGCTTGAGTTCAGAACGAGACCCTCGATCTCCCCTGATCGAAACGTATAGTAATCGGGACCAAACTGCTCTCGATATTTGGCAAGGCTGGCGGCAGTCGGCAAATTGCCAACGTCGTGATTTCCCGCAACGTTGTAAATCGGAATTCGAGTATCGAGCTTTGCCGCAATTCTCTTGTACTCGGCGGATTCTGCGGCGTCGCCAGGTTTATTAATTAGATCACCGCAGACCACGACGAAAGCAGGACGCAGTCGATTGGCGGCGGCTATGACGAATTCGAAATTGGCTGTTTCCTGCTCAAATCCTTGATCACCGGTGTACATGCCAAACTGCGGATCAGCGAAAACCAGGAAGAACAAATCACCTTGCGCGCGATCTGCAGCCCGACAAACCAATATTCCCAGCAACGTCAACAAGGCGAGCGATCGAATGAAATGACGTCTTAAAATAAGGGTTCCTTTCTGCACCGGCTGGTTCTTCGGAGCACCTCACGCGCACGGGCCTAGAATTGTACTTTGATTCCCACCTGAACGATGCGTGGATCTCCTGCCGAGTTAATCTTGCCGAAGGTCGAAGGGGCACTAATGTTTGTCCCAGGCTGATTCAGATGGACGTTATTAAAGAGGTTAAAAAATTCTCCTCTCAGCTGCACACGCACACTCTCGGTAATCGGAATCGCCCTAGCCAGTCCGAAGTCAACGTTGAACCACCGAGGGCTTCGCAATAGGTTCCGCGGGGATGAGCCGAATGTCCCCGGCGCATTGAGCTCAAAAGCGCTGGTGTTGAAGTACTGGTCGATCATCTGAGCCCGCGACTGGCCGGACCTTAAGAACGGATTCCCAACTAGGTCGGCGCGGTCCAACCCCACTCCACTGAATGATCTGTCCCGCCCAGACACTATTGTGAAGGGAGTCCCGGATCTCCAGGTCCAGATTGAGTTCACGCTCCAGCTTCCGAACAGAGTCTTCACCACGCGTGACGAGCGCTGCAGGTTCGGCAGCTCCCAAATTGACCAATAGGAAAAGTTGTGCGGCGTATCGAAGTCCGACAAGCCGTAATTGAACATTCGATCAAAGGGGCTGGGGCTGACTAACTGGAATTGAGGATCAAAGGATTGGTTGTCAAGCGACTTCGAGAAGGTGTAGTTGGCGACAAAAGAAAACTGTCTGCTGAACCGCTTCTCCAGGTTTAATTGAACGGAATGGTAGTTCGATGTGCCGCCGTTGGTCATCTCCAAAAGCGACGCGAAATTGGGGGACAGGGGCCGCCTTTGGTCCGTATCTCTGAGTGTAGCGTTCGGGCGGAAAATTGCGGCGTTGCGTTCTTCCGTATACTGTAGCCGCACTCCTCGATCAGCTACGTAGGCCACACGCAAAAGAAAATTATTGGTAAATTGGTGCTCCACTGTCAGATTCCATGCCTCAACGTGACCGAGCGTCCAATTGGGATTAATGAAAGCGAACTTGACAGGCAATGAAAACTTGGTATTAGGCGCGGGATTGACTGGTGCAAACGGCGGGAAGGGGTTCGTGACGTTCGCTGAGCCATAAGGGTCGCTGAGGCTCACGCCGAACAGTTGCACTGCCGGACTGAATGGCGCGTTCTCGACAAAATTATTATAAATGCGAACCAGCGGTGTCACGTAAAACTTGCCCCAAGCACCACGGACCGTAGTGACGTGCGGTCCTCCGCGTACCTCCCAGGCAAAACCAAGGCGCGGCGCGAAATTGCCAAGATTGTTGTGGAATCCCGCAGCGGGGAAGCCTAGATCGCCGTCAAAAGCGAGTCCCAGAGGAGCATTGGGGAAGCGTTGCGATCGGAACCCGGGAATGTATCCACCCACTTGGTGGGCAACAGGATCGTTCGGTGGAAAATAGGGATCCCAACGGAGCCCGAGATTCAAAGTAAAGGACTTGCGTATACGCCAGTCATCTTGAAAATAAGCCCTAATCTGTTTCCCCCGAGTGAATTTCGCTTTGCCGGCGGTTTGAGTAAACGTGGTTACATATCCCAAAAGAAAATCGGCCAAGGCATTGCCGGATTGCCCGCTAAAACTAAAGGTCGGCTCTTCCTGAAAACCGGTCTTCGAATCGAACTTGAAGTTGGGATTAAGTTCCACACCGATATGCATGCTGTGACCGCCGCGGATATAGGTAAGCATATCCGATACCTCGAAATTGTTCCGCAGCCACCGTCCCGGAGGCGCCGGCCCTCCTCCGCCCCAACCGGGGAAGCCACTCACGTTGATTTGTGTTTCTAAGAATTCAGGGGCGGGTTTCGCTACTCTGATGTCGCCAAAGTCAAAAATAGAAAACGGCGCGGTTCTGGTCTGTGTCGAGTTTAGGATTAGGGCGTCAAAGACCGCAGTATTGAGCAGCCCGGGCGTTATTGTGTATGTGTCGCTCACATTGAATTCCTTGGTCGTCTGCAGCTGACCGAGACGATAATTCAACAGTGTCCCCGCTCCATTCCAACCCTGGTCACCATACCAATCGTAGAAGATGCTCGCTGCCAGCATGTTCCGGCCGGCGTTGTAATTAATCTTTCCCAACGCTTGGTGCTTGCTGAAATTGGCCGGGACCGCATACAACAATTTCCCTGTTGGATCGCTGCTCAGCGGCACCTTCGCGAGCGCATTCTGCGCAATGGGCGAGATCCGATTGCCTGGGATTCGATTCCCTGAGAACGCCTTGCCGGTCTGTGGATCTTTGATTGTTTTCGACATTGAAGAAAAATCTCCCTGTCGCATCGCCTGCGAGGGCACGAAAGCTACTTGCCCAAATGAGATGTTGCGCACGATCGTCCCTTGATAGCTTGCAAAGAAAAACAGCTTATCCCTCACGATCGGGCCGCCGAACACTCCTCCAAACTGGTTGCGTTTGAGATTGTCTCGCTGCGGGGCGAAAGAGTTCCGCGCGTTCAATGCACCATTCCGCAGATACTCAAAAACCGAACCGTGGAACTGATTGGTTCCTGTCTTCGTAACGATATTTACAACGGCCCCCGCTGAACCTCCGTACCGCGCATCAAAGTTATTTGTCTGAACGCTGAACTCCGCCAGCGCGTCAGGATTAGGGAAGACCGCGTTGAGGCCTGAAATGCTGTCCTGATGGCTGGCGCCGTCAAGCTTGTAGCTGACCTGGTTGCCATACGTACCGTTCACCGAAATCGCGCGGGCCTCACTTGCCTGATTCGCGTACGTGGCTGGCGTCTGACCTTTGCCACTCACCACACCGGGAGCCATGAAGACCAGCTCGGCTGCATTGCGCCCGTTCAAGGGCAGAGACGCAATGTCCCGCTCAGTGACCACCTTGCGGAGTGTCCCGGATTGGGAATCCACCATCATGGCGTCCGTGCGGACGATTACCTGTTCGGACACCGAACCGACTTGAACCTGGAAATCGACGTTAACTACTCGGCTGACCGCTGTTGTGATATTTTCGCGGCTAATTGTTTGGAAACCCGGAGCTTGCACGGTGACTATGTAATTCCCGGGGTCGAGCTGCGGAACAGCATAATAGCCCTGGGCATTTGACTCTGTTCTTCGGGTGAAGCCGCGTTCTTTACTCAAGACGGTGACTTGCGCTTTAGGAACAGCAGCACCCGTGGCGTCTTGAATAGAACCCACAATCGCGCCGGTTGTCAGCGATTGCGCTCGTGCTCGTGCGCTCACTACGACCAAGAAAACCAATGCGATGCCTATGACCGGAAAAATCCTCGTGCTCGTCTTTGTTTTCACTCTTATCTCCCGTGGCTAAACTCTGGATGTGCTGCACGATTGAGGAAAGGACCGCTGACCTGACGCGAAAGTGAGGACAAATGGAAATCAAGAGCACTCAAAGCGGACTGCAACTTGGTAGACAGTCCTTCAAGATCCGCCGAGGTTCGGCTCGTTCCTGAAAACAAAGCAAATACGGTTTCGTGCAGCCCCTGCGATAGATTTAGAATTTCAGGAATTGAAAGACGCCAATCATCCGGGCCCGAGACCACAGCTTCGTCTCCTTGGGAATCTGGCCTCAGTGAAGCCGTCGCGGATATGACAGAAGCAACCAAGTACTTCTCACCGGAAAATTGTTCGCGGATAATCGCTACGTGGTCGCGGATCAATAGGTCTAAGGTTTGTCTTCCGACCTGGTCGAGTTGAGCGACATCGTCGGAGGTATACCGTTGTTCGAGTCGTCGAAGCGCCCATGCATGCGCCAATGTACCGTCCGAAAGCTCTAGCACGCGATCTACATATCCCTTGCGATCATCGGGGTTCGGGAAGTTCTGTATCAGAGCTTCCTGCAGCGCTGGACTTCCGGAGACAAGAGTTGCTGTGGTGGCTGGAATCGCATCAGTTGCTGGCTGGGCAGAAGTGGATTCCTCCACTGTTTTCAACTGCACCTTGACATATCGAATGCCATTCAGCGCGGAAGCTAATTGCTCCTTCCGTTCCACAGTATCGATTAGCCCTTGGACCACTACCGAATTCTTCGAGCTGTTCGAGACATCAATCTCCTCTCCCAGGTCCGCGTTCAGCGTGTGCAATGCGACGCGCGCCTGCAGCTCGGCCTGTAGAAGCTGCGTAGCCGTCGGCAGAGATGGTGGTAGGGGTGCGATGGCCGTATTCGAAAGCGGAGTAGGAGCGGTCGTCGCAGCCAACGGTTCGAACAAATCCGCGTTGACGGCATTCCAGCTCAACACGGTATAGTTGATTTCAACAATTTCCACCCTTCCGACATCCGGCAACTCAACCGTACGCTCCACGGGATGAAAATCTTCTTGGCGCACCGTCAGGGATTCCTCGACGACGATTCCGCCGGACGCCTTGGTCGTCACTGTGAGAAGGCTGTTTCCTGAACGCCGTACCTCGTCACTTTCGTGTCGTTGCTTGTCGTGCCAGGCCTTATAGCTCGATGCAGAGAGCGGGTCGTCCCAGTTGACGCCGGCGACATTGAGCTGGGCTTTAAGAGGTGTGAACTCAGCAGCCACAGCTTCGGACCTCGGCAGGCGACGCCCTTCGCGATCCCGGTAAAAGTCTCGCTCTATAGAAGCGTGTGCCGTCCGGATGCGAACCTTCTGATAAATCACTCCCGGCGCGCCGGTCCTTGACGAATCGCTGTCCGAGGCCTCGGCCCGTTGCAGGAGCTCGCTAGCGGAAACCGATGGCATCGAACGTTGCCAGATGAAGAACAAAACGACTGACGCCACAAGAATGACAGCCGCGCTTGCGAGGATAGGCTTTATGTTTGTAAACGCTGCGAAGCGAAAGTGATGGAGCAGTCGTGACCACGAAGAAGACGCCACTTCCACCGCCTCATGGTCCAGTCGCGCAAGAAATATTTCGCGCCACCGTGCGGTTTCCGGTGGATTCGGCGGGATAAGTTGCTTATGGATGTCCACGAATCCCATTGCGGCGCGCTCCAACCCTTCATGACGAGAACGACACTTCCAACATCTGGAGAGATGAAGCTTTGCTTTCCGCAAGCCCGCCCCCAATTCCCCGCTCACCAGGCGCGAAAGTGTGTCGTCTGAAAGATGCGCGCCAATATTTGCGATGAGTATTTCCAATATATTCCTCATAGCTCACCCGCGAGCTGGGTAAGCGCAGCTTGAACCACTTCTGCCACACGTTGGGTACTTACGCCAAGCACAACAGCAATTTCCCTGTATCGGAGTCCTTCCGCGCGCAAATGGAGACACTGCCGTTGTTGTGATGTCAGCCGGCAAACCGCAGACACCAGGAGGGCAAACTGTTCCTTCTTGAGGACGGCTTCCTCGGGGTTAAGCCTCGCATCAATCCTGCATTGCAGAACCCTAGCTACTTCTTCCGCCTCACTGGAGAGAAGCTTGCTAGTGCTCTTGTGTAAATTGATCGTGAGATTGTGCGCGACGCGAAAGACCCATCCGCGAAGATTGTCGTCCCGCAAGCCTCCAGCCAGGCCCTGAAACAGCTTGAGGAACGTCTCCTGGATTATGTCCTCGGCTTCCTGCGGCTCTAGTCCAAGACAAGAGAGGTACCCGTGAAGTGCTGCCCGAAGTTCGTCATACAACTCGATTGCTCTTTTGCGCAGATTGGGGTCACCGCCCTCACCTTTTTGAAGTAGCGCAATTCGACCAAGCAAGACGCAACCGCCGCCGCTATCGCCAAACCCAGCCGTCAGTAAGATGGGGCTGAGCTCACACTCGCTAACCCGAGAGTTGACTATCAGTGATGCACCCCAGGTCTAGAATAACTCTCTATATAAGGAACAATCGAGGTAGTCCTTTTTCAACCCTTCCCTGATTTCATCTCCAACAAGTTCGACGGATCGAAGTTTCGCAAATCCTGGGGTCGTCCCAGAGTTGACGAGGAAACCGAGCGGTTGGTGGTGCAGATGGCGAAGGAAAATCCCGGGTGGGGCTATGACCGGATCGTGGGCGCCATGGCCAACTTGGGTCACCGGCTCTCGGATCAGACGGTGGGTAATATCCTCCACCGCCATGATATTCCACCGGCTCCCAAGCGGAAGCAGGTAACGAGTTGGAAAGACTTTATCCGTGCGCACATGGCGGTATTGGCAGCAACCGACTTCTTCACGGTGGAAGTGCTTACGCTAAGAGGGTTGATTACGTACTACGTGCTGTTTTTCATTCACTTGGAGAGCCGGAGGATATGCTTGGCGGGAGTCACACGTCATCCGGATCAAGGGTGGATGGAACAGATGGCGCGCAATGTGACGATGGAAGATTCTGGTTTTCTGATCAACCGCAGGTATCTACTGCATGATCGCGACAGCAAATCCTGCTCATCGTTTCGTCAGGTGATCGAAGCAGGAAGCGTGAAGACCCTTGCCTTGCTGCCCAGAAGTCCGAATCTGAACGCCTATGCGGAACGCTGGGTAAGATCGGTTAAGGAGGAATGCCTGGCGAAGCTGATCTTGTTGGGTGAGGCTCATTGCGGCGAGCGTTGCGCCACTACGAAACCCACTATCATGAGGAAAGAAATCACCAAGGCAAAGACAACGTACTGCTATTCCCTTTGCCGA
>DATNLZ010000086.1:0-33281 GCA_035602605.1 Candidatus Dormiibacterota bacterium
TCCCCTACCTAGCATCCTTCATCCCTATCCCTATGTGCGCTTCGACGCCAGGTATCCGAGGTAAGCGCCGCATGCAGCAATTCTGCACGTGCGGATCCGTGCGGGGGGCGCCAGGTTAACTGGCGTCCCTACCGCGACCCCAAGTTCGGTTTCTGACGCTGCAGTATCAGGAACAGTGCATTGAAAACAAAGAAGTAAGTGGTCGGGGCGCCGAGATTTGAACTCGGGACCTCCTGCGCCCAAGTCAGCCGGGCTATCTCTTGGAAGTCCTTCCTTTTCAATCTCTATTTTGAATACAAAAGGCTTAGCAGAAAAAATAGTAGTGGCAGGATGTATGAAAATGTGGCTCCGCATGCATGGAGTCCCCCCAATTTCCCCCTCAGCGAAGAAACAGCGAAACGCGTTCAACGATTCCTGACTCTTGCGTAACACCAACCCTGCCGAATGCGTGTTGATCAGATAACGGCAGTGCGCGGTTGGTGCGGAAACTACAGGAGACTTTTAACTTGGCAGTCCGATGCGTCTAAGCAAGTCCTGAAAGCGAGGGTCTGAGCGCAGCGGATCTAGCCGTGGCTCCCATTTGGTGTAAACGAGAAATGTGGAGTGCTCGGCCACGGCCTTGTCCAACAGGGTAAATGCCTTGTCTTTTTCTCCGAGCGCTGTGTGGATCAGCGCGAGGTCAAACGGTGAGACATAGGACTTCTTGGCGCGATCCGAGAGCGTCTGCAGAACCTTCTCCGCTTCGCGCCGATTGCCAGCGAGCGCATAGGCATGCCCCAACGCAGCGACAAAAAACGGGTCGCCGTTGGCGGCCTCGACGGCCTTCTTGAATTCCGCGATGGCCTGATCCGGCATCCGCTTTTGCTCATACGTCCATCCGAGAATGGTCCGCTCCCAGGGATCATCAGGTTGCGATTTCAAGAACTTCGCCGCGAGGCGGACTGCTTCATCGTAATCCCGGGCCGCGAAGCTGTGCCAACACAGGCATGAAGTCAATGCGCCTCCTACGGGGTCGAGTTCCACCGCGCGCCTGCTCTCAGCCTCCGATTCGGCAAGCCGCCCCATAGCCATGAGGTAGTGCGCATGTTCGTGGCGGACATCGGCGTCGCTGGGGTTGAGCTCCAGCGCGCGCTTGAATTCCTGTTCTGCTCCCGCAAAATCCCAGTCGTAGTGCAGCTTGGCCAGCGCCAGCGCGCCATGGCCCTCCGGCAGCCGCTCGTCTTTTTGTACTGCAAGGCTCGCCGCTTCTTTCGCCTTTCCCCAGCCCTCGCTGGGCGAGACCGCGCCGAAGAAGGCCAGAAAAGAGTAAGCCTGTGCCATATGAGCGTAGGCAGGCGCGTAGTTCGGATCGAGTTTGATCGCCTGATTGTAGTAGTCGATGCTCTTCTGCAAATCGAAACTATCGAGATAGGAGTTGGCCCTCAGGTAGGTTTCGTACGCTTCAGGGTTTATCGCCTGCACCTTTGGTGCTGGCGCTGGCGTAGGCCCCCCCAGTTGGGTTTCGATTTGCTTGGCGATGGCCGACGCTACCTCATCTTGCAAGGCGAGCACGTCGGGGAAGTCGCGCTCATAAGTATTGGCCCAGAGATGCCGATCGTCAGACGCGCGGACCAGTTGCGCAGTGACGCGTACACGATTGCCGAAGCGTTGTACTGAGCCTTCGACTACGGCGTCCGCATTGAGTTCACGAGCGATCACTGGCAGAGATTTCTTGGCTGCTTTGTACTGGACCGCCGAAGTGCGGGAGATCACTTGCAGGCTCTCCATTCGAGCCAGATCGGTAGTTAGCGCCTCCGTCATGCCATCGGCGAGGTAGTCTTGGGCGGCGTCGCCGGAGAGATTCTGCAAAGGCAACACCGCGATTGTTCGCACAGGCCGGGCGCGACCGCCAAACACGCGCGCCCGCCAATCACCTGGATTCGTAACCACAAGCGCAATCACGATGGCGAACACAATTACAGCGAACAGCGCCGCTGCGTGCCAAGAGGGCCGTCGCGGAGGCGCGGCCGTCGCGGTCATTACTGTGCTGGGCGCGAGCCTCCGCAGGTCCACCGCAAGCTCCTTTGTCGATTGATAGCGATTCCCAGAGTCCTTTTCCATGCATTTGAGGATGATGTCTTCCAGCCGCGGAGAAATCGACGAGTTCAGTTGCCGTGGAGGTCTCGGTGGCTGATGCAGAATGGCCTCGACCAGAGCTGTCGTGAGCTTGTCGTCAAATGGCACCTGCCCGGTTGTCATTTCGTACAGGATCGAGCCAACAGCGTAAATATCGCTGCGGGCGTCGATGGTCTGACCTCGCAATTGCTCGGGTGCCATGTAGCGCAATGTCCCTTCCACATCTGTCGTTTGCGTTGCTGTTTGCGTCGCATTGTTCTCGCTTGCCGGGTTGATGGCTCGGGCTAGTCCGAAGTCGAGAATTTTCAACCAGCCATCGGGGGTAACGCGCAAGTTGCCCGGTTTCAGGTCGCGGTGAATCACGCCGTGCTCGTGCGCGGCGGTGATTCCGTCCGCCAATTGCAGGCCGAGCCGCAATACGTCCTTCTCCGGTAAAGGCCCAGCGCACAGCCTGTCGCTCAGGGTCTCCCCGCGGATGTACTCCATGACGAGAAAGTCGCTGCCGTCCTGTGTCTCGAAGTCGTAAACCGTAGCGATATTCGGATGATTAAGCTTCCACAGGAGTTCCGCCTCTCGGCGGAACCGGCTCCGGGCGTTCTCGTCCTGAAGTGAGCCCGGCGGAAGAACCTTGATAGCTACTTCGCGGCCCAAGCGCAGGTCTTGGCCTTGGTACACCTCACCCATGCCGCCGGCGCCAATCTTGCCTGTGAGACGATAGCGGCCAAGGGTTTGCTGCTGGTTTGTTTCCTGGACCGGTGCGATGAAGCGGTAGCCCCGCTTGGGTAGTGTTTCGACGTATCGCGGCGTATCCGCGTCATCGTCCAGAGCTGCTCGCACCTCGCGGATGCACAGATTTAGGCCATGCTCAAAATCGACGAAAGTTTCGTTTCCCCAGATCTTTTCTCGTAGCACTTCCCGCGTGATTAGTTGGCCGGGACGAGAAGCAAGCAGCACCAAGATTTTGGCCGCCTGGGGACGCAGCCGAATCGTATGGCCTGACTTGCGCAGTTCCCCAGTGACAGCGTCGAGTTCGAAGACGCCGAAGCGAAGCGGAGGATTGCGGGAAGCGGCGGTAGACAGGGCTTGGTTCCTCCAGCGTAGCGAAGCAGCCGAATTATACGCCCAAAAATGCGCCGATACTCAACTCCGCAAGCGCCTGTGTTTTCACCGAGTTCCACTCTTACCCAAAACTAATCCTCCACGAATTGACCGGTCTCCACCCTGGTTGCAGAGTCCTGAGGGAAATGGTGGCTTGTGAATAAAGGCCATGTTCGCGAAGCGGTCAGCCGTTCGAGCGTCTCGCGAGGAAAAAGAGGAGAAGAGATGAGAAAGCTGAGAATAGCCGCGCTTACAATGGCGGCAACGCTGTTGGTTGTGGGCCTGACCGTACCATTCGGCACGGCCCGCGCCCGATCGAAACGCAGTGTGAACTTCAAGTCCATTGACGTTGCTTTGCCCGGTGTTACCTTGGACCGTCGCCTTGGGGATCAATGCGCAGGGCGATATCGTTGGCCGTTACGCCGTGGGAAGTGTTGGCCACGGCTATTTGCTGAGCGACGGTCTCTACACGACGATTGATGCTCCAGATGTCGCCGTCGGCAGCACCCAGGCGCAGGGAATCAACGAGGAAGGTCAGATCGTGGGCTTCTACACGGTTCCGGTTCCGAAAACGGTGGATCCGACGGGGGTCTTTACGCGGAGCTTCCTCCGGGATCCGGACGGGACCTTTTCCTCCATCCAATTCCCCGGGTCCAACAACACGCTGGCCATAAAGATCAGTCCCAGGGGCAAAGTCGTAGGTTGTTTCCACAATTTGAGTTTCGATACTCCTACGACGATGCACGGCTTTGTGCTGCAGGACGGAAACTACGAGGAGTTCCCCATGCTTGGGAGCATGCACAATGGAATAGCGCGGAACGGCCGGCTGATCGTCGGCGTAGTCTTTCCGGACATGACTACCTTCCATGCCTATATGGTGCACCACGGAGTTACTCAAATGATCGATCCACCAGACGCCGTAGTGTCCGATGCTCGTGACGTTAATCCTTCCGGCGAGGTCGTTGGATTTTTCATGGACTCTGCGAACAAGACTCATGGGTTCCTGCTCAGAAAGGGCGAGTTCACTACCATCGACTTTCCAGGGGAAGACGTGGTCTCCACACAGGCACGTGGCATCAACCCTCAGGGCGACATCGTCGGGTTCTATGTTTCTAAGGACTCCTTGGGGAAATTGCACACACATGGATTCGTCGCAACCAGAAACAAGGACAAGGACGAAGACGAAGACAAGTAGGCTAACCCGCACTGAACTAGAGCTTTGTCCTTTCATTCGAGTTGCCGATAGGTTGGGGAAGTCTCAGGGCTTGGTCCGTGTTGCTCGTCGGCTCGGTACCGCCCGGCTTCGGCCGGGCCGTATTCTTTGTCACGCTGAAGAACGCTGCAAGAGCACTATTGTGATCGTGGCGTCGCGGTGCCCCAGAAACAGTAGCCGGACTTAGCGATGCTGGCGTTTGATATTTTCTCGCAGGATAAGGAGTTGAAAACGACCTACGACAGGGCATCGCAGGCGATGCAGAGAATCGTTGCACTGGCAGAGAGAAATGGTGTGAAAAAGGAAGATGTTTCGAGTGGAATCCTGACCGTGACTCCTTACTATGGCGGCGACAGGAAAAAACGCACGAAATCGTTTCTCGTGCAGGGCCACATTGTGCTTAAGGTCCACGACTTTTCGAAACTCGGCGCCCTCATGGAAGAATCTGTGAATGAGATTACAGACTTCCGCTCATTAACCTATTCGCTTGCCGATGAAGAAGCGGCAAAACAGCATGCCGTGGCGGAAGCAATGCGGCGAGCAGTGGGGCGGGCAAACGCCGCACTGGAACAGAAGGGGCAGAAGATCGGAGCGCTGCGCTTTGCAAGTTTGGACGTGAAGCAGATTGTTGGGGTTGTGCGGTTGGAGACGTCGATGATTGAAACTGTAGATATTACAAGCGGTGTTTTAGGCAAAGCGAGGGCTGCCTTGCCACCCCCGCCATCGCCCATGCCACGACCGCAAAAGATCACGGTCAGCGCGACGGTGCAATGCGCGTTTCAGATTCAATAGGCATAATGTGAGAGTCGTTTCTATCGCCAAGGGTACATAGATCCTGAGAAACGTGATTATCGGAATTTGGCCCGCCAGACCACGAGACGATTCTGGAGCAGGATCGTGCCGTTGCTCGCCCCCCCGCGGTAGCGGCACGCTTCGATCCCGGAACGCAGGGTGGTCGAAAAGAGCGGCATGATTGAACGTAAAAAACTTGATCCGCTAATAAATCGACGTGTCATTTTCAAGTTGTGCGGCCAAAAGACTACGATGGACGCTACCATTCTCAGCTACGATACGACCGGCTATTGGATACGGCGCGGAACTCTTGCAGATTATCTAAGCAAAGCCGATCTCTCTGACGCCAAGAGCGATGTACGCTATTTGGAAATTAGCAGAATTGAATGGCTTCAGGTTTACCCACACAATTCAAAGTAGCCCCCTACCAACTTCTAGAGGTTCTAATTTCGGCGCGTATGTATGCCGCATCACCCTCGAGGTCACCATAGCGGAGGGGAACCATAAGAGCACGGCCCCTAACGCGAAGCGCCATCCGCGCAGCCCAATCGCGAAAGAGACAAACAGCGCTACCGCTGTGCTGAGGCACGCACCAAACAGGTCATCCGATTCGGCGACTTGTAATTCAGTTTGGCAGTTCGTACAGTGGAATGGGGCAGTGAATTGGACGACCTTTACATACTCTAGCTTGGTCCCGCAAACAGGGCAACTGGGGAGCGGACCGTGGGCCAGTCTCCTGTCTCTTTTTCTTCTCACGGCTTCTCCACTGAGTAAATAAAATCATAACCTGCACGACGCCGGTTTATACGAAGAGATTATTTTTTCACTGAACGATCGACCAGCGGTTCATTACGCCTCTCTCCCCAATCCAAAGCCTTTAACCTCTCCACTCGCACCTGAAATGTGAGCCGTGGCGCACCCTGGCGCGCTTTTGGTGAGCCATTTGCGGCTTTTAATGCGTGGGACAGCAGACTGCTATGCGACCGAATACAAACTCGACCCTAAGGAATATAGTTTTCTTAAGACTCCGGGAACTTACGAACTACCAGCGACCTGCATCTCGCCAGGTGGCACCACGCCGCAAAACAGCGACTGGAAAATTCCGTCATACCCGATTTGGAAAGGTGAGCTCAAATCAAACAGGCTGAAACTTCAAGTCGTTCCCGCGAAGAGGTGAGCAACGCAAGTTTTCACGAGTGCTGTTCGCGACTTGCTGTACACTTTGCCCTGATTCCCGTGCCGCGTGCACATGGCCTGCAACATAATCATCCAGTACCACGAGTACCAACCGATCCAGTGACCTTGCCAGAGAAATAAAATTCATGAGGCGGTTTGACGTTCTGCTGAAATTTAGCCTCTGTATAGTAGAGGCTCGTGATTCCGGCGACTTCCGATTGCCGGTCAGGGGCGTTTTTTCGAAATTTGAACCTCGCGGTTTGTAATTGAATGGTGAAGACCCGTCTGATCCATACCTGTGCTTTCCAAAGATTAGTTTTGAGGTTTTCCCTTCTGGAGGCCTCTTAGTTTATAGGGGGGGAGCTCTCGCCCAATTTTCTCCTGAGGTTGGTGAGACCGGATGAGATCGACCAACGACGCACCCCCGCATCAGCAGTACCTTTTGAACGCCGTTGCCCCCTCCGGTAGACTCATCGAGCCATGTGTGTTTACCGTTGCTCAGCAGCTCGCCGGGCAGGCGGTTTCCTATGCAGAGAAATTCCTAGGTGATTCGTGTATTGCCATGAACCTTTTGGAAGAGGCTGCTGCAACTGTTTCAGAAGTGATTCAGACCAAGGAGGCCGCACAGATTGCGCCTATTTGCGACGTCGGCCGCTATCTCTTTCGGGTCTTCTTGCGGAAGCTGGCCGAAGCAAGGCGAAACGAGATCCAATACGAGGAAGCCAGCCAGTGGCATTCCCATCTCTGCAATGACGGCTACTTTGACGGGCTGGATAGTCAGGTCCTTCTGGACCAGATTTTGGACCATTTAGACAGCGTGACGCGGGAGATGATCCTGCGCCGAATCGAGGGTCATTCCTGGGACGAAATTGCTGCGGAATTTGACCTGTCAAACCATGCCGCGAGGGTCCGGTTCAGCAAGGCCCTGCAGTGGCTGCGAACCTCAGTCAAAACGTCGAGGAATGGCAGCTTCGAATCAAGACTGCCAAGAAGGAACAAATACTACCAGCCACGAGACAGAAAGGCGCAAAGAGTGGCAGCATTTGAGAGACGGCTTGACCGAATGTTCACGCCAGCCTTCTACCGGGAATTCCATCAGTTCCTGAGGGCAATGAGGGCTACCGGGTCGCTCTGATCGGTTCCTAACAATTCCAAGAATTACGAAGAATTACTGCGAATTCTTCTACAAAGAAAAAGTCACACGTCGAAAATAGTTTGGAGACATTCGTCTTCAAAAAGCCCTCTATAGGGTTAAGGGAGAATTGTCTTTTGATTCTCCCTTTTCGCTTGGCGGAGCCGTTTCCCACTTCGGTCAGCCGCCCGGCGAAGTAGCGTTCGGTTCGCCAGATCCCGAGCTGAACGCGAAGGCAAGAGCCCTTCCACGACAGTGGTTCTTCCTTGATTAATTTCACGACAGGACGAAGCGATTGCTGTGGGGACATTGGGGAAAACTGTGCTTCAAACTGACCGAAATAGCGGCACGAGTTGTTGCATGAAAGAGGAGGCCAAATCATGATCGCGAATGCATTGCTTACCGCCCTTGCGGTTCTGCTCGCCTGTTTGTTTTGTCTCATGGGTGACCTCAAGTTTCTGGTGCCGTACAAGAGACTCATTTTTCATCAGTACGGCACCGTGCTTCTCTCTTGGCTTGGAATCCTCTTCGTAAACCTCTTCGTCGCGATCTATTGGATTCAGTGCAAGTTTTTCCTGAAGGACACCGGCCGCAAATTGAGGCACATCGACAACCAGGCCGGCGGCGGCCACTTGTCGATGTCGTTGCCGAATAGCGATTGGAACGCGCGCTGAAATGTCACGCGATTTCACGCCCGATTTGAATCAGTTTCGTGAGGCGGCTCGGGGCCCTCGCGAATTGTTGCGTCCGTCGCGCGATGCCAGACCCGGCACCGAGAGGACCAGAGAAGAGACTCCACTTCTAGAGTCACGAACTGCGGATGTCAGAGAGCCTCGTCCGAAAGAGGTTCCGTCAAGGGACTCGCGAGCCGTGCTGTACGACCGCTACCGAAGCTATGACTTGCGCGAGTCAGAAATCCAGACGCTCACGGACCTAGGCAAATTCCGCGTTATCAATGCGAGTGATTTGGCACGTCACGGTTATGGCGGCGACAAGGGCCGAATGAAACAGGAGACCGAGAGGCTTGTGCGGCAGGGCTTGGTAGAGGAAAAGCAAGTCGACGTCTCGCTCAGCAAGAGCACCCGGATGTACACGCTAACAAGAGCTGGCCGGAGGCTCATGCAGAAGTCGGGAAGGCTCCCCCAGGATCAGGAAATCTACGCCGGTTTCGTGAAGCCGCGAGAGGCCAAACACGATGCCGAATTGTACCGGGTCTATCAGAAGGAGGAAGACCGGATCGAGCGGCGGGGCGGCAGAGTACGCCGCGTGCTCCTCGACTTCGAGCTGAAAAAGAAAGTGAACCGCGATCTTACTCGCCTTGGCCTTCAGAAAGACGATCCAGACAAGAAGCACGATGTTGCCGAGCGACACGGTTTGCGGGTCGTCCATGGCCGCATTCCTGTGCCCGACCTGCAGATCGAATACGAGATGCCAGATCAAAGCATGGCGCGAGTCAATCTAGAGCTGACAACCGGGGATTACCGGCCACGGCAACTTGCCGACAAAGCGCAGGCCGGATTCACGCTCTACAGTCACGGCGATGATGCATCGCACGTGCGCCGCGTTTTGAGTGACCGCGAACTGACGGCGGAGATCCTTTCCCTATGAACATTCCTCAGCGCCAGATTGAAGCCCTCACGGCGTTTACCTACACCATACCCGAGGCACGTTTCCTCTATATCGTGGCCATGCATTCCGGGTACTTCACGGCCCGCCAGTTTCTGGCCTTTGTCGATGCCAAGCGCGGCTATCGGACTCATTCGCTAGCCCAGAAGCTCATCACCCAGGGGCACGCCACGATGCGCGAATGCAGGCGCAACGGGTGCATCTATCATTTGTACTCCCGCAAGCTCTATGCCCAACTTGGCCACGAACACCTCCGAAACCGCCGCCGGCATCGGCTGGAAGCCATCCAGACCCGGCTTCTCGGTCTCGATTTCATCCTCGCCAACCAGGGGTATCAGTACCTCGAAACCGAAGCGGAAAAGGTCGCCTATTTCTGCGACCAATTGCACATCGAAAAGGCCTGCCTTCCGGTGAAACTGTACATGGGTGGACCCACCAGCCAGCCCACCCTGCGCTATTTCGTGGACAAGTTCCCGTTGTTCCTGAGTGCCCCTCGTCCCGGCTTCTCCCCTGTGGTCACGTTTTCCTATGTTGATCCGGGGCTCGAAGCGGTCGCCGGATTTGTTACTCATCTTGGGCAGTATCAGGCTCTCTTCCGTGAACTGACTGACTTCCGATTCCTCTACGTTTCGAGCACTCCAGCACACTTCGAGAAGGTTACGGAACTGTTCAATTCTACAATCAAGATTCCACTCGAATCGGACATCGTGGGGGACCTGATCCGGTATTTCCGAACGCGCAGCATTTGGAACAGTCCCGAGTTCAGGACCTTGAACAAGAACGACCTGCTCTTCTTCAACGAAGCGAAGCGCAGATTTGCCGGCGATCGCTTCGAAACCCTCTTCAAAAACTGGAAGGCCGGACGCATCGCCGAGGCGGAACTCCGAGCCCAGTTTCCGTCGAAGGTGCCGAACCGGAAGGTGTACTTCGAGACGTATCTGGTTCCGAAACAGCCGGATTTTCGGGCCAAGGACGACGAATCAGGGTGAACGGGGTGCAAACGAAGGCGTTCAGCGGGCCGTTCTGTTTGGGCGTCACCCTGAAAACGGGCGAAGCCAAGGGAAGCCAGAGAGATGCAAAAGAGGCGGCGAAGAAAAGCGACGGGGCCAAAACACGGAGATGGGCGGGAGCGACCCCACTTTTCGGCCCTTCGGTCCCAAAAGTGACCCGTGGGGTCGCCCCCGCCCATCGGCGCAACATACAGCGCCGAGTGTTTTGGCCCCGTCGCCACAGGGAAGGAAAGAGAACGGAACTACAAGAGAAGAGGGAGAAAGCAAGTGACAAGCAGTTCGGAACAGCGAGTCATCTTGAAGCGGATGGTCCGTCTCGAACAGCGCGCCAGCGAACTGCTCGAAGACTATGCCCGGTTCATCGGAATCAGTGCGGAAGATGCGCTGAATATCGTCCTGAGAAAGATGATGGCCAACGACACTGATTTCCACAGCTGGATACGCCGGCACAGAGACCAACAGCAGGACAGTCAACTTCGACTTGTACCGTCTGCAAGTGTGAAGGAAGTGGAGGCGGCATGATCCAGCGAATTCTCGCTTCTAGAGGTGCCATTGCATGGCTCTTGGCAATGGCGACGGGAATAACTCTGTATTTCAGGATGCCATTTCCCGATGACAACCTCTTCTTTGAGCTCATGTATCTCCGGGCGCGCCCCGTCTTCTGGGGGTTCAAGTGCACCTACATCCTTCTTCTATATACAACGCCCTTCATCGGCTACTCGATCTTGCTCTCAGGCCTCTACGTTTTTGCTCTTAAAGTCCGTCGGCCAGATAAACCAGGGCGCCTACCCCGCTACCTGGACCCGCGCAAGAGAGAGCATCTTTGTATAGTAGTTGGCGAGGTCCACAATCCTCGCAGGCCAATACCCTCTGCAAACCCCTGGTGGTTGACGATCCCCGAGCGTGGACTCTTCACCGGCATCGCAATCTTCGGCGCGATCGGCTCCGGCAAGACCAGTTGTTGCATGTTTCCGTTTGCCGAACAGCTAATCGCCTATCAAGCCCACGACCGCGGGAAGCGGATTGGCGGGCTGGTTCTGGAAGTAAAGGGAGATTTCTGTCGTAAGGTCCAAGGCATCTTACAACGCCACAAGAGGGAAGAGGACTACGTCGAAGTTAGCCTCGATTCCGAGTACCGCTACAACCCTCTTCACAATGACCTCGACGCGCATGCTTTGGCCTACAACATCGCATCGTTATTAAACAATCTGTTCGGCAGAGGCAAGGAACCCTTTTGGCAGCAGGCGTACACCAATCTCGTGAAGTTCATCATCCTTCTTCACAAGGTCGCCTTCGACTACGTGACGCTCTTCGATGTCTATCACTGTGCGATTTCGCCCGAGCTTTTGGAGCAGCGAATTCAGCAGGCAGAAGAGCTGCTTTTTGATCAACATTTTGTCTTCGTCCCGAAGGCCACTTATGAAGAGCATATTCAGGCACTCAGCGACTTCGATTTCCTCCCTGATGAAGCTAAAGATAAGGATCAATACCGAGCCCCAGCCACACCGGAGTTGAAACGGCATCTGAAGAAGCACGTTATTGAGTTTCAGAAGAAGACCGTCCCGGCACCCGAGAAATCCGACCCGGATAAGCGGGCTCAATTGGAAGCCGTCAAGCGCTGGTTCCATGACGACTGGCAGCGGATCGAGCCGAAGCTCAGAACCTCGATTGTCGAGGGGATTTCGGTGTTCCTCTCCCTCTTCGACGACAACCCGAAAGTGAAGCGCATTTTCTGCCCACCGAAGGAATGCTACGACAAGGATGCCAATCCGAATGGCAAATACGGCAAGCCGCTCCCTTCGTTCTCCTGGCTGATCGAAACCGGCAAGGTCTGCGCATTGAATTTCCCCATCGGCATGAACCCTGGTTTGGCCAAGGCCATCGGGGTAATGATGAAGCTCGACTTCGAACGAGCCGTCTTGAACCGTGTGCCCCAGATGGAGGCCCACGCGGAACAGTATTTCCGGCAGGTGTTTTTCATCTGCGATGAGTACCAGCATTTCGCAACGGTGGGAGAGAACGACCCCACCGGAGATGAAAAGTTCTTTAGTCTCTCACGCCAGCCGAAGTGCATCCCGATTATCGCTACCCAGAGCATCAGTTCGCTGAAGTCTGCGCTGCCCGGTGAGACTTGGCGAACGCTCTTGCAAACATTTCGCACGAAGATTTTCCTCTCGCTTGCGGATGACTTTTCGGCACGCACGGCGAGCGAGCTTTGCGGGAAGGAAGACCAGCTCAAAGTTGGCTACAACTTGTCAGAGACTGGCCATGACACTCACGTCAGTTTCCTGACGGGCAAAGCTCAGTCCAACAGGGCCAACCTCACAACGTCAAAGACCTACTACCAGCAGAACGATTATCGCTTCGATATGAAGACGTTCATGGAGCTGCGCAACGCGCAGGCGGTGACGATTGCCTACGACGGCCTCAATCCGATGCCGCCGATGTTCTGTTACCTCAAGCCCTATTTCAACGACCCAAACAAATCTTATTTCAGGCAACTTGCTGACGGAGAACTGTGATGAACGGATTCGCAACCATCCTCCCATTCTTGATATTCCGCCCTGTACTTCAAATGGTGAACAGTGAGGAAGACTGCGGAAAAAAGCCAAGGGTACGAAGTCGCCTAGATCGATGTCCTCAACCTGCCAAAGCAGCAGAGGTCCTTCACGAGCACTAGACACCAAGTTTTGAACTCCAGAGGTAGGGGGCTGGCTATGACAAAACTGCTCACGACGGATGAAGTGGCAGAAATGACGGGCCTTTCGCCAGAGACGCTGGCGCAATGGCGGTGGCTGAAAAAGGAGCTTCCGTTCGTGCGACTCGGCACAAAATGTGTCCGTTACAGACAAAGCGATATTGACGCCTGGCTTGCTAAGAGGCTAGTGTCGGTTGCCGCGGGGGGAAACCCTGCAAGGAGGTAATAACTTTGGCCGTCTACAAGTACGGGAGGTACTACTACTACGACTTTGAATTCGGCGGTCGCCGATATCACAAGTCAACTCGCTTAACGAACCTACGTGCAGCAGAAAACGTGGAATCGGTTCTGAAAACAGAGCTCATCCAAGGAACCCACGGACTGCGACCCTATAAACAACCACCACTGTTTGAGGAATATGTGAACACGTTCCTCAAGCGAATCGAGAAGCCTCTCGCTCAAAACACGATCGATCTCCATAAAAACAGCCTCAAATTCATTCTGAAGCAGTTCAAAGGGAAATTCCTCGATCAGATCACCAAGAGCATGATTGAGGACTACAAGACCGGTCGAGCCAAGAACCTGAAAAAAGGAAGCACGACACAGACCGTATCGCCTGCCACTGTGAATCGGGAACTAGGCACACTAAAGAAGATTCTAAACATGGCCGTCGACGACGAACTCATCTTGAAAAACCCCGCAAGGAAGGTACAACCGTTTCCAGAGGAAATCCCAGACGTCCATATTTTGTCCTTCGAGGAGGAACTCAAATATCTGGCTCTCGCGTCTGAGCCCCTCAAGAGCGTAGCCATCATCGTGCTCGGGCAGGGAATGAGGCCAGATGAGGTATTCCGGATGACCTACTCCAATGTCGACTTCTTTAACCGCACGATCCTGATCGTGCGCGGAAAGACGAAGAATGCCAAGCGTACTCTTTCGATGACTCAGCAAGTGTATGAACTGCTGAAAGAGCACAGGCAAAGTCATTTAGACGATGACTGGGTTTTTCCCAGTCCCAGAAAACCAGGCGCTCATCTCGGGTCTGTGCGTAAAGCCCATGATCGAGTTTGCGAGAAGATGGGTTTGCGCGGCGCCATCGATTTATACAATCTGCGCCACACGTTTGCCACGCGGTCCATCTTGTCCGGAACCGATGTGACAATCTTGCAGAAGATCCTCGGTCACTCGGAAATCGGGATGACGATGCGGTACGTGAAAATCGCCGAGCATTACAAAGTGGAAGCTGTACAGAAACTTGAGAAGTATCGTGCAGTGAAGATCCAAGAAGTAGAGGAGAAGCACGGGATGGTGCAGTAGGTCCCCCGAATTTTCCCCATACTGAGCGGAAGGACTTTTTGAGAGATGCCTGCAAGTCGCAGAAACGATTGGTCGGGGCGCCGAGATTTGAACTCGGGACCTCCTGCGCCCAAGGCAGGCGCGCTACCAGGCTGCGCTACGCCCCGACATGAAGTGCGTGTTCCATTCTAAAGCACTTTCGAACATTACTCCTAACCCGCACGATCGCTTTTACCGCCGACTGTGTACGAACTGTGCACGAATGAGGCTATTGCACCGTGACTGTGCACATTGGCGTCGCCGTCAGAACGTCGGCGGCTACCGGGTGCACCTGCCCCCCCAATGCGAACGCTGACGAGCGGTCTCTGTGCGGAGTTTCCATACCCCTACAAAATCGAGGAACAATCTCGCCGTTAGGACTAGAATATATTGAGGTTGCATCCGAAGGCCACCGCCATTCGCCGCAAGGTTAAAACAGTCCTCCCCGAGTGGTCTCGCAAGATCGAGATTTTCCGCCGGAATCTGAATCTCACCCAGTCGGAACTGGGGAAGAAGGTTGGCGCATCCGCGATGTCACAGTGGGAGCGCGGTCAATCTGCTCCGCCTGCGGATTCGTATATTCGTCTTGGCAGCTTGGCGGGCGATCCCCTCTGCTGGTTCTTCTGGGGTCGAGCGGGCCTCAGCACGGCGGATGTGATGCGGGTTCTGCCGGGAGCCCATCTCCGTTTGAGCGAAGGCAGAATTGCAAGTGTGCAGATTGTTCACGCAGGGGCACAAAGAAAGCAGCCGTCCGAGAAAGAGGCTTTTGTTGCCATTCCGCTGCTCCCCGCGCGGGCTGCGACTCCCGGGGAGGAAGGCGACAAAGTTGCCGAACTCGATCAGTTGAAACCGGAAGCGATGTTGGCAGCGCCCAGGGATTGGTGTCCTAACCCTGTCTCCACGATCTCTCTCCGAGTAAAAGGCAACTCAATGTCGCCATTAATCCTCGATGGATACATCATCGCCATTGATACTTCCGATGTCTCTCATGACGACCTGCTGGGGCAGATTGATTATGAGTCGCCGTGTTGTGTTCGCGAACTCTACTCATAAGGCCACTCCACCAGCCCCTCTTGATTTTCGCCATTTTGTTGTAGTACTTTTTCTCCTTAACGTCGCGTTAGTCTTGCCCGTTACTTCTCAGGGGGGGGGCATGCGCAATACAGGTCGTATCGCACCTCACAATGAGAATGGTCAGGAAATCCTGCCGGAAATTAATGCGTTTGAGAGAGCTCTTAGCGAAAGCGAGAAACGCCTGCGGCTTGCGCAGCAGGTCGCTCGCGTCGGCACATTTGAGTGGAATCTCAAGGAAGGTGTGAATCGCTGGACGCCTGAATTGGAGACTATGTACGGCTTGTCACCGGGGAGCTTCCCAGGTACGCAACCCGCTTGGGAAGAACTCCTACATCCTGAGGACCGTGATGAGGCGGTGCGCGGTGTTGAGCGAGCCATGAAGGACGGGGCTTTCGAGGGAGAGTGGCGTGTTGTTTGGCCGGACGGCTCGGTGCACTGGCTGATGTGCAGGGCTTGGGTGTTCAAGAATCAAGCGGGCGAACCGGAACGTCTGATCGGCGTCAATATTGATGTCACCGACCGTAAGAGAGTCGAATTCGCGCTGCAGGAGAGCGATCGACGCTTCCGCGAGATGTTTGATGTGCTTCCCGTCGCCATTTACACCACCGATGCGAAAGGCCGCCTCACATACTTTAATCCTGCCGCAATCCAATTCTCTGGTCGGGTGCCCGACCTAGGTACGGACCATTGGTGCGTGAGCTGGAAACTGTTCCATTCCGACGGCACACCTATGCGACACGATGAATGCCCAATGGCTCTTGCGATCAGGGAGGGGTGCATCGTCGACGGTGTCGAAGCCATCGCGGAGCGGCCCGACGGCAAGCGTGTCTGGTTCGCGCCCTATCCCCGACCGCTACACGATGCCAAAGGAAGGATCGTAGGCGGCATCAACATGCTGCTAGACATCACCGAGCGCAAGCAGGCGGAGCAGGCCACCGGTGTGCTAGCTGGCATCGTGAATTCTTCGGACGATGCAATTGTCAGCAAGAGCCTGGATGGCATCATCACAACTTGGAATCAAGGTGCCGAGCGGATGTTCGGCTACACGGCGGAAGAAGCTATTGGCCAGCACATTACACTTATTGTTCCGCACGATTACCGACACGAGGAATCGACCATTCTTGAACGGCTCAAGCGAGGCGAGCAGGTCAAACATTTCGAAACCGTGCGCCTGCGCAAAGACGGTACGACGCTGGATATATCCCTAACCATCTCACCGGTGAAAGATGCCGCAGGGCGCGTCGTTGGGGCGTCGAAAGTGGGGCGGGACATCACTGAACGAAAGCTGGCTGAGCGGACGGGTGGTTTGCTGGCTGCCATTGTGGACTCTTCTGACGATGCCATCATCAGCAAGAGTCTAGATGGCGTTATCACTAGTTGGAACAAGAGCGCAGAGCGCTTGTTGGGTTATCCAGCGGAAGAAGCTATTGGCAGACACATCACTCTGATCATTCCCCGTGATCGTCGAAACGAAGAAGCAAAGATTCTTGAGCAGATCAAGCGAGGGGAGCGGATAGAGCATTTCGAAACTGTTCGCCTGCGCAAAGACGGCACATCCATCGATATTTCCCTTACGATTTCGCCAGTAAGGGACTCCGCAGGGTGTGTTATTGGGGCATCGAAGATCGCGCGAGACATCTCTGAGCAAAAGCGGGCTGAGCGCGCATTGCGCGAAAGCGAAGAGCGAGAAAAGCAGATGACACTGAAGGCCATAGCAGCCAAGGCAAAATTCGAGGCGGTATTCGAGCAAACTTCAGTGTTTGCCGGCATTATGACTATTGACGGGCTATTTATTGACGCCAATCATTTGTATCTAGAAGCATGCGGGTATCGGGCTGAAGAAGTTCTAGGGCGCCTCTTCTGGGAGACTGCTTGGTGGAGAGGCTCCCAGGAAGTTCAAGAGAAGATCCGAGTCGCGACAATACGAGCAGCTCAGGGTACGGCGACGCGCGAAGTGCTCCCTTATCATTGTGCGGATGGCACCCAACGGATAGTTGACTTCGCTCTCCATCCCATCCGTGACCCTGAAGGCCAGATCATTTTTCTTCACCCGACTGGAGTCGACATCACTGACCTTAAGCGCGCCGAGGAGAATTATCGCACGTTGGCGGAGACGCTCGATTTAGAAGTCCGCATTCGGACCCAAGAACTGGAGCTGCGAAACGCGGAAGTTCTGGACCAATCGGAACGGCTTCGAGACCTGTCTAACCGTCTTCTCAGGACCCAAGATGACGAACGGCGGCGCATTGCGCGCGAACTGCACGACAGCGCCGGTCAGATCATAACCGCACTAGGAATAGGTTTGGCCAATATTGGTCAAAAGGTGAGGCAAAATCCGCCGCTGGCCAAAGCCTTAGAAGAAAACCAAGAACTGCTTCAGCAACTAAACAAAGAAATACGGACGCTGTCTTATCTCCTGCATCCACCTCTTCTGGACGAAAATGGTCTATCCGAAGCGATTCGTTGGTATATACAGGGATTCACAGAACGCAGCGGTCTAAGTATCGAATTGAGTGTCTCTGAGAGTTTCGCCAGGCTTCCTGACGAAATGGAACTGGCACTGTTTCGGATCGTGCAGGAATGTCTCACGAACATTCATCGCCATTCCGGCTGCAAGAAGGCGACGATTCGGATTTTGCGTGATGCCGAGAATGTTCGCTTAGAAATCATTGATGACGGTAAGGGCATAGCAGCTGAAAAGCTCGCGAGCATTCAAACGCAGCGATCAGGGGTAGGGCTCACCGGAATACGTGAACGCGTCCGCCATCTTCGCGGTGATATGGGCATTAAATCGGACACCCAGGGCACCCAAGTCTCGGTGGTCTTGCCTGTCCGGTAGTTGGCAGTTCAGGCCCAAAGAATATATCGAGCGTAGGAGGACGGCAGAGTAAGGTTCACCGAAATTGCACGATCCGACCAAAACATGCGCATTCTTATCGCAGATGATAACGAGATGGTCCGCCGTGGGGTCATGGGACTTTTGTCCTCGGAGACGGGTTGGGAAGTTTGCGGAGAAGCCAGAGACGGCCTAGAGGCTCTTCAAAAAGTTCGAGAGCTTTTGCCCAACTGTGTCCTCCTGGACATAAGTATGCCAGGCATAAATGGGTTGGAGGTGGCCCGCCTTATTCGGCAAGAAGTGCCAAAAACCAAGATCATAGTGATGAGCCAGCATGATCCAATTCAGATGTTGCCGCGCGTCATTGCGGTAGGCGCGAATGCGTGCGTCGACAAGAGTCGTCTCAGCACGGATTTGTTGACGAGTATCAAAAGGCTTGAGTTAGCCTCGGAACCAACCGAACCTAAAGCGATTTAGCAGATATCCACTGCAGCTGCTATTCCGTGAAATTTGCCGATAGAAGACGTATCTGCAGTTCTGGATGAACTGGCTGCTGTTGGGAACAGAGTCGAGCTAGTGATTTACTTGGCCAGTCCCACCGGATCCGAATGATGACATGGTGCTGGGAACAGCCATCACTGCCATGAGGCCCATTTGGTCAACGAGGTTGCGCAGTTCGCCGGTATGAGTCCCGGCGGCATCGCCCCGCAACGTGTGGCCGATTTTTCCAAGACGCGGTGCGAATGAGTTGGTAAACTTGCCCAGCACGTTGCTGGGAAACCTCAAGCATGAAGCGCGCGGCCCTCGGTGTTCGAATGCATTCCGGTTGGGGAGTGCTCGTGGCCGTTTCCGGAGACGCCAACGCGGTGGAGGTAATGGACCGGAGGCGCATCGTCACCACGGATCCGAGAATCCCCGGGGCCAACCAGCCCTATCACTATGCAGCGAGCCTCGGACTCCCAGAGTCGGAAAGATACCTTGCGGACTGTGCAGCCGTCTCAGAGCGCTTCGCCTTAGCGGCTGTCGGGGAGGTGGTCCGGGAATTGAACATACACCACTATCGAATCGTAGGTTCTGCCGTCCTCTTGGCCTCAGGTCGCCCTCTGCCGTCTCTTTCGAAAATTCTCGCGTCGCACCCGCTGATTCATACGGCTGAGGGCGAATTCTTTCGCAATGCCGTTAGAAAAGCTTGTGAACGTTTGAAAATTTCTGTCACGGCAATGAGGGAGCGAGAACTCGATGAGCTTGCTAAGACGGCATTCGGGAAAGCGGCGAGCCGGGTGCAGCGCGGGATCTCAAGCCTGGGAAGTTCTATTGGCCCACCTTGGACCAAGGATCACAAAACTGCGGCACTTGCCGCTTCAATGATTCTGGCACGCGGGGAGACTATTGCCGCTCAGAAGAGTGGACCACTCAGGAAAGGAGTTGAGGCCACGGAACTCTTTGGAAAGCGTCAGACATGACAAGAGTCTCTCTCTCCGGACAAGAGCTCCCGCGGAGCGGCCCCCATGTAGGCCTTTGTAACTGTAGCTTGGTTTCAAGGACTGTACAGGTGAGACTGCTACGCGATCAGAACCGAGATTGGTCTGACGGTCAATCGAGCTGGAAGTCGACGAACATGAGCTTGCCATCCCTCTCGATCTGGAGGACCACAGGACTGTGGGGTTTCAATTGATCCAAACCGGAGCGAAGACGGTTCACGCCGTCGATCGGAACGCCATTCATAGCGTGGATTACGTCTCCGGTCACCAGGGAAGCGCGACCGCCGCCCGAATCTGCGGCTCGGGCAACAACTACTACTCCGGACGAAACTCGAACGTCGGGAAGCCGCTGTGCAATCTGGCTATCCACATCGATTCCCAGAATACCCAGCTTCCCGACGAGGCTATTGGCGGGGTTTACGAAATCGGTCAGGCGGTCAACCTGGTGTGAATGGTCAACGATCGGAACATCCAATACCAATTCCTGAGAGCCGCGGAGTACTCGGACTTTTATTTGCTCGCCTCCGGCGTGCGTGAAAAGATTAAAAGCAAGCAGGGGTAGACTATCCACCGACTTTTCGTTGAGGGCCAAGATGATATCTTGGACTCTCAGTCCGGCTATATCACCCGGCCCTCCGGGAAAAACATCGGACACAACTAATCCGAAGTTCCTCGGCAGGCCGAGCCCGGTGGCAAGATTCGGAGTGATCTCTTGAACCCTCATTCCGAGCCCGCTGTGGTGTAAATGGCCATATTTCCGGAATTGCTGGTATGCAACGTTCACAACCGAGCTAGGTATTGCGAAGCCTAAGCCCTGGCTTCCACCCGACTGAGTCAGAATGAAGGTGCAAATGCCCACGATTTCGCCGTCAATATTTACGAGCGGCCCTCCGCTATTCCCGGGGTTGACGGGGGCATCGGTTTGCACGTAAACCATGGAGCTGTCGGGATCGAGCTGGCGCCCTGTCGAACTCACCACTCCTGAGGTGACCGAATTCGACAAACCTTCGGGACTCCCAAATGAGAAAACCAATTCACCTTGTCGAAGCTTGCTGTAATTTCCAAGGGGAAGCGCAGGGAGGCCAACTCGATCGATTTTGAGTAGCGCCAAGTCAAGTTCGCGGTCCGTGCCGATGATTTGGGCTTCCACTATCTGCCCTCTTGAACTGACAAGCGCCCGCAACGGCGATTGTTCCGCAACCAACGTGGGAACAATCACTTTGATCCGCTGAGCTCCCGCCACGACGTGAGCATTAGTCACGATGTACCCGCTAGGATCAACGATGACACCGGAACCGATGCTCCGTTGCTTTTCGACGGCGAGACTCGTGTTACCGCGACTGCTTTCCTCGACGACGCCATACCCAGACGCAACCACCTGGACGATGCTCGGCGAGACATGCCTGACAAGTGCCTCGAAGGAGCTATTGAGCTGATGCAACGGATCGAGGGCGGTTACTGTTCTGGAGGTCTGAGCCGACAGGTTGGTTGCAAACAATAAGAGACACGCTGTCAGGGAAAAGCGAATCCTCATGAACTGAGGGCATTTGTTGCGTGGGGCCCAGGCTTGTGGACTCGTCCTATCTATAGGCTGCATAACCGACCTCGAAATCCTCATAGCTGCGGTCCCTCCTTATTCTTTCCTGTGAGTGGAGATCAGCCGGCCATCGGTGTTGCCAAGATCGCCTGATCGTTTCGACTAGATGCTCTGCGTACGCAACTAAGGCGGTCGCTGCAAAAACCAACAGGAAGGCCAGCCACGGCAAATGCTACCTTCGTGTTATGTATCCCGCGGGAATCCCGTCTCGAGTTTTACGTTGTCTCCGGCACGTTAGTTGTGTGGGCTTCTGTCATGGTTCAGTTCCATCGATTGAATTTGGCGACCCTCGCGTCTAAGTTCTTCAAAGTATTTCGGCAACGACGTCGCGCGCAGTTCATCGGAGCAGGCGCGAGGCGTGGTTCCTACTTATTGCTAATGCGTTGGATATACAAACTTCACGCCGGTGTTATCACCCGGGTAGAACCACGCCTTTAGGGCTTCTGGTTGGCCGGAAGGTTGCTCTTCGAACTGAAGGATTGTTTTGTCTTGAGTTTCCGTACGAGTGTCCGAAATACCCTGGACCGTTGTG
The DNA here is from genome assembly GCA_035602605.1 of Candidatus Dormiibacterota bacterium. Lineage (GTDB taxonomy): Bacteria > Acidobacteriota > Terriglobia > Acidiferrales > UBA7541 > DASQHY01. The sequence goes on from DATNLZ010000086.1 coordinate 21,716, forward strand.
ATCAACTGCGTCTCGTTAGCGTTGTAAATGGCGACGAGAGTGAGATCGTTAGAATCCGGCAGCTTGAATACATAGGTGCCCGCGGGAAGCACTTTCCCGGGAACCTGAATGGGTTCCTTGACAGTCACAATCGTTTTCTTATCCCATTCGTCGGCCCGACCCTTTGGGACAAAGAAGATCCCCAGCACCATCAGGCAGATCATTCCACTGAACATTTTGCGGTACATAGTTAAGGCTCCTTTCTTAGAGATCTGCACTTCAAAGCTCACATCGCGGAATTTAGTTCGCAAAATAGAAAAGCATTCCTGATGCCAAACCGCATCGAAGACGACCAGCGGAAAGCGAACGTCATTTCAGTGAGTTACGCCGGTTGCGCATTTTTCGCAGACTAAGGTGCTACGGCCGCGCGCCGGTACCCTGTCACCGGTGTCAAAAGTGTGGCGCTAGTCCGGGGTATAGGGCGGTAGCAAACTCAGCAGGCATGCTCCAGTTTGCCGCGTTTGACCTAGATGCCGCGGTGGGCCGCATCAAATCCCCCTTCACAGGCGCGCCCACATGCTGGACGTGACTGTCAGAATCCTGACTTTGTTTAGTTTGTGTGCGGGCGGAGACGCTCAGACGACTGATCGACGATTGCAAAACCCTTTCGCGCCACACGGATATGCGCGTAGCTCGGCAATGTTAAGCGCGGCCTCGCGAAGACCCTCAGAAGTAAATCTTCAACGCCAATTGGATAATTCTCGCCTGATTTAGTTGCACTGGGTTCATCTTGCCAAAATCGTTGTCGTAGGGGCTGGTGTGCAGCTCGCCAAAACGCGGATGATTAAAAGCGTTAAACATCTCCGCCCGGAATTGTATTTTGGTACCTTCGGTCGGCTTGAAGTTCTTCATGATCGCGAGATTTACCTCGTTCACACGATCGTTGCGCGCGTGTGCCCACCGTGTGGGCTGCCGCCAAACGACGGTGCCGAAATCCTGGTACACACCATTCCTTGGATCGGTTCCAACTGAGGGTTTGTAGCTGGCGCCGGGAAGGTTCTGGACGCCCGTCCAGGCGGGCCAGGTTAAAATGTTATCGTCCTTCCCCGGGTAGCGTACGAAGTGCGACGTATCGAACCACCGATCTAGAGTCCGCTCGCCGCGCGATAGCGCGAAGTTCTTTCCATCGTAAAAATAGTTCGAACCGATCACGATGGGAACGCCCGACTGTATCCTGAACGTACCGGAGAGTTCCCAGCCCCCGACGACGGCGTCAAGCGCTCTGGGCATCCCGCCACCAAATCGTCGTCCGCGCCCCACGGGCATTTCCCAAATGGGCGCGACCGAGACAATGTGGGGACGGTCTTCGCCACCGAGCTTATGCTCGGGAACCGCTCCGGCAATTTCCGGTCCCCACAACGAGGTGTCTTCAAACAATTTTGAAAAGGTGTAAGCCGCCAGCAAGCTGAAGCCTTTACTGAATCGATGCTCGATCTTCATTTGCATGGCATCGTACTGATTGCTTCCCCACGGATTTGCGTTGCGACCGACTCCCCCAAGGATCTTGATGGGGCGGAGCAGTTGGCCCAGCGAAATCAGCGGCGCCGTCGAGATTCCTCCGCTTACCCCCGGCAAATCTTTAAAGGGATTGGGAATCTGGTCGTCCCACAGGTAAGCGTGGTCCTTGATATTGTCCGTCGACTCGAGCGGTTTTCCTGCGGAATCGAACCGGGGTACGCGCAGGCTGCGCCACAAATCAAACGGCTGAAGATTCTGGTCGAGCCCCCAATAAATGTTGTAGGTCTTGTTGTGGGAGTACCCGAGCTCGAACAGCCACCCCTTGTATTCCTGTTGCAGGTGGACGCTGTACTCCCATGAGTATGGATGGCCGGGATCCTGATTGTCCCAATTGACTCCCTGGCCGAGGTTAGTGAGGGGGCCGAGGGACGAACCCGTCGGTTCAAGGATGCCGTTGCGAAAAGGATTCGCGAGCGTGTCGTAAGGCGTCAGTCCATTATCGAGCGACGAAGTAAAGGGTGTGAAGCGGCTGAACCCATTCTGGCCGCCTTTCGGTCCGGCCGCTTGCGTAAATCGCCCGAAACCGCCGCGCACGACTGTACGCTCCTTAATGCGATACGCAAATCCGGCGCGGGGTTGCCACTCGTGGTAATCACCATTGACGGAAGCTCGACGATGGCCGTTCACGCCATTGAAAAGTTGGGCGCCATAGATTTTGAACGAACTGGCCGGCACGAGACTCGCGAGCTGTGGGCCAAACGGATACTTTTTCGGATTAGCGAGCACGTCTTGCAGAATCTTCGTGTATGCCGCTTGGGCCGAATCGCTGATGGGGTTGAGCGCGGTGGGATCAAAGTCGCTGGTCATGCGGTTATAGCGCTCGATGAAGGGCCGCTCGAAATCCCAACGCAGGCCGAGATTAAGAGTGAGCCGGGGGGTCACGCGCCAGTTATTTTGTAGATAAAGGGCGTAGTATCGTTGCGAATCAAAACGATTAGCGTTGCGTGAGAAACCCCCGCCGCCCGGAAGGCCCAGCAGGAAATCGGCGAGCGAGTGCCCGGTAGCAAAATCGCCGGCATTGTAGCGCACGCGAGTCCATTGATTTCCGAAACCGAATTGCCCACTCTGGTTTCCGTAACTTCCACCGGCTTCTTGTAAGATTCGATACTCTCCGCCGTAGTGGAAGGTCATGTTTCCGTGTATATGCGTGAGGTTGGCGTTCCAATTGTAATAAGTATAGGCGGTGTAGCCTCCTGCGCCGCCACCGATACCGAAAACGCCATCGATGCGCGGAAATGATAGCCTTTCCATCTTGGCTACAAAATCGTGGCTGAATCCGAGCTGCTCAGGGTTGAAGTTGGTGCCGTGACTAAAGCTCGGCTCCTCGAAGCGGGTCACGTTGAAACGCAGGTTTAAGAGCTTAGTAGGGGCGATCGTCCAGACGTGGTCGAAGCCTGCGCCGTGATTGATGCGCGACCCGCTGCCTCCGGTCGAGACGTTGTGGAAGTCGTCCCCAAGCAGCTCGTCCTCGTGATCCCAGCGCACGGAGACGAAACTTTTGTGCCGATCATTCCAGCTATGATCGACTCTGGTCAGTACTGACGCCATCTTGTTATTGCGCGTGCTATTGGGGACGAAATTGTTCACCGCGTTCCCGCTCGACGCGCTGGCCGTATTAGGCAGAGGCACGAAGGCGATAATCTTTTTGGCAATGGGACTAATGCGGTCAAGCGGAATTACGTTGTTTGCGAAAGGTGTGCGTCTGCCGGTGGTGCGATCGACCGTCCTCGGGTCGTAGATAATAATCGGATAGTGCTTGGGGTCCCCCGGCTTGGTCGTAAACGATTCGCTGAAATCACCGTTCCGTTCTTTTTCCGTGGGCACCGATCGAATGGTAAAGCGCGGATCCTGGTTGCGCGTTCCTTCGAAAGAAACGAAAAAAAAGGTCCTATCTTTACCGTGGTAGATCTTGGGAATAAATACCGGACCACCGAAAGTGGCTCCGTAGAGATTAAAATGCGTAGGCGGCCGCGTCCCGTTGGCGAGATTAGTTTGAAACAGGTTGGCGTTGAACACGGTGTTCCGCACGTAGTCATAAAGGTTGCCGTGGTAGTGGTTAGTGCCGCTTTTGACTGACATATTGATGGTCGCGCCGGCTTGGCGACCATACTGCGCGTCGTAGGCGTTAGTCATCACGCGGAACTCTTCAATGGCATCCGTTGAGGGAATGTAGGCGACCTTGTCACCGTGCTGGTTGGGCATGCCATCCAGCAGAAATTCATTCGAGCGGTCATCACGGCCGCCGTTCACCGAGATCGCGGACGCTCCAATGTAAGACCACATATTGACAAGATTCTGGTTCTGGTCCTTCAGAAGCACCCCGGGGGAGAGTCCGGCGAGCAGAGTAGGAACGCGCGAGAGTGACGGCATTTCGGTTACCTGGTTCGTGGTGATTACGGTGCCTGACGTCGCCGAGGTCGTGTCGATTAGCGGCACCTGGGCCCTCACGGTAATGTGTTCGGACCTCGAGCCCAACTCCAGCGTGAAGTCAATTTGCTTGCTGTCAGCGGTCTGAAGCACGATTCCCGCCTGTTCCACGGATTTGAAGCCCGGAGCGGAGACCCGCAGCGAGTAGGCGCCGGGGTTGAGGAAGGGAATCGTCCAACTGCCCTCACCGTTGGTCGTCGTCTCGTGCCTGACTTGCGTGTCCTGCGACGTCACCGTTACGGTGGCGCCGGCCACGACGCTAGATTGTTGGTCGAGCACTTGTCCGTGCAAGGTGGCGCGAGATTCCTGCGCCGGAACGCTGCGCAAACTTGCGCAAAACAAGGCAATCAGGAGCCACCAGCGCTTGGAAATATTCATTTCGCCCCCACAGTTCAGTAATTTTCGATTCTCAACTACAGGTTTGAGGAAGACCATAATGCCGCCAACCTATCGTGTCAAGCTTGGACCAACCGAGCTACAATCCACAGAGCGCGGGGGTGGCATCGCGGCTCGGTCAGGCGCCCAGCGCCGTTGACAAACCACCTAAGGCGCCGGAAGGGCCAGAACGCGGAGTAGCGCGCCGAACGCTTTCAAAAGGCGCCACCGGCAATAGTTTCCCCTGGAGCGGACGACTGATTTGGATCGGAGGGCTCATAATTGTGATGCGCAGAAACCTCGTCGGAATCACGCCGCAAGCTTCTTGAGTCGAGATTCATGATGTTGTCCTGCTAAGAACTCCGTCGGCGCGAAAAAAGCGACCTTACCCAGAATGGGTTCACCGCCATACAGGCACTGTTCAGGCTCGCGCACTCGGCAAGTTAACGCTTCTCGCAGGATTGGATCGGGTAAGCCGCCATGCTCGCTGTCAGCGACAATCTTGCTCAGTGCTTCAGCGCCCTGCGCGGGCACAAGCTGCGCGCCTCGCTCACAATGCTGGGACTGACGATGGGTGTGGCCACACTCATAACGGTCATGACTATCGTGCAGGGTGCTAACCTTTATGTTGAACAGAAGATCGCCAACCTGGGCACAAACGTTTTCCAGATCGCGCGCACACCGTTCGCCGTGACGGACTTCAACATCATCATCAAAGCGCTGAAGTACAAGAAAATTGAACTCGAGGACATGGCCGCCATTGCCGAAGGATGCAGCGCGTGCGAAGAAGTTGGCGCCAGCGCCAGTACCAGCGTTCGGGCACGATCGGGCAACAAAGAGCTGCAGGACGTAAGCCTCTATGGGCACACGCCAAACATGGGGGATATCGACTCGCGAACGGTCCAACTTGGCCGCTACTTCACTCCGTCGGAAGCGCAACACAAGGCCAACATTTGCTTGATCGGCGACACGCTCGTGCGGGAGCTATTTCTCAGCACGGACCCCCTTGGGCGGTCCATCCGTATTGGCAACGATGAATTCATGGTCGTAGGAGTCATAGAAAAGATCGGCAGCGTCCTCGGCCAGGACCGGGACAACTTCGTTATAGTCCCACTACCTGTTTTCCTCCGGATGCGGGGGATGCATTCTAGCGTCACGATCAACGTCAAGACGAGCACACAGAACTTTGAAAAGGCGCAGGACCAGGCACATCTGATTTTGCGCTCGCGGCGCCATCTCAGTGGCAATATGGGCGATGATTTCTTCATCGGCACCAAGGAGAGTTACATGGCCTTGTGGCGCAGCATCAGCTCGGCGTTTTTTGCCGTGTTCATTATGGTGAGCGCGATTTCCGTGGTCATCGGTGGCATCGTGATCATGAACGTCATGCTGGTGAGCGTGACCCTTCGGCGGAGGGAGATTGGCGTGCGGCGCGCCGTAGGCGCGACCCAGCGCGACATCCTGCGCCAGTTCATGGTGGAAAGCGTCATGCAATGCATTGTCGGGGGCATCGCCGGCATCACTCTAGGGTTCCTTGTCGCGCTGATCCTGCGCACATATACACCGTTCCCTTCCTCCGTACAGACCTGGGTGGCGGTGTTGGGAGTATTCCTTAGTTCCGCGGTTGGACTATTCTTCGGAATCTATCCGGCATTGCGCGCGTCACGACTGGACCCAGTTGTCGCCTTGAGGTCTGACTGATGGCAATGATGACGCTCGCTCAGACCCGGGAAAATTTTTTCGCCGCAATGGAAATGCTGCGCTCCTCCAAGGTGCGCTCCGCGTTGACTGTGCTCGGCATCGTCATTGGGGTGTCCTCGGTGATTTCCATGGCCGCAATCATTCAAGGCCTGAACAAGTTCGTGCAGGACAAAGTGGAATCCCTCGGCTCGCGCACTTACTTTCTTACACGATTCCCGCCGGGAATGGACCCTTCCCGCATGCCAGAACGCATCCGCACACGCAAATATCTTGAATACACCTATGCCCCCTTCATCCGGCAAGCCGCTCCCGACGTGCAGATCGTGACCACCGTGGGCACGCGCGGCTTTTTCTTTGGGGATAGCAACCTGATTACCAGCGGGGACCACAGCGTCGAGAGAGTCATTGTGCGCGGCGCCGAGCCGGAGTACACGGAGGCGATTCCGCTGTTTGCGATCGAGCGAGGCCGCTTCATCAGCGCCTTCGACCAGGAGCACGCGCGTTCGGTCGTGGTGCTGGGCGCGGCCATTAGCGAATCGCTCTTCCCCGGCGCCGACGCCATTGGCAGGACGGTGCGCATCAACGGTGGCACGTACGAGGTCATCGGCGTTTTCGAGCACGACCAAGGATTGTTCCTCGGTCCAGGAGTAGACATCTTCGCCATCATCCCGCTGAGCAACTTCAAGAAGCAGTACCCGGAGGCCAAAGAGTTGGTGATGCTATTCACAGTCCCCAAGAATGTAAACATCGAACTGGCGCAGGGTGAGGTCATTCAGGCGATGCGCCGCTTGCGCCGCGTTCCGCCCGATAAGGGTAATGATTTCGAGCTGAGCTCTCCGGACTTTCTGAGCAATTTGTGGAATCAACTCACCGGCGCGCTGGTGATCCTCACGACGGTGATCAGCTCGATAGGTTTGCTGGTCGGCGGCATCGGCGTGATGAACATCATGCTCATCTCCGTAACCGAGCGCACTCAGGAAATTGGCGTACGCAAGGCTATCGGCGCTCGCCGCGCGGACGTACGTTTACAGTTCCTGCTGGAAGCCGTGGTCCTCACCCTGGTCGGTGGCACAATTGGCATCTTAATCGGGGCCGGCATATCCACATTGGTGCGGACTTTCGTGCCTTCGATTCCCGCAACACTGTCTTATCTGTGGGTGTCGATTGGTTTCGCGATCTCCGTCGGGGTGGGCTTGTTCTTCGGCTATTATCCGGCAAACGTAGCGGCCAACCTAGACCCCATCGATTGCCTGCGGTACGAGTGATGATCTTAACGCTTCACCGCGGAAGCAGACACAGGCAAGACTTCAAGGCCAGTTACGGGTGTAGCCCGCTCACGGTACGCTCATTTGGCGTTCTTCCGCACCCAACCGCATCCGGACCTCGGCGGTGATTTCGTAAGAGCGTAAGCGCGCGACCTGATCGTAGATAAGGGTCGCAATCATCAGCTCATCGGGCTTCGTAGCCTTCGATGAATTCATGCAATCCACGCTCCACCGTCCTGGTTGCGCCAACCACCGAGCAGGCCAGCGACTGGCTGGCCATGGCCTTCTCCACCGGAGACCAATACGCTTCGATGTCGTCGATCGGCGGCGGAATTTGCGCCGGCATTCCGCGCCGAAGTTGTGTGAAGGCTTGCTGGTGCGAGGTGAAAAGGCGGCGCGCCTCTGCGTCGGTAGCAGCGGCGATGACATTCACGCCCAACATCGTGTATGGCCGCTTGAACTGCTTCGACGGTTTGAAGCCACTTCGATACAGATGGAGTGCCTGCATCATGTCGGTGGGCGCGAAATGCGACGCAAAGGCGAACGGCAATCCCCGTGTCGCTGCAAGCTGTGCGCCGAAAAAGCTTGACCCCAGCAACCCAGATAGGTACACGCAGACCTGCGCCGGGGACCGCGCGGATTTTCTGCCCTGGCTCCGCGGGTTCGAAGTACGACTGTAATTCCTGCACATCCCACGGGAAATCATCGCCAGTGGATTTGCTGTCACGCCGCAATGCCCGCGTCGTAGGCATATCCGCTCCAGGTGCTCGGCCCAGGCCGAGATCGATGCGTCCGGGATACAGCGACGCCAGCGTGCCGAACTGCTCTGCGATTACCAGTGGCGCATGGTTGGGCAGCATCACCCCGCCGGCTCCCACGCGAATGGTCTTTGTCCCGCCGGCCACGTGTCCAATGACGACCGCCGTCGCCGCGCTGGCAATCCCCGGCATGTTGTGGTGTTCGGCCAGCCAGAAGCGTCGGTACCCCCACTGCTCCGCGTGCTGCGCGAGTTCCAGGGAGTTGCGAAAGGCGTCCGCTGGAGTAGCGCCCGCGGAATGGGCGCCAGATCGAGAACTGAGAATGGGATCACGCAAAGCTCCTGAGCCGGACACAATATGGCAAGTCCAGCGGATATTCCGATGCTCAGTTTTTTAGATGAACACCCCAGCTAAGTGGGCACACCCAGCGCGCGTGACTGGGGCGGACCGGACTAAGGTCCGACAGTCGGTGTTCACGCAAAGGTAAGTCAGAATCCCATGGCGTCGTCTACCAGGATAACTACGTTCAATGACTTTGCTCGGGGCGTTGCTCGTCACCTTCGCTCCAAACGCCTTGTCAATCTCTCAGTAACCTTCGCAGTGACGCCCCGCCAGCCCAGAGTGTTTCCCTCTGGTTGCGCTTCTGGAATCTGACAGTGGTCGCAACTGGTTTGCTGCTAGGCGTATTGCTTGGTTACGCATTTGTTGAGAATTTCCAGGTTCGTCCAGGCGATTAACCGCGAGAAAGAATAAAGTCGGATTACCGTACACGTAGTTTTTGCAGGACTTCTCCGATCCATCAGGCGTTGGCCAGCTACCACCAGATCACTCCATCAACCGAGAGCAACGGGTCTTCGAGCAGCGAGACTCGATCATCTCGAAAATCGGCGCACGCTGAGAGATATGGGAAGCCCGACACAGAAGATGTGTATGACCACGCCGACCATCATCATCTAAATGGAAAACGGCCGTTTGGCTGCAGCGGAGAGCGGTAACACAATGCGATTCATGAAGAAATAGACGGCCACACCATCCAGAACTCCTGAAACGACTGCGTGCTCTAGCAAGAAGCCAACAGCCCGGCTCGCCACAAGGTAGACAGCGGCCGCCCCGAAGGCGATGAGGAAATGACAGAGGAGGCCAAGCAGTGCCGTCGCGAGCCCGCCGGAGAATGCCCTCGACCCCAGCAATCCGCTGGAAATCCCCTGCAGGAGGCGCATAGGCTTGAGCCCGAAGAAGCCATAGACCACCAGCGCGGCAGTAATGTCCAGGACGCCGCACGCAAAGCCAGCCCATAGCAGTGCAAACATAGCGTTTGGATTTTTCTGCAAAGAAACCTCCGTTGCTGCATTCCCCACAAGCTTGCACGATCGACTTACTTCTCCGATCAATGCTTAACCGCCATTTAGCGTAGTTACCCTTAACCAGCTACTTTGCCACATGACTGCCGTCGTTGGCATTTTGCCCCAACTCAGATTTCGAATCCTGAGGTGCCCTTCTTTCAGCGGGGTGCCTAAAGATAGGGCTGTTTCTGTTCATGTTGTGCAAGTCTTGCAAGGAAATCCCAATGGACGATCGAACGGCTATAGCCATCCAGAATGCTGCACAGGTAGTAGACTTGTCTGATCGATGTCGGTACGGAGGGTTCCAACCGTCGACACAGCGTTACTTCACTCCAGTGACTCGTAGCAATCCGGCGTGAAGCGAGGCGAGCAAACACAATAGAAGACCAAATCTGTCATTCCATCGTTAGTCACCTGTTGGCTGGTGCCAGCTGGAATCGCGAGGATGTCGCCCGGTCCGACTCTCTCCGGCCTGAGGTCTCCAATTCTAGCGACCCCGTGCCCCGCGACAACGATGTATCGCTCGTCCACGCCGCGCAAGCGATGCGCTTGCGTGGTCACGCCCGGCTCTACTCGCGCTCTCGCAATTGAAAGCGTCGAGTCCGTCGGTTCGTTCCACGACTCGAGAATCCAACAGCGCTCTGGAGTTATAAACTCCTTATCGACACTCCGTCGAATGATAGCGCGCATTGAAGACCTCATTCTTAGTCCAGACCCCCTGGACCGGAAAGCACTGGAACTGACAACAGGCACTCTGTAAGGAATTGGGCCTAACTGCAGCCACCTCGTCAGATCGATCCAAGATTGACAGTAACAAGGCAACGTCTCAGTCCAAGTCATGCCGGTCGTCAATTGGGCCTTGGCGTCTACCTGCGGACAATAAACTCCTCAATCCCTAATCCCTTCCGCCCAGGAAGACAGCCAAGGTTGCAGTCAGAAAGACAATCTGCAGCAGCGTACGCGGAATCAAGGCCTGCACTTGCCGACCCCCAATCGTGAGGCGTTTGCGTGCCGCATGAACGTTTGCCGGGAAGACCGCGAGCAGCATGAGCCACGGGCCCAGAGCCGCATCGCGCGCTCCCGTTGGCAGCATGAGTGCGACTGCTCCGAGAATCTCCAGAATTCCAGTCACAGTCACGAGAAGTTCAGGCCGCGGAAAACTCTTGGAACCAACTGAATGAGGCCGGACGACGCCTGTCCCAGTGAGCCGAGGCCGTCAACAAGAACATACCCGACAGAGCCAGTCGCAACGATGTCCACCAGCCAAAAGGGGCGGGTAGATGGAAATGCCCAAGAGCACTAAATAGCGCAACAATGCAGAACGACAAACGGTGCCATAGTAGTCGTGAACGGCTCCAGCGTCGCTGCATTCCTCAATTTTATATCAAATGGACGCTCGTTTAGCTGAACGTGATCATCAAACGTCAACTCATGCACTGAGGCTGAGCCTGTAGATGTCTGCTCGTTGAATTCAGATACGGTCCTAGACTTGGCAACGAGAATAGAAAAAAAGCTTGCATGTGAGACGGTGTTGTAGTTAACTATAACACTAGATGTCGTAAAGGTGGATCGCTCGCACTTGAGTACGCGAGGGAGACCTGAACCAAAAGTAAGAAGCTTAAGGAGAATGCAACATGAAATCCCTTGGTTTTGTGCTGTCCGTTGTTGTGATGGCGCTCTCCACCGTGGCTTTCGCGCAGTCCGAGGCGCAAAAGCCTGTTGCGCAGTCAGATGCGCTAAGGTCCTTCGACAAACTGAAAACCCTGGCGGGTTCGTGGGAAGGCCACGTGACGACCGTCCCGCAAGAAGCCGCCATTGAAGGCAAGCTCATGCAAGTATCGTTTCGCGTGACTTCCATGGGCAACACGCTCATGCATGAGATGACAGGAGCTGGAAGACCCGACGATCCGATCACCATGTTGTATCTGGACGGGGACCGCTTGCTCCTGACGCATTATTGTGACGCGGGGAATCGGCCTCGCATGGCGGGCAAGATGTCATCGGACGGAAAGACGGTGGAATTCGAGTTTCTCGACGTCGCTGGTAGCACGCAGTACGGACACATGCACCATGCCGTGTTCACTTTCCTCGACGCGAACCATCACATCGAGGACTGGACGTACATGATGCCCGGGGACAA